>JAYREU010000001.1:0-15531 GCA_041908765.1 Candidatus Absconditabacterales bacterium
ATGTTTAACCTCTTTAGGTTTGCTAACAAAACTATTCACCATATGACATGGGTGGATATGGGAGTAGCTAAATTTGATTTGATCGTCGTTGGGCTATTATTGGCTAAACTATTCCCTGTTCTGACCTCATTTCATTGGTGATGGTATGTCGGCATCATTGTCCTATGTGAGATCTATTTCATACGCATGATCTCCAAGATTAAATAAAGAGTATTTTTGGGGTGTGAACATGTTTGCTAATTTTTTGTATTACTTATTCCTGACATGACCTATATGCAAGAGATGTATGATGATGCCAGACACTACATCCAGCAACACATTGCAAGCTACCAAGAGCACTATATGGATGAACTCGCTCGTATTTTGATGATAGATGATGAAACATATGCGAAGTGGTTTATGGAAATCAGTGATCGAGAAGGTGAAATGTTAGACTATTTGAATGAGGAGCAGGAGGATGAGTTTTTACCTCTCCAGGAGAAAATAGATAAAGAGCTGGAGGCAACATTTTTGGAGTTTGTCGTTCGTATTCCACAAGAGTATACGAGATAATTTTAATATTGTTGTTCTTATGGGTCGTTTTTTGTTTGGAATATGCTATCGTACACTGGTGAAGCCAGTCCTTTTTTTGTTTTCTCCAGAAACGATGCATACGGTATTTTGACGTATTGGGTATGTCTTGTGATCTCGGTGATTTACCAGGAGAATAACGCACTTATTTTTCAACTATGCACATACATGATTGTCGCAAACAGTTTGGTGATATACCTTTCCCAATCCAGTAGGCTTGGCAGCATGATTTGATAAAGATATTCAATTACCCAATATTATTGATGCAGTGTGATTTGGGCGGACAGAAGTAGGTTCAATTACCTACAAACCCTATGGAGGTAACCCCGGAAAAAGATTATTTCGCCTCCTCAAGTCTCAAGGGTTACTAGTAAACTATGGCCTCAAAAATGCATGAGCTTACATAGCAAAACAACGTTTGCTCCATACGCAATGCAAGGTTCCTCTTTTTGTTTCAATCGCCAAAACTAACTGCATAGAAACCTGTGATCTCCAAAAAGGGATTCAAGACTATGTTACTTCTGTGGGAATACTGAATGATGTTGAGCAACTACAAGGCTTTGTACTCAATATCTCTTGTCCTAATGCATTTGGGGGAGAGGATTATACTTCACCTGATCGTCTTCGTATGTTATTGGAGGCAGTACATGTGTGACAATCGAAGAAACCCTATTTGGTCAAACTTCCTGTAGATCTATCTGTAGATGAGATCAAGGTGTTGGTCGAGGTCTGTATTGATTTTGGGATAGCATGAGTCATCATTTCTAATCTTACGAAGCAGAGATCTACTTTGGTGGATGCAGAATTGATTGCGACCCTTCCTGGCGGAGTAAGTGGTAAACCTACACAATCCAAGAGTGATGTGCTTATTGGTGAGGTATACAAACATTTTTGAAATCAGTTACATATAGTAGGTGTAGGATGAATTTTCTCTCCTGAGGATGCATATCACAAGATCAGACAGTGAGCAACACTCATACAGTTGATCACCGGTATGATTTTTCAGTGACCTCAGCTCATTGGTGAGATCAATGCGTGAATAGTGTCTTTGATGCAAAAAGATGGATTCACCCATATCTCGCAAGCAATTGGTGCAAATTTCAGAAAATAATTTCCAATTAACAAAAAAGGAAGAGCGAACTCTTCCTTTTTTGTCTAAGCACTTGTTAGTGAAAACTATTTTTTCTTAGCAGGTGCTTTTTTAGCTGGAGCTTTTTTAGCTACAGCCTTCTTAGCAGGAGCTGCTTTTTTAGCTGGAGCTTTTTTAGCTACAGCCTTTTTAGCAGGCGCCTTCTTAGCTACAGCCTTTTTAGCTGGAGCCTTCTTAGCTGGAGCTTTTTTAGCTACAGCTTTCTTTGCAGGCGCTGCTTTTTTAGCAGCAGGTTTTTTTGCGATTGTTGCCATTCGAAAAGAAAAACTAAAAACAATCTACTTATACATTACTATTAATTTTTGCAAGAGCAAATTGTACTTTTTTTAAAAAAAACTCTATGCAATAAACTAAGATGTGATGTTATTAATGAAAATTCACAATTTTTTTTTGTATAATCAAATTAAAAGAAAAAATATTTGCATTTATTTTTTGTTTACCTAATTTGTATGTATAAAAAAACCAAAGATATATGAATCAATTTTCAGATCATTCACAATTGATGACCATCTATGTTGCACGACAACATCAGAAGGTGTTTGCTCACATAGAGCAAGGGAGTTATGATATCAATCAAGTTCGTCACCTCAGACAGTTTGGATACGACGTATTGGTGTACTTTGAAATTGATTTGCCAAAGTATCCAACAATTGCACTTTTGTTAGATTATCTAACCACGTACGATTCGAGACAAAGTGTTTACCAGTTTGTCGGAGAATTAGTTAGTTTTGGTTCTCACTATGTCATGGATCATTTTGAAAAAATTATTTCTGATGGAGGGATGGGTGCGCATTGGAGAAAAAAGGGTGAAATACTCATTTTGTTGCAAGATATTGATGATCAAGTTTTGCTCACCCACTTGGAATGTGGCTATCCTGAGTCATCACATGACTTTATATGTTTCTTTTATGAGGTAGGGGTAAGTATCTTTCATTATTGTTCGTATGAGCAAATGGTTCCGTGTACGAGAAATTAGTTTTACCCCCTTGGTAGTTTGCCAAGGGTTTTTTTTTGACAAAAATATCATGTATAGGTATACTTGAATATATCGTTTTATTTTACCTTTCTTATGCATAGCCGTAGTAGCAGGCATTATCACAGATTACGTCACATTATCAAGCAGGCGAAGCATCACCTACGCTCGAATTTTGCTGGTGTGAGTTTCAAGTGGAGTAGTTCGTTTATTCCAAACGTTGTTTTGTGAATTGGTTTGGTATTTATTTGGAGAGGTATCCGAAATCTCATAGATTTGTATTTCATCGTCCATGATCCTGTGCTGTCCAATATCCTCTCGATAGGTATTGGATTGCTCTTGCTCTACCTCCCAGATCAGTCGTTTGCACATCTAGGTGGCTATATCCAAGAATCCCTCGAACCCATTATCAAAAGTCATGACCCACTTCAGGAACCCGCACCAGAGACCACAAAATGAAATATTGACAAAGACTTGAAAAATGATATGAAATAAGTATAGACAAGCCTCACCAAAACAAATATAATATGAATTCCAAGACCGTTTCGTTTCCCGCAGCCAATTTGGTTGCATTGCAAAATTTTGCCCTCACTGGCCATCTGCGAGGATGGACCTCACTGGGCATTAACCTTCGTGATCAAATGAAGATCGTCGAGGTGGTGACCGGTCAACCAGTAGGCAATGCCACCATCTCTCAGTTCCGTCAACGTGCGGAGCAGGCGATTGTATGGTTGAATGCATTGGACCTGCCGGGAGTGAAAACATACCTCACCAATCCCACTGTGGGTATGGTGCAGGGGAAAATGGTACAAATCACTGTTTAAAACTGTGTCATCTTCCTCAGGCCCTCGTTTTAACGAGGGCCTTGCTTTGTACAAGAAATCCCATAATAAGTGCATAGTGTATTTTTATCAGACAATCTCGCAAAGCATGGATCGAAATAGGTTTGATGCCTATGGTGAAGCTCAAAAAAGAACAGAAGAGATACTCAGAGGTTGGAGGAGTTCACTTTTGACAGCACAAAAAATGTGTACTGAGGAGGGAATTTCATTCTCGTCGAAAACGAAGATCACGTACTTGTGTTCTAGGGTTTTGGCTATTGTCTTGCAGGACGTACAAGAATGTCAGTACAAACAACTTGAGCCACGAGATGATGATCAGATTATCAAACAAATTGCACAAGTTATCGAAGAAGTTGAGAATGATATAGAAAAAGATACCCTGCACGATGATGACTTCGATACCTATCTCTACTAACTCCCCAAATTTGTAATCTCCCTGTTCACATAAAAAATATAAAAAACAGGAGGAGTTCATTACCAATCATCAAAAACAAAACTATGCTACCTGAAAACAATTTTCTTTTCGTGACTGCACAGAAGAGAAGTAAACTATTTGTGAGTTGCTATTTCTTCTCTCCAAGCATCTCCCCCGATGAGGCAGTGTCTCAATTGGCTCGAGAGGGTTGGGAGGTGCTTTCCAAGCACGCTATAAACCTTCGTTGGGAAAACATGTCTGACATATTTATAACCCAAGCAAGGAGACGTACCCTTATAGAGGCTATGAAGTTATCTGCTGCTTATTATTTACAAGGAGTGGCAACTACTCTTCAAAACTACGAGAAGATGTTCTTGATGAAATATAATGCCTCTTTGTCGTACGAAGAGATTATCAGAGCCGGCTTTGATAATAGCTGCCGAGCAGCACACCTACAAAACCCAACTCCAGAAGAAAATATGTTCTCCAACTTCTTCTTTTCCAAGGGAGTAGAGGCTGCGTTCAATGCAGGATATGGTGCAATGACTCCATATACGCAAAATTAAAAAGCTAAAAATCTCCATCCTAGGTGCTGCATGCAGCACCTTTTTTTGTTCTCAAAAAAAAACACGAGACGGATTCCGACTCGTGCTTCCTACTACTGACTCAGCTCCTTAGGGAGCTATCAGATTCTTTTCAATGCCAGCCTCATTGTGCTGACTTGGTGTTTTTTGATTTTTGGGCCGTGTTTCTTTTTCGAGTTGGTTGATACCAACTTGTGGTAATTTTCGCTCAAAGACTTTTTCGCCCTGAGCATTCACAAACATTTTTCTCCTTGCCATATGATTATTTTTTTCATCGATACGCATATGTTCGACAAATGCAAGAGAAAGATGAATAAAATATAATAATAAGTTTATGTCAACACATGAAAAGAGCAGATACTGTGCTCATTTAGCGTACTTGTACTTGAAAATGTTCTCTATTCTGCTAGAGTGTTTGTATTTATTTTTTCTCGAAGAGAGATGTGATTATCTCTTCGTCCTGACCAGAAAAAATACCTTCTCATTCCGGTTCTCTTAGGCTGTTCGTTTTTTGTAGACCACTACAAAGGGCGCATTTGAACTACCTTGCAAGCAGACGCTTCATTGACATTACTTGATCCAACACATGAGAGGGAGCTCAGACCTACACCTCCCACATCTCCTCTGCAGCATTTTCATCAACACATACGTACATGGGTGAGGCGTCCAGCTGAGAAAAGTATCTTTGCGCTAGTAGACCAACATCCCCAACTTGAGATGAAAGCCCCGCTTCCACCACTGGAGACTATATCTTCTGCTACTGACTTTCTGGGAGAGAAAAGAGCATACAAGTGAACGACAAATCTAGCACGTATCCTAGACCACTGTCATGACACCTGGGGCGAGGTATCGTTCTATATGAGCAAACGAGCTAGGCAAAGAAATCGTACCGCATTCCCTGCATATCAACGATACGTAAAACTACAATACGCATACGCAAAGCATGCTTCTGGCAAGACGCATGTTTTATCACCTACTTTTTTCAAGTATATTGATGAGTTGGGTGACGAAGATGTTATTGAAGCATTGCTAGCATTATATTCAGTTGCACCACACACTTCTGTACCTGACTTCGTCTCTTTTGATCAAGATTCTACTCGGTCTCAGCAACGACGTCTCGAAAAGGACAATGTCTGTCAAACAATAGAAACAGAACATCTCCCTCATGCTCACGCCGAGAATATTCTCACCAACGCTGGTATGATCGTCTGTTCTTCTTTTTATGGATTTGATGAATGTGGTAGAGAAGCAAATACCACTAGGACCTGTTTACATGGCCTGCAACCTATTGTAGTCACGTGATGTACCTTACTGAAGCAGCAGGTAAAAGAAGCATTTACTTTATCTAGACCACCACAACTGGTCATTAGATGAGGTACAGAAACGGGGCACGACGGTGAAGCTACCTGGGTAGCAGGACAAATGGCACCTCAATTCAATCACAAGATCACTCTGACGTGATGAAGACATCATTTTTCACAAGGCCGTCTCCAAGGTGCATACAAATTATTTGCGCTTCATGGATTTGGTAATGCAATTGATATTGGCGTATATGATGCCCCTACTGCCTGGGCATTGCATGCATTTTTGGATGAAGGCACACCATTGATTTATGGATTTCGCTATCGTGCTCTCTGACCTGATTGTTTTGTCATTGCCCAATCGCACTGAGAAGGAGCGTGATTACATCATCATGTGAGTTTCGTGTCAGCTGCTGATATGCAGTACATTTTGGATGATTTGCGTGGGGAGGGACGTAGCAGACGTATTGATCCACATGATACCTTGATGCATCAGATGGAGCAACAATCCGAATCTGAGGATACTCTCCAACTTCGTATGTTGTATGATTCTCTCATTTCTACACTCCCCAAAGAATTTCCACTAGATACCTTATCTCCACCTCCTGACAAATAATCTTGCAATTTTTATTGGTTCTCGTACAAAACACCTATCTCTTTTACTTCTTTCTCTCTGTATGATGCGAGCAAAAGGACGAGATGATAAACAAATGCCTAACCATGATGATGAAGATGAAATGATAATTGGCGATGATTATGATGAAGATGAGGATGAGGATGATTTTCCTCTAGATGATGACGATGAGGCAGCATACGAAGACGGTGAGCGCATCACCTACGGATTGCCCAAGGAATAGTTTTTTATACCAAACTAAAAATGACTACTTGTAGTCATTTTTTTTGATGTGTGAACTGTTTTTTTATATACGAAGTTTGTTAATTAAGTCACTAATACCTGCATGAATAGCTGATCCTGGGAGAGAAAGTGCTGTGAGTTGTTGTGTAGCAACTTCTAGGAGGCGAGTCACTTCTTGTTTTCCATAGTCGAGTGCGCCAGAGCGTTCGATGAGTGCGGTAGCTATAGATTGTTCCTCTGGAGAGAGGAGTTTTCAACGGTATCCCGCTAGTTGTTGACGGTCGGTTGCATTGAGATGTGCAAGTGCGTACCGGAGGAGTAGTGTTTGATTTCCTTCGTGGAGATCTGAGAAACACGTTTTGTTGTCGTGCCCTCACACCAGATCCATATAATCATCTCTGAGTTGATAGGCAAGTCACAGTGATATACCCAATTCTTCCCAGCCAGCGACATCGCTACTTCATCACAGAGTTGCTCCCACCATGAGTGGTTTGCAAAACGTATAATGAGCACTTTTGAAGGTGTCTTTGGCAATAATAGTGCTATTGTTCTCTTGGAGAGGACTATTGGAGAGATGAATATCACCACTTTGACCAATCATGACCTCATCAAGCATACGGAAGAAAAGATCTTGTGCCTTGGGATCTGTAATTGCTTGAGTAAATATTTGTGTCGCCCAGGCGAGGACTAGATCGCCCACCAAAATAGCTTGACTCATCGCAGGCTCTACCTGTGCATAGGAGTTCATTTTTTGAATAGCTAGATGATAGGTGGGAGATCCGTGTCTTGTGATTCCCTGGTCCATCACATCATCGTGAATCAGTGCAAACGTGTGGACAAGTTCATGAGCTATACAGGCAGCTTGGAGCTGTTCTGCACTGAGACGAGTAGTTTCGTTGGCAAGCAAAAAAACGAGGTACGGTCTCACACGCTTCCCTTGTTGTATAAACTGCGCAAGATAGGCTCGCATAGCATCTGTTGCTGTAGCATGGGTAAGTGTACTTACGCTAGCCAGTTTTTGGGCAACAAACACGTGTAGTCGCGAGTCAAAATCTTTTCTAAAGACTTCCAAGAGCATAAATAAACGTAAAGGACAAACAAATGCGTCCCGTATAATGAAACAGGTTGATAAGTCAATAGAAAGCTATTGGCAGCTAGTACACATTACTTTTTCAAAGGGGTCGATAGGGCATGCGCCGTTGTAGAGAGTACCTGCTTTGAGCTGATCGACATACTCATCTCATTTGGAAGATCTCATTTGTTGTTCGAGATCAATCTTTTGTTCTGCTGTCAATTGTTTGGGATCGAGTCCACGGAAACCATGAGTAGTGGGTTGTGTTGTTTCTGGGGTTGGTGTGCCCAATCCTGCAGCCGTAGTCGATGCAGCAACTGCTTTGCCAAAACCAGTTCTTTCTCCTCTCTTGTTGATCTTTTGGTTATATTTTTCGCCTTGGATAGTTTTTTCGATGAAGCAGTAGTAGGTAGATTTGAGACCTTGTTGCCATGCATAGACGTAGATGTCAAAGAGGTTATCCCTGAGTTCTTCCTTGATATACATGTTTCTCGAGATACTTTGGTCTACATGTTTCTGCCAGACGGCAGCTATATCCACTTGTGAGAAAGGTGTGGTTTCATAGACTGTTTTAAAAATTTGTTTATCGAGGTGTCCATCAAGTTCAGCGATATGCTGAACACTACCTCCTTGAGCAATAATCTTATTCTTGATTTCTTCGTTTCGCATACCAGCTTCCTTGAGTTGATCAACGAGCTGTTTGACGATGATAGTGTATTTGCCACTGAGCGTTTCTCTCGAGTAGACGTTTGCAAAGAAGGTTTCGATACCACTAGAAGTACCAGCGATATTGCTAATAGACGCAGTTGGGGCAATAGCAAGCAAGAGCGCATTTCTTCTTGGTCCATAACTGTAGCGATCTGCTGACCAATCACCAAAGGTACCTCTCTCAGTAGCAAGTTGTGCAGATGCTGCAAGTGCTTCTGCATAGATAAATCCGCCTAGCTGATCTGACAAAGTGAGTGCGTCTTTGTGTTCGTATGGTATATGTAATTGAATCAACAATTCACCCAATCCCATGACACCCAATCCCAGTGGTCTGAGGTCGAGAGAGTTCTTTTTGGATGCCTCTGAAGGATAGTAGTTGATATCCAAAACATTGTCGAGTGCTCTAATCGCTGTGTGGACAGTATCTTTGAGTTCTTCCCAGTTGATGAGGTTAGCTTTTTGTTCAACACTCATTTGTTTGAGATCAACTTGGTGAGTCAGTTTGGTATCAATAATACGTGCAAGATTGATAGAAGCGAGTGTACACACTGCAGTACTTCCTTCGTTGTTGGGGATACTGATCTCAGTACAGAGATTAGATGAATGAATGAGGCTATAGTTGGGAGCTTGATTTTTTTCGTTGTGTCTATCCTTGAAGTTGAGCCAGTAGTTACCTGTCTTTGCAGCTCTCATGAGCATATCCCTGTAGAGGTCCTGTGCTCTTACTTTTTTGAATAATTTGATATCACCTGCATCAGCACGATCACATATTGCCTGGTAGGCTGCAGAAAATTCTTTACCCCAGGTGGTGGTAAGCTCGGGACACTCTGCTGGGTCTACCAAATACCAGTTATCATCGTGAATGACTCTTTGCATGAATTCATCAGGAATCCAACATGCGGTATTGAGACTTCTCGTTCTGACATAGTCATTACCGTTGGTTTCTTTGAGATCGAGGAATTCTTCGAAATTGTAATGCCGTGGCTCCATATAGATCACTTGTGATGATCTTCTTCTTCCTCCTTGCATAATGGAGTTGATGACGGTGTCGAAAATTTTGATGAAAGGGATAGGACCACTAGATTTAGCATTGAGTGATTTGATATGAGAACCACTTGCTCTGAGCTTGGTGATAGAGGTGCCCACGCCTCCTGCAAATTTCGCGAAATATGCTGTCTCTGTAGCTTTTTCCATAATACTTTCCATACTATCTTCCAAGACATTTATGTAACAACTACTCAATTGTGAGTGCGGAGTCCCTGCATTGTAGAGGGTAGGAGTTGAGTGAATATATTTCAATTGTGCAAATTTCTTGTAGAGTTTGAGCGTGTAGCCTTCTTTGTCTGCTTCGAGCAAAGAGAGTCCCATAGCTACTCTCATCCACATCCATTGCGGTTTTTCAATGATAGCTTTTTGGCGATTTTTGACGAGATATCTATCTTGGAGGGTATCAAGCCCAAAATAGTTAAACTCTTTGTCAAAATCATAGTTGATACTGAGTTCGAGCGTGTCGAGATCGAAATTGAGGAGATCTGTACTCAAGAGTTTTTCTTGTACGGCAAATTCAATATACTCTCTGAAGCTTTTGAAATAGGTATTGACGCTTTTGTTGATGATTTTCACGAGCTGTGCCGTAGCGATAGCATCATAAATAGCATCATCACTAATCAATCCTTCAATAGCTTTGAGCAATAAACGATCAATTTCGTTGGTGCTGATTTGATCAGGAAGTTTGAGCTCAAAATTTTTGATAATTTTGAACATAGGAATGAATGGGTCACTCAGTTTGAGTGGCTCAATCACTTGTTGAATTGCTTGGATAATCTTCTCTGTTTGAAAAATTTCTTGTGTCCCATCTCTGTGAATAACGACTTTTGCCATGATACCCGTTGTAGTTAGGAAGAAGTAAAAGAGTATTTAGAAGTTAGTGTATTGGTTTGGGGTGGTCTCAAAGAAGTTTTGGAGGGTCATAAGATCTTGTTTTTCTAGGAATTTAATGGGGTTGTGATCTATATGATAATGCGGAGGGAAACCAAGTTCTTCGAGCCTTCTGTCGGTTACATATTTGAGGTAACTTTCCATTTCGTTGTAACTGAGTCCAAAGATTTGTCTGTCACCGAGTAAGCTTTTGAGAAAGAGGAGTTCAAGTTCTGTCCCATCTACAATACATTGTTGTACATTTTGAACGAAGACATGGTCTTGGGTGATTTCAGGATTTTCCTCGAGAATACCTAGTACCATCTCTACTCCGAGTCTCATATGGAAACTTTCATCAATCAAGATAAGGTCTACACCATTGCAGATATTGGTCATTTTGCCGGTCTCTCTCATAGCGAAGAAGAGCGCAAAACCACTATAAAACCAGGTGCCTTCTTGGATAACATTATTGATCAAAATTGCCATCAAAATAGCTTTTTTCCCTTCGAGGGTATCAGGATCTACGCCACCATTGCTTACAGAAATCTTGTTTGCATAATGAGCAACCATTTCTTGTTTTCTCTTGATGAGAGGGTTTTTTTCGGCAATGAGATAGAGGGTTTCGTGGTCGAGGTTGAAACTATTGAGAATGATTTCAAAAAAATCACTGTGAATATCCTCCATGAACATCTGGATAGTCATCGCCATTTTGGCTCTCGGATCAATCACATAGGGGTAGAAAGATTCACCCAACACATTTTGTACCAACAGTTCTGTGGTAGTGAAATAGGCAACGAGTTGGTGGAAGAGTTCTTTTTCATCATTTGCTAATGATTGATAGTCATTGATATCTTGTTGAATATTAATCTCCTCAGGAAACCAAACCGCTTGTTTTTGTTTGGTGTACAAATCTTTGAAGACACTTTGTCTATTGCTTACCTTAGTGCCATCTAATACATGCTTCTTTCAAATAATAGTCATAGTGAACAATGTATATTGAGATAAATAAAATCAAAGACAAAGAAAAAACATGGCGCATCTCTTTACGACACGTAATTTTTTGAATAAACACAATATATAGTAGCAGTTTTCTATTTTTATCTACAAGATGTAGTACTTGTAGTTAGACGCACCACATTTTCAAGAGTGAAAAACTTAAAATTTTTTTATTTAAATGTGCAATCTATAGCCCTTTTTGTTCACTCTCTCCTTTGTCGTACGAAGTGATAGCCTTTTTTGATAACAATAAGTTATCACCTCTTTGTCTAATTCGTTGTATTTTGGCTTTTAAAAGCCATTTTTCCTGGTATTTCTCATCTAGCTATTGGCTTTCCGGAAAGCGAAAACGGATTTTGGACGCTAATGAAGGGAGTGTCGTATACCGTCCTGGACTAATAGTGATGTCGGCAGCACCAATTTCTGGGTAACTCATCAAAACAGCTAATGCAGATGCCGTATCAAGTCATGCTATCTTTTCTTTGATTTCAGCTAAGAGACCATTTCCATCTAGTGCAAAATGATAACTATAAATCAGATCTACCTGTGTTGGAATAATCAAGAGGTCGTATGAATCATGACGTGTATAGGTGAAGAAGGTGACACTATTGGCATCTGGAGTAACTTGATAGAGATCTTCACTTGGTCTTGCTGCCAAGTATGATTGCGTAGCGGTGAGTAAATCAGCCCAAGTGACGTAGAAAAAGTTAATATTACCCTTGAGTTTCCCGTCAATAAACGCTGCTGCTTCACCTTCGTGTGAGGTAGTATTAAATTCTTGGATATCAACGGTAATGAGGTCATCAAATAAGAGAATATAGCCATCACGTTGCGTAAAGGCACTTTGGAGGAGTTCTTTTCTCTTTTCTTGGACATGATCAGTAATTTTTTGTTCAATTTTCTCAATATCTTCCGCCAAAACAGTCCCTTGCGCTTCTGTTGCTCCTCCTACAAAGGGTATGCTAGCTTCTGCATAAATACGCTGCATTTCACTACTTTCTGCAAGATTTTTGATCAAAAGGCGTGTTCATTTGGCAATATTGCCTTCATCTCAAATGGGTTCTCCATTCTCTCTTTCTGCTATCGCAGTCACACGTACACGCGCAGACCCAGGAAGCGCTTCACTTCCTCCAGGCACTTCCGCAGACTGGTCAGTGACAAAGAGAATATCGTTTGGACCAACAAGTTTACTCGCAGCCACCAAGGAGAGTGGCTCAGGTAACGTATTATAAATAATTACTTCGCCTTGTGCTTGTGTAGTAGAGAAGCTGATATTTTGTACATTGATGGTCATCTCCTGCTCGAAGGGGACTGATCAGGTGAAATAGGGCAGGGACAGAAACTTCCTCCCTGTCTCTGGAAGTCAGCCTGCATGGGGATAATAGCGAAAATTATAGATGAGGGGTTTGATAGTATACTGAGGGGTCAACGTCACTACCGCATTGGGCGAGAGGAGTCCCCAAAAGATATACAACACCCCCAAAATCACAACAAGCTCAGCACCAAGGACCAAATAGGAAACGTAGTTCTGTTTGACGAAGAGGTTATTATGAAAGTCTTTGGTAGCAAAGAGGAGATGATAGCACTGCCAGAGAAATTTCATCACGGGGGTATATTGTTCGAAAACAATAGGAACCCCAATATCTTCAAAATATCTTTTGGTAGTAAAATCTTGTACAATAAATTGTGCACTCAGCTGTTTTTTTTCGATGGTTTCTTTGATTTCTTTGCCTCGTCGAGGGTTCTCAAAAAAGCTATGTTTGGGATCGATAAAAATACGTACCTCTTTGTAGTTGGGTATTTTTCTAATCGTTTTGAAAATTTTGTAGATACTATCTTGAGCAGTAAACTGGAGTCTCATGAATGACAACAAGAAAAATTAAGAAAGGGATCTGTGTTTTTTCCATGCATGGTATAATCGTCGAAGAGCAAGTCCAAATGCTAGGTATTGTTTGATGTCTCGCGCATATCCTCCTACACGTATGACGATATGTCTCACATATTGTTGAAAGATCAGGAGAACGCCCAAAAACAAAAAAATACATGCCCATCACCGATATCCAGCATAACGTTTGTGATTCCCTTCTCGTCGTGCGAGGAGAATATGTCCAATGAGTCCAAAGAGTGCTAAATAGAGTCCTAGAGGAATCACTCTATCATAGGCAGCTACTTTGCTTTCTGCCAAGAGAGCAGAGACATACCATCCAGATTCTACGGGCTTGCCAATGAAATTATCTCCCAATACCAAGCCAATGCCGATAGGAAGCAACGCCAACAAGAATGCATGACACAAGGTACTAATCCAAGCATCGTGGGTGCTTTCGGGCACTTTTTTGAGAAATAACCGTCACGTAGTCATCATCCCAGCAACAATTCCAAGGAAGTGAAACTTATATCCATACGGACTAAGATATAATATTCGATACTGTCGATCAATAGGGAAGATAACAAAATCTTCAATGAGATATCGCGTGTACGTGCCCAACAAATAAATAATAATAACACCCAACGAGAATGTACTAAAGAAGTGCGTCATCTCTAATGCATGTTTTTTTGCATATCGATTTGCTGTCCACAAAAAAACCAAAGCCCCCACCAGAAGCCCAATTCACGTCATATACAACGTAATAGATCCCAACGTAATATACGGATACATGCCGTGCGAGAAACAAAAATAAATGCTCTATCTGAGGTTATGGATAACTTTTTGTTCTCTAATACCAATAATTCTAATAGCTCCAGGGTAGTCAAGTTGGTCTTCAATTTTTTGTCCTATTTCTTGGGTAAGTCTCTCTAGTGCAATATCATCTACGAGTTCTGGGTTGAAGAAGGTCATGATCTCTCTTCACGCTTGCATAATGAAGGTCTTTTGCACACCAGGAATAGATCCAACTAGGTTTTCAAGATTACTCATTCTTTCGATAAAGAGCTCTTTGGTATCAAATCTTGCGCCTGGTCTAGACGCAGAAACAATATCTGCAGCAGTTGCGACCCGAGCTTCAGGATAGAGGAGTTCTACATCAAAGTGGTGTCCTTCTGCCGTATTGACGATACAGTCATGCATTTTGTGTTTTCTCAAAATTTCTGCCCCTACCTTGGTATGTGCTTCGCCATTTCACGCTTCAATTTTTCCAATGTCGTGGAGGAGTCCTGCTTTTTTGGCAAGCTCAGCATTGAGTCACAATTCATTTGCCAATAACTCAGAAAGTCTCGCTACCTCAATACTGTGGAGCAAAAGATTTTGTCCATAACTATATCTGATATGAAATCTTCAGATGAGTTCAACAATTTCTGGTTTCATCATACCCAAATTGAGCTTAGCGAGTGTTTCTTTACCTTTTTTGATAAAGAGCTCTTGGGTTTCTTTGACAGTTTCATCATAGAGTTTTTCGATGTAGACAGGATTGATTCTGCCATCCTTCAATAATTTTTTCATCGTTTCTGCCCCGATAAATCTCTTTTCTGCATCAAATGAAGAAAGTTTGATCGTCAAAGGCGTATCATCAATCGTGACTTCAACTCCTGTAATTTTCTCAAAGCTAGAAATATTTCTTCCCTCTCTTCCAATAATTTTCCCTTTCATGTCTTCGGTCGGGAGATCTACCATAGTCGTCAAATGCTCACTCAATCCTTCTTGCACAACTCTCGGGAGTACTTTGGCAATAATTTTGGCTGCATCTTCTTTGGATTCCTCCTCTTTGATGAGCTTCATCTTGTTGATGAATTTTGCAATTTCTTCTTTGTGCACTTGTTCGAGTTGTTCAAAGAGCTGGAGTTTCGCTTGCTCGGGTGTCAACTGTGCAATGCTTGCAAGTTTCCCTTGTTGTTCTTCAACGAGTTTTTCGAGCTCAAGTGATTTTTTGTTCATTTCTTCTTTCTTTTCCTCGAGTTTTTCCATTCTCTGATCCAGTTTTTCTTCTTTTTGAGCGATTCTTTCTTCGTACTGATCAATTTTCTTTTGTTTGTGCTCGAGTTCTTTTTCTGTCTTTTCTACCAATCTTTGTGCTTTAAATTCTGCTTCTTGTGCTACTTTTTTAGCTTCAGCTTCTGCCTTGGTCACGAAGTTTTCTGCTGCTTGTTTCTTGCTGGTCAATAAACGTTCGAAAGTCATTTTACCCAAGATAAACCCTATGGCGATACCAATACC
>JAYREU010000002.1:0-24389 GCA_041908765.1 Candidatus Absconditabacterales bacterium
AATCCAACTGAGACTGGCCATGTGCTATATGTGATGGTAATACTAAAGAAGAATGAGGTGAGTCATCTTCTCGTTAGCGTCTCTGTACGTAAATGGTGTGCTTTCTCCAAAGAAAGGGGCTCATGTGCTGTGGCGTAGGTAAGCTTTTAGCAAGCTATACATAGCTCTGGAAGCAGAAAACCGGTACATATGTCAGGGAAAACAGAACGTCAAAGAGAGCAACAAGAAGGACAAAACTCATAGTGAGTGTATACTCCTTTTCTTTGTAGTGAAAGGTCAGGAGTTTTGCAAGATCAAAAGAAATAAAAGAGGGTTGACATAAAGAAATAAGATTTAAGATATAAAAAAAGGATCCGATACGGATCCATTGCGGGAGAGAAGTAGCCAGTAGCTATGCAGAGAACCTTATTATATTTGTGAGTGCCCAGGCTCCTGCGAAGCAGCTTCCCGTAATCATTCCGCCTTGCACGCCTCCGAGCGCTACTCCTACCAATATAAATAATACGGTAAGTATGTACCCAAGATCAAACCACTTGGTAAAGTTAAAAGTGAATTTCTCCCCCGTGAGCTCAACTACTACACCTAGAACGAGTGCAATAATTGCAGCAATTAATAATCCCATTTCTATAAAATTTTGCGTGAATAATGTATATGACTCCATCAGTATATTTATTTGTACAGATAAGTCAAGAGAACGCATATTTCTTTATGAGAGCATATGATGCGTGTGGGTACGCAAGTTTTGGCTTATGATGAGCTGATGCTTGCTATATTTTTCCTCAACTTGCAATCGTGACCACAATGCGTATAAGGGTGCATTGTTTATTTTCGCACAGTTCCATGCCCAAGAAAAAAGAAACCAACGACAACAAGCCAAAGAAGTACAACAAAATACCAAAAGCCAAGGCCCCAAAACCAGCAGAAGATCTTTCTGCAATTATTCCTGAAATCGTAGAGGAGGAGTATGTTGTACCGGTAGAGGCTGAAGTAGGTATCAACCAAGAAATTTTTATGAGACCGGTGGAGCAGGAGATCACCCAGTCATATATTACCTATGCGATGTCGGTCATCGTTTCTCGTGCGTTGCCAGATGTAAGAGATGGTCTCAAGCCAGTTTTGAGAAGAATCTTGTATGCAATGTATGATATGAAATTGATGCACAGTGCGAAGCATAGAAAATGTGCTGCCGTAGTCGGTGAGGTGTTGGGTAAGTATCATCCACATGGCGATAGCTCGGTGTATGATGCGTTGGTGAGATTGGCACAAGGGTTTAGTATGAGATATCCGCTCATTGATGGCCAAGGTAACTTCGGTTCGGTCGATGGTGATGAAGCTGCTGCGATGAGGTATACCGAGGCAAGACTGACCAAAATTGCAGAAGAAATGCTTGAAGATATTGAACAAGACACCGTAGATCGACGTGATAATTATGATCAATCTCGTCAAGAGCCTGCTATTTTGCCTACCAAATTCCCCTATCAAATCTGTAATGGAGTAATGGGTATTGCGGTTGGTATGGCTACCAATATGCCTCCACACAATCTGACGGAAGTCATAGATGCGAGCTTAGCCTTGATTGCAAACCCGGAGACAACAATTGATGAAATTATGGAAATTATCAAAGGACCAGATTTCCCAACAGGAGGTATTATTTTCGATTCACTCAATATCAAGGAAGTATATAGCAAGGGAAGAGGTGGTATCATCATGCGTGGCAAGGTACACATGGAACAGAACAAAAAGAAAGAGGACGTGATCGTGATCGATGAGATTCCCTACCAGGTAAATAAATCAACTTTGGTAGCTAAGATTGGTGATTTAGTGAACGACAAAAAACTAGACGGTGTCATCGATTTGACTGACGAATCATCCAAAAATGTGACGAGAGTAACTATTGTTCTCAGAAAATGAACTTCCAGAGATCAGATTTTGACCAAGTTGTACAAATATACTGAGCTCCAGACAAGCTTCCATGTCAACAATGTAGTCTTGACCGATGGGGGAGTACAACCGAGACATTTGAATATCAAACAGTTGCTCGAAGAGTTCGTGGCGTTTAGAAGATTGGTAGTTTTGCGTAGATCTAAGTTTCAACTTGCCAAAGCAACCGATAGATTACACATCCTCGAAGGCCTCCAAAGAGCTATCGATATCTTGGATGAAGTCATTGAAACGATCAAGAAATCACAAACGAGAGAGGATGCAAAACAAAACTTGATGAAGAAATTTGATTTCAGTGATCCGCAAGCAGAGTATATTCTCTTGTTGAGACTCCAAACCTTGGTTGGATTGGAGATCAAGAAAATTCTCGATGAAATTGGCGACAAGAAAAAATTGATCGATTTCTTGACTGAGGTGATCAACAATCCCAAGAAATTGGACAAGGTCGTCACAGACGAGTTGGACTATATCAAGAAAAACTATGGTGATGCAAGATTGACGCAAGTGTCCGACAATGTCCAGGCAGTCTATGAGCTCGAATCAAATATCAAACAACTCAAGAAATTGGATGAGTTAGTCAAAGAGCCCGTCATTACCTGGATTGGGCATGATTACAAAGTCAAAGTACTCTACCAGTCTAGATTACTCAACATCCCAGAAGGCACCTGGACCTATACTAAGACGCACAACCAGGACCACATTGTGGCACTCTCTGACAAAGGTGAATTGGTAGTGAAGAGACTCAAGGATCTTGGTAAATTCACGCTCCAGTCACCACCACTCGATATCGTCAAAGAGTTCGGTCTCAAATCACATCTCGTTTTCTCTGAAACTATGGGATTTGATTTTGATTACCTCGTCTTCCTGACCAACAAGAATAATATCAAGAAGATCAAAAAAGATCTCTTACTTACCTTCAGGAAATTCCCGACCATCGTCATGGATTTGGCTCCGGATGAGTCAATTATCAAGGTTATCCCCCTCAAAAAGGACCAAAAGATCGGTATTATTTCTCAGCAGGGGAGAATTCTGATCTTCGCTGAAAGCCTGGTGAGACCTATGGGCAAGACATCTGGTGGTGTCAAAGCAATTGATATTCTCGAAGATGACAAAGTAGCAGATATGTTCGTCTACCAAGGTGAGCCCTTTGTCTTCATCCATGATGAGCAAAACGGCAAGATGGTTTCTAGTGAAGATATCTTCCTCCAAAAGGCGAGAGGCGAGATGAAGAGAGGACAAGCAGGCGTGATCTGTGCAGTCTTATCTCCCAAGCAACACCTCAAAGGAGCTATCGCGATCGTCGAAGGAGCGGTCAACCTCGCTATGGAAAATGGCAGAATCGACCTCTACGATTCCAATCAAATGGATTTGTGTATGCCTGAGGATCCGTTGACCAAAATCACCAACGGCAAAATCATCAAGATGCGAAGACCACGAGCAGAGAAAGAAGATATCAAAAAAGAGGGTGATGCAAAAGAAGAAGCAGGTACTCCTGAAGAAACCTCTGCCTAACCCTTCGCTATGTCAACGTAATTTCTGTCTCTACTATGCTATTTCTTGCAAGGATGCTAGCTTTCTCTATACTGAGATTGTCTAGCATTTTTTTTGACATGAAACCACCGGTCTCTCCTCCACAACAACATGAACGCACACCCTTGGATGCCAAGCGATATCCAAGGTTTTTGGAGGTGGGTGCTTTTCAAGCGTATACCTATCTCGATGGCGATGCAGAGTGGAGACAGATGCAAAAAGAATTATTTTTTTGTGGGACAAATACGCACCCAATACTTGACTATCCGTATATTGATGCCGTGAAACTCGCACAATGGGAGCAGTGACTCAATTCACTCAAAGAAGATATCGTAGCGCAGGAGACCAACGATGCAGTCAAAAGAGCATATGTTTGGAAAATCAACGAAAAGCTTGCTGAGATTAAATTACTTGAGGCAACGTTGGCATGAGATGACAGGGAGTTTCAAAAGCAAACAGAATTTATATACGGCAAACCATCGATTGAGGTCTTTGCAGATGATTGTCAGGTGTTGGGAGAACTGATTGCTCGTTGCCAATCTGCTGATTGGCCAAGCTATGTGCAAAAAGTAGGAGAGCAGTTGGCAAAACGCATGCCAGCGAGTGATCTCCTGAGTCAAGCACGTCCTCTGCCACACAATTTGCTCATTGACCATGTACGTCAGAATACGATTAGTGCTATGCACAAGCTCTTTACTGCACCACTGGATGATACGGAAAATATGATCTATACAGCAGAACAAATTAAACTTGCCTTTGTACAATCGCTCAAAGCACTCCATATTACGGGGTGGCGTGTTGATATTGTCACTACAAGCAAATCTACCATAAGCGTCAATCATGAACAAAAAACTATCCTTATTCCCCAAGAAAGAAAACTTTCTCCGAGTAAACTCCAACAACTTATTATCCATGAAATCGGTACGCATGTGCTGAGGAGAGAATCGGGTGAGGCAAGTTCACTCCAATTATTGGGATTGTGACTTGATCGTTATGAAAGAGGTGAAGAGGGAATTGCAACGATGAGAGAACAGGTCTTGGATGTAGACTATGAGGATGATGTAGGATTGGATAAGCATCTTGCTATATCACTTGCGTATGGATTGGATGGAACACCAAGAGGCTTCGCTGAAGTATATGCTTTTTTGGTGGACTACTATGTTGTTGTTTATCTCCTAGGAGATTATCTACTGCAAAGAGCAAATTATCTTGCGAGAGAAAGTGCTTGGAGTACGGCCATTAGAGTGTTTAGAGGAACTCACGGCACGCCCTGAGTCTGCTTTACCAAAGATGCAATGTACAAGGAGGGAAATAGGGCTATTCGAGATCTCTTAGCAAGAGATCCACATGCTATGGATCACTTTCCGCTAGGTAAATACGACCCGACGAATCCTAGGCATATCGCTATTTTACAAGAGCTAGGTATTTTACTCCCCTAAATACTATACTCCTCTACTTTGATGGTTTTGTTGATAAACTCGTAGAGGTCGGCAGGTCTGTGAGCAACATGTTGTTCTTTCTTGCCGGTGGTTTTGATGATGTTTTGGGAGCGGATGTGTGCACGGAAATTTCTGACATCAGATGAGGTCTGCAAGATCGCATCGTACACTTCTTTGAGTTGTTTGAAGGTAAACTGTTTGGGCAAGAAGAACTGTGCAATATTACTGTGAAACAACCTTTCTCTCAGGACGCGATAGGCACTTCTGATAATTTCTTGATGATCAAAGGCGAGTCTGGGAAGTTTTTTGAGGGGGTGAAAATCAACTTTGCCATACGGCGAATATTTTTTGATATCCGTGTAGGTACCAATGGAGAAATAAGAGATATTTATGGCTCTGTATCTAGGGTCTCTCTTGGGCTCAGTGAAGGTGTGATACTGTTCTAAGTAGATGTTTTTGAGACCAACTTTGAGGAATAATTTTTTGATAATTGTCTTTTCAGCGCTTGCGTCGTCTTCCATATAGCCACCAGGCAAACATCGCCATTCCAAAAAGGGTTCTTGGCTTCTTTCCACCAACAAAACATGCAATTCACCATCAATAATCGTGAAGATCACTACTGAAAGATTGACATATATATGCTGTTGTGGACGCATATTCCTGGTGAAATAAAATACTTATTGTATACTGCACTCTAACCGTCTTTGGCTTGAATGCAAGACTTAGCTAGAGGTTAGTGTCGAAAATAGGAAATCCCTTGCAAATACAGACATACTTATTATTAATCACATATACAAGTTACATATATTAAATTTTATTTATAATATGTTTTCTTCAATGATAGTCAAAGCATATCCATGATCATTTGACGTGTTACACAACGGGCATATTGCTACTATCGAAGATGCTGCCAAAAGCACCGACCAGTTGCACGTTTTGATTGGTAAGAATCCCAAAAAGTCAGGGTTATTCCCCGTAGAAACGAGACTAAACCATCTCAAACAAGCAACAAAGCATCTTCCGAACGTTTTGGTAGGGAGTTTTGATGGGCTGTTGGTGGATCATATGATGAAGAGAGGAATTACCCATCCGATTGGAGGCGAAAGAGATCTCAAGGATAGAGAGTTTTTGGATATGCAGACCTTTTATAACAGATGACTCTCACCAGAAATCTTCATGGAGTTTATTCCTTGTAGACCAGAATACTATCACGTCTCTTCAAGTGCTATCAAAGAACTTATTGCTCGATGAGGGAATATCAGTCAAACGAGCCATTTACTCCCCTTGTATGTCAAAAAGGCAACGGAAGAAGCATTGAACAATCAATTCATGCTCTGAATCACTGGTGTCCCTGGGAGTGGCAAAAGTTATATTATGCAGCAATTTGCTACCTATTGCGAAGAACTTAGTATACCACATTATGCGTTGCAGATGGATACGTTGCGACATCAGATCGCTTTTAGCAATGATCCAGATTTTTTTCAACATCTTAGAGATCAGGTAGTAGCTACCTTCCCCACCGTGACCAAGGCCTCATGAGGGAATTTATCTAGAGAATCGCTGAGGGAAACTTTCCTCGGTAATAAGCCAAGAATGGAACAGCTTGAGCAGATGACCAAACAATCATTGATGAGTCTCCTGAGATCTACCTTGTGGCAAAAGCAATGAGCAATTTTTGTAGAAAGTGCATTGTTTGCTGAGCAGCCACATCTTCTCCCAATCGTCAACAACGATATGCTCGTGGTGGAGGCAGATAAATCAACCCAATACCAAAGAATACGTGATAGGAATCCATACTACGATACGCAAACCAAAATTGATGGCTTGGTGAATCTACAATCCACGACTGACAAAAAAGTAGCAACTATAAAAGATGTCGTTGCACACGATGGACAAGGCTCCGTTCAACTCCTTGATAATTCAAGTCAAAATAATCAAGACACTATCTATCAAGGATTCCTAGCAAGCATGAATCAGATAGATCCAGGTGGGAAATTGTACTTCCAAGGACTTTGGAAGAAACTTCATGGGAAATGAGATCGAAAAGTGGCCTATACAGCACTAACACAATGAAAAATGCCTAGGGATAAAGTGTACACTCCTGTGCTGAAACATAATATACCAAAAAAATGATTGAAGTATTTAGCCTCTCTCTTTGATGCAAAGTACGATCTTCTAGATCGGTATGCCACCTATATCATAGGTAAAGAATAAAAGCAGAAATATATTCGCAAATTGATTTTATTTTTACTACTATTATTAGCATGTACCCCAGACTACAAGCATTCCGTGAAGCAAGTGCAAATGAAGCAAAACAGTTTTATGGCGATATTCCGTATCATAATTTCCAACACGCCATCAACGTTGAAAACTATGCGATACCTGTTGCACAGCGTTTGTGACTTGATCTTCCTACTTTGATGGGAATTAGCCAGTGAGGTCGAATGCATGATACCCTCTATCATCAGCCACTTGCGCCAGGATTTGCTACCAAAGAAGACGTCAGTATTTTCGTCTCAAATAAGGTAATGGAAACTCTTGCTCTCGAATTCAATATGGATGATGATCTTGTTGCAAAGATTAAAGCAGTTGCGACAGATGCTATCGAAGCTACCAAAATCCCATGTGATGATTTCTCTACCGAGCCGCGCAAAATCTTGAGAGCAGCAGATGTACAACATTTGTGAACAGCAGATATCGAGCAATTTATGAAAGACACTGCATTGATCTATCATGAATACTCTCAGCTCAACGAAGCATTTTTGAAGGAGAAAAATCGATGGCCATTGCCCATAGACCTCTTCCAAGAGAAACAAGCAGAAATCCTCGAATCACTCGTCCAGAAAATGATCGGTAAAATACCTGAATCACCCTACTTCCCTGTCGGCTTCTACGAGAATTACACACGTAATGTAGAGCAACTCAAAGTCATTGATTTCAAGAAATATTTATAACTATTATTTGTACACCTTGATGAACTACTATATTTACCAGAATCCCGAAGATAAGAGAAAGCTCAAGCTCAAACAGCAGATTGCGAGTAAGCTTGAGAGTATCGTAACAGACCCTACGCAAGCAGATCTCATCTTAGTACTGGGTGGTGATGGAACGATGATTGATGCTATTCATGATCTGTACCAATACAACAAACCCTTCTTTGGCGTGAACTGTGGAACACTAGGGTTTATGCTCAATGATATTCGTCGAGTCAAACAGATTCCTGCGTCTTTTGAACAAATTGAGCTTATTACTGAACCTTTCTTGGAAGCTGATATTACCTCCACCACAGGTCATACATGGAATAATCAATTAGCAGTAAATGATATTCTTGTTTCTGAAGACGTGAGAAACTTCCCAAAATTTACTATTTCAAGAGGCAATAAGCGTTTGACACAGATCAAAGCAAGTGGATTAGTAATATCTTCAGCTTTGGGATCTACAGGATACTGGGCGAATGGAATGGGAACTATGATTCCGACCGGCAATAATAATATTTGATTTATGAGTGTACTCTGAAGACCATTCTCCTACAAAATTGCAAATGGCATCGTACCGTATGAAGTAGATATCAATTATAGATTTCCCGTGGATGCTCATATCGATGGTGTTCAAGACTCATATCGTGATGTAGAGCATATCGTAGTCAAGAACTCTGACAAAACCTTTACGCTCGGATTTGCAAAGTCTGATGAGCACACCTCTGTCTTCCACAATAAAAGACTTAAACTTTTCACAGAAAAATTACAAAGAACTCTTTAGTAATATGTCACCTTTATGAAAACACCAAAACCAACACTCCTCTTCGATATGGATGGTACTACCTATAATTTTCATGAACGTCTCGCTGAGAAAATTGCTGGAGAACCTCGTCTGCCTGAGGAGTTTCGCAAACAAATGAGTGACACTGCCAATCGAACACAAATGAAAATTTGGAAGCTCTTTGGTGATGACACTAAGGTACACAAAGAGATTGAACGTATTATCTATAGTCTCTATCGTACACGTGAGTTTTTTGCTAGTTTACAACCCTATCCTGGTATTGTGGAGACCCTCAAAGCACTCCAAAGAGATTATAATGTTTATATATGTTCGAGACCATCTATACTCCCTTTTGGCTCTGAGTCAGTGAAAGTTGATACCATAATTCGTGACTTTGGGGCAAAGTGGAGAGAGCAAATTCTTTTGATGCATGACAAGACTATGGCACGTGGGGATATCCTATTTGATGATACCTGGAGAGTGCAACAGGGAGTTTTTGTCCCTGAGCGAAAGTTATTCTTGATAGATCATGCATACAATAGAGAATTTGCTGATGTGCAAAGAGTCTACTTAAATAAACAAGAGCAATGGCCACGCATTATCGCTGAGACGCTTGCACAATAGTTTTTTTTATCCTATTTATGTCGTACTATGGTAAACTATGATCAACTGAATCAAGACCTCGCCCGTGCTATTATAGCCAAACATCCTGCACAATGTCCGCCCTTGCTTGTGCTAGACGAGATTGGTGCAAATGTTGAAGTTGCTCATACGCTTCAGACACAATCTGGTAGTAGCAAAATAATTGAGAAAGCATTGTGTAGCTATAAAGAATATGAACAGAAATGGAATACACACAAATACAGAAGCGTTTCCAAAGAATTTATAGCAGATGGCCTGCAGTGGTATACCCCCAAGTTTCCTGATCAGAAAGTTTTTCTTAATAGTTTCCAGACGACTACAGATCCGTCTGCGGTTACCCATGGCTTTGTGGGGCTTACTCGTGCGAGGAAACAAGCAGATATCCTTCATATAACTATTCCTGAGCCATTGGAGCGCAGGGAGTATCAACAGATTGTGGGTAATATTTGATTGCAACTCATACATAATCTTGTTGATCGTACTCCTATTGTGACCGACTACATTGATCAATGGTATCGTATGGACGCATGAATTCTCCAGCAAGATATCCAAACAACTATAGAGCACATGTGACCTGGGTCTATGGTCTGTATCAATGCTGATGGTAACCTGTGTAGAATGGAAGATATTGCAAGAACGAGAGAAGGATACCAACCCTTAATTGTCATGAAATGATCTTTCAATCCACCCCATGTAGGTCATCTTCATATGATGGAGGAAACGCAGAAGAAATACCCCAAGCATATCCCTTTGTTTTCCATATCTGTGGATACCTATGACAAAGGAAAAGTCGATGCGCAACAACTTATCAAAAGAATAACCCGAATCAATGGTCTTGGCTATCCAGTAGTGCTCTTTGGTTCTGGTCTCTTCAAAGACAATATTGATGTGTTGAGATATAAGAATAATCAGGAGTTTGTATTCCCTATTGGTCTGGATACGAGCAAGAGAATTATTGAAACATATGCAGGTAGAGAAGATGAGATGTTGCAGGACTTTGGAGGAATCATGTTCGAGGAGTTTGCAAGAAATTGAGTTGAGGATATCTCTTCACGCTTCCCAGAACTATTCTCCAAAAATACTATGCCTCATCTTGATATTTCAAGCACTGCAATTAGGGGTACCCCATCTGATGCAAAATTATTTATCCCCGAAAAGATCCGTGAACTGGTAACCGGTACGTTATAATCATTTTTATTTGTACAATTGGATGAGAAAGCCGCTTTTCCTCCCAGATCACCGTCTTGTTGAATCTTGAAAAGGTTTTGGTGTTGATTCTCTCATTGCAGGATGAGTAAATGGTGTGGGCACCTATTTGACAGAGCAACTTCCCATGGAAGGATTTTCTGAAGTGCAGAAAAACCTTTTACTCTCTGTCGCAGGGCCGATATTCGAGAAATTTGGATTTTCCCCGAGACATATTCTTTTGGCAGTACAGCATTGGAAACGTTCATTACCTGAGGAAAGAAAAAGTTTTATGAATTATGCAAAGCAGGTACTCAAGTGAGGTGGCCTGAGTATTATCAAAGATGCAACGTTACATGATCCTTTGCATGGAGCACTCACCTACACATGGCTACAACATGACTGGGGAAATTTGCCTCCAAGCGTAATTTCATTTTTTAGTTTTTTGATTGCCTTATGTGGAGTGCTCTTGATTGAGTTATGATATGATGAAACAAAATATATCTATTTTAAGCATCTTCTTGAGCAGGCTAAATTTCATCTTGAATCGTATCATGAGTCTAGATTAATAATGACCAAACAGATTCATACTGAGGAGGTATTTGCTTTGTTGTGAGAACAAGCTTCGTTTGATGAGCTTAGCTTACGAAAGTATAGCGATACCTATTATCCTACCAAACGTGAATTATATGGAGGGAGATATGTGGATCTGAGAACAAGAGAAAGAATGTGTCTGGATCAGCAAGATACTCCAACAGAACGTTCTACACAAATTGTTTTCACCAAGCCCAAAAAGGAAGTTACTAAGGGACTTGATCAGTACAACTATTTTACTATCAAAAAAGACAAGCGATACCGCAAAGAGCATGACATACAAGGTCTTGAGCAATATATCCAATCAGGAGATGAGCTTCGTTATGTAACGTTTGAGAGAGCGATCGCGAGAGACACAGCATGATTGTTGGCTGCTGTAGATCGTATGTCGACGGGTGAGTGTTTGATAGAGCTCAAAGTACATCCTGGTAAACAGCATATTCTTATCCAGGCAGTGAAAGACTTGCAAGACACCTTTGGTGGCTTACAACAGGTGACGCGAGGCAAGCAAAGATTGTTGTTGGGATAAAGTTATGGAAGCTCTGCAAAATTAAATTTTTGCGTATTTTTCTGGCGTAACATGATTTGTCAAACGACCTGAAAAGGCAGTTCACAACGCTTCCTAGATGAACCTCTTCAGGCGTCTCTAAAAGCACCCAAGCGTACTTTTAGGACTACTTCAGAGGTTCCTTATGCGACTCTCTTGTTCCTCCGTACATCATGGAAACAATGTGGACGATAGATACTGAAGGGATCTTTGAGAAATACTTGATGATAAGAATTTTGAACGTGTTGGAGCGCTTCTAGAAAATAGTGATCAAGCGTGTCTTTTTCGCACGTGAGCAATTTAAGCAGTTGTTGATGTGGGTACAAATTTCTTTGTCCTAGAAGTTCATGGAGTGATGTATGCGGTCCTCTAGGGAGGTTGATGATATTATCTTGATTCAGAGGATGACCGTTGAGATGTTGGTTTTTGAAGATGATGTGATGATCTGAAGGATCATCTCTGAGCATATGCGTGGTCAGATACTCTGAGAAATACTCTCTTGGATGTTGTTCAATCTTGGTTTGGGGAGAGGTGTGATTGGTGAGGACGTTTCAGGTGAGCAGCGCGTGTACTTCTTCTGCAAAACCACAATCTGGATGCATTGCGCTCTCATTTATTTGAAGTACGTACTGTATTCTTGCATGGGTATCGGTTAGCGCAGGAGCACCAAAAAAATTGATCCAATGTTGTATGAGTGGATCATAGAGATCTTCTTCTTCGAAATGAGGTAGTGTGTAGTGCATGCCTTTTGATACGTTACTCGATGAAAAAATCAAGAGTATATTGACATAATATATTTATCTGTTTTCTATAGAGTCTATTTTTGCTTTTCTGTTCATTTTCTCCTATACTTAGCTGTCTTTAGTTGTTCCTTACTGATGGCTTTGTGGTTGATTACGTTCGTTGCAGGTGTCTTTACAGTCCTTTCCCCTTGTACCTTACCGTTGTTGCCGGTACTTTTTGGCGTGAGTGCTTTACCTGGGAAGCGTTTGCGCATACATATCGTTCTTATTGCATTTGCACTATCTGTTCTTGTGTTAACGATTTGACTCAAGGTGGTGTTTACTCAGTTACCCTTTGACCAAGACGATTTCCGTTTGTTGTCCGCAGTCGTGTTTATCATGTTTGGTGCTCTTATTTTGTTACCACGTTTGTGGGATCAGATTATTGGACTGCTATGAGTACAGCAAAGTATTAGCTCTTTCTTGGATCGTTTTACTCATTCACCTTGGTATGAGGTAGTGTTAGGTTTGTTACTCGGTCCTTTGTTCAATAGTTGTTCTCCCACCTACTTACTCCTCATAGCGACTATTCTTCCAACTGATTTTTGAAATGGAATAGTGGCAACACTTGTCTACTTGTTGTGAGTGTGTATGACGCTAGGGTTGTTGTTTGCCTGAGGGCAGTTCATTTTCCGTCGTGTACGTCTTTCTGCATGAGTTCTCCAACATACCAAAAAGATATTTGCTATTGGTATGCTATTGCTGGGTATTGCACTTCGATTTGGTGCTGATAAATGGCTTTCTACTGAGATTATTAGTGCATGATGGGGTATCGATACTACTACGTGGGAGGCGCAACTACTGCGTTAGATTTTTTTCTTGTGATGTAGCGTAGCTGGATGAATGAGTTTTTTCCCTCGTTTTTGATTGATCTTGGTCATGCAGGTGCTGAGTGTTTTTTGCTGTTCGGTAGTGTCCGAAAAAAGTCATGGGGTATACCATGCACTCTGAATGAGCGATCACACTCAGATGCCCGTTCCTTTATACAGCATACCTACTTGATAATGAGTAGTGAGTAGTTTTTTGAAAGAAGATTGGAGAGTGGATTTGTCTTGGGTATAGGCGGGGAGTTGTGCTTCATAGCTGTGCCAATGTAATGCGCTATCTCTCAATGCTATCCAGAGGTGTTGTGCCTGCAGGTTGTTCATTATAAGATCCATGAAGACCTTTTCTCGATGTCACAGAAGATGTTGTCGAAGTGCTTGTTCGGTCATAGCAGTTGCTCTCATGAATGATCTGCTTGAACTTATACTCTTGGGAGCTTGCGGTGGTGACAGATGTGCTGCGAGGGCGTGACCACGCAATCCGTGTCGTATTTGTTGTCATGTCACACCAAAGCGAGATTTGATCGTGCTGAGAGGGAGTTGTATGTAGGAAGCAACCGTAGGAGTACTGTGTACTTTGGGAAGAGTTTTTCTTCATATGCCAGAAACTTTTTCAAGAGGACAGTCTGCTAGGAGCTGATTGATAGTGGTACTTTGCAATGCTACACCACACCCTTGTGGTTTGTGGAGCGTGGAAAATAATTTGGCCAACAGAGGGGTGGGGGCACTGCCTAGGGTGAGAGGTATTCACGTACTAGCTATGAGATGTTGTTGTATATGTGTGCACCATTGTGATCGATCCATCTGTGGAGGTTTGGTGTCGGTGATATCTAGATAGACTTCATCAATACTTGCTTGCAAGATGCGGGGAGTAATCTCTTGGCAACGTGCAGATAATTGTGCAGAAACGTATTGATACCAAGCAAAATCAGGCTGACAAAAAACAGCCTCTTTGGGAAGAATCTGTTTGGCTTCTCGTAATGGTGTGCCTACACGAATACTATATGCTTTGGCTTCGTAGCTCACTGCTACTACAATAGGTCCACCGACACATACCGGTTTGGCGAGGAGTGATGGATCTCTTAGCCTTTCGCAGGAAACAAAAAAACAGTCTGCGTCTACCAAACATCGTACACGTGTACTGAGTGGATAGACTTCCTCCATTATTATTCATATTTTCTAAATGACCCAATCACAATACCGAAGGTTTTGAGCTCTTCTGTAGGATAAATATCATCATATGCTTTGTTAGCGGCTCTCAAAAAGTGTTTGCCATGCTTGTCTTTGAGGAGATATTTGAGGGTATATTCATGATCCACTAATGCAACGACGAGATCACCCACACGAGCTGTCCTCCCTGTCTCGACGATGACAATATCTCCTTCATAGATACCAGCGTCTTTCATGCTTTCACCCCTCACCTTGATCAAAACGGTGTGTTGGGGATGACTGATGAGATAATGCTCGACACTAATAGCATGTGGCAACACATCGCTGACTCACGTAGGAATACCTGCTTGGACCGACTCAAAAAAGGGAAGCGATACTAATTTGTCCTGAGGTAAATACGTAGAAGATCTTTTACTCAGATAGCCATTTTCTATCATTTGTTGGAAAAAGCGGTGAACAACACTTTTGGAATTCACGCCCAAAATTTCCATGCACATTTCGAATGAAGGAATCGTGCGATAGGCAAAATAATAATTTCTAAAACGATTGAGATAGACCTCAAAGAGTGATTGCTTGCCCATGGGTATTTAGTGAGAGTAAAAAGAACATATGTTCTTTTATATATGGTCTTATTTTGCTCTTGCAAGAGCAAGTAGCTATCTGACATTGTTATTTTCTCGAAAAGTGATATATATGGTGGTATTTATTGATGCGTAAGATATATGAACGAGTCCAAGAAACAGGTTGTGGTAGTATATGATGGAGATTGTCTTTTGTGTAGACAGTTTAAGAAGTATCTTGTCCTCAAACAGCGTTATGACCTACACATATATGATGGTAGGCAACATCCAGAGATTGTGCTTGATTTGGAGAAGAAAGGAGTGAATTGTTCTGCAGGAATGGTGATTAGGATCGATGATACATATTATGTGTGAGCAGACGCCATTGCGCAGATCGATCGTTTGATATCTCCTAAAAAACGATATGATCGCGTGATGATCTGGTTTTCTCGTCAACCCCTCTTACTTGCCATAGTCTATCCGTTGATCAAGTGAGTGAGAGCCTTGCAGCTTATAGTACAGTGAAAATCCTTACACTATCACCACAAGAAATAAGGAGAGCCTACCATACATGAACTCCTATTTTTTCTTGCATAGCCTCTCCTTTCCACTACATTACTTCTATGATAGTCTCCCTTTTTATTGCTCAGCAACTCCATGGTTAAAATCTTTTCCAATTTTGACACCTCTTTGATGAGGAGAGAGATAGAAAAAAGCCAAGAGGAATTCGGTGTTGAAAATGTCTTAGCCATACGTAGAGATTTTATCTATCTTTTTTATAGAGTTCTTTTGCCTGTCCTTTTGCGATTTGTTGGTTCTTTGTGCATCCTGTGGGCAATATATGGCATCGTGATATGAGATTCTCTTTTGGTAGGATTAGTGAGAATAGTTGGCTTGTGAGTTATTATCATTTGGTGATGGTATTGTGTAGGAGTAGCGCGAGTTAAGCTGATCGATTATTATATGGATTTCACCATCATCACTCCCAAAAAAGTGATGTCTTTCGATCAAACAGGCATCTTGCAAAAAACGACAAGAACACTTGATACAGAGAAAATTAAATCTATGCGTGTCGACAAGAGAGGCTTGTTGTGAAGTATTTTTAACTATTGATCTATTGTTTTCTTGTCTGAAGGAGATGCAGAGAGTTTATGAGAAATTAGACTCAATTATATGTCAGATCCCAATAGGCTGAGAGAGAAAATTGAGGTGATTATTGAACCACATGTCCATGGAAAGAGTGTCATCAAATATTATACTAAAACCACTACCAAGACTACGTAAATTACTTCCCTCACCAGGGTTGTCTTTTTGTGTCAACATCAATACCATAAATTACTCATATGGCAAATTTGTCAAATCAAGAAGAGCGAGCAAAAGAAGAATATAGGTATGAACTGCTATTTCACAATTAGGAACTCTGCGTCACCCATTGCATTTCCTTGACACAAGGCTACAACTATGGCGTATTTTACTTTTCTTTTTTTCACTATCCATGAATATTGTAAATGACTTGTTTACCTTGGGTAATGGTTGGTCATGAACATTAGCGCAAACGGTGGCAGATTTCTTGCCAAGATTAGTGATTGCAGTCATCATCTGGGTAGTTGCTCGGTTGATAGCAAGAACGATCAAAATGGGTGTGCACATTGCTCTAGGGAAGTTGGGAGTCGAAAGAATGGCAATTAGAGCAAAGATCAATCAGTTCTTGTCAAATGCTAATTATCATGGGGGATTTAGTGAAATTGTTGCAGACATTATCTTTTGGTTACTCTACCTTTTTGGTATCAATATTGCCTTTGAAGTATTGGGACTAAGTGTTATATCAAGTTTGATTTCTGATCTTATTGCCTATATTCCCAATCTATTTGTAGCGGTATTGATTATCTTGGTGGGTGCGGTTGTTGCAAAATTTGTCAAAGATCTGACTGACGGAGCAGCTAAGACAGCGAAATTTACTGCTGCTTGGTTGGGACACTTGGCATATGTAATTGTTATGTTGTTTGTCATCGTCACAGCACTCAAGCAAGCACAAGTAGACATCAGTTTCTTGACTGATAATATCAATACTATTATGATGGGCATTATGTTGGCTATTGGCCTTGCCTTTGGACTAGGTGGGAAGGATAAAGCAAAAGAACTCATCGATAAATATATCAAATAAATCTTTTTTGTAAAAAATATTTCGAGCGAGAGGAGGTCTTCCTCTCGCTTTTTTGTTTGAGATGCATACAATCGATGAGAAGTACCTTTTCTGTAGGCCATTAAGAAGATTGGTATGTTCGTTTTTATGTTTTTTTCTCAATACTCATGATTAGCGTGAATCATTTAATTGAAGCAATATCGTATGAATTTCGTATTCTCAAACATCTTGGAAGCAAAGTAACTGCAGAGAATAAGTCCTATAGATTTAGCGATGTGCAAAGAACAACTGAGGAAGTAGAGCAGTATATTATTTCTTCTTTTCCTGCTCAAATTAAATTGATGGTGCTTGGTAAGCGAGATGAAGATATGTATACCAACTATACCAATCAGTTTGCTAGCTTCACGTTTGACCAATTTGCTACCTCACTAGATAAAGCATTGGAGGAAATCAGTGCTGACTTACTTACCGTCCAAGACGAGCAGTGGGAGGAAACTATCAATATACGATGAAAAACAGCTGCGAGATCTGCATTTTTGGTCGATTATGTATTGGTATTCCTGTGAGCATATAAGATGCAACTCTTTCTCCAATTGAAAGCTGCAGGGTGTCCCATAGATACCTACAACTTGTGGGCAGGGATTGATACACCAAAACAAGCGTAATTTTCTGTATACTTTTTTAAATCCTTCTCGTGATCGATGTCATTTATCTTCGGCTATTTCTCTTCGTATAAAAAAATGCTGGTTCTCACCTTGTTTCTAGCAGCCATAAATCAGATATTTTCTTTGCTGGATCCTCAGGTGTTTCGTATGATCATTGATAGATACGTGACTAACTTCCAGCAGTACGATGTACGTACCTTTACTCTAGGAGTGGGTGGTCTATTATTGCTCAGCGTGGGTGTAGCCATGGTATCGCGTATCGCCAAAAACTTCCAAGACTACTTCGTCAATGTGATGACGCAAACGATTGGCATGCGCATTTACCAAACAAGTATGCAACATGCTTTTTCATTGCCGTATGCGTTGCTCGAAGACCAGCAATCAGGACAACTCTTGGACAAACTCAACAAAGCGCGTAATAGCATCCAGTGATTTATAGGAAGCTTAGTTAATAATGTCTTTACTGCATTAGTGGGTCTCATTTTTGTGATCATTTATGCAAGTACCGTACATCGAATATTAGCACTTTTTTATGCAGGCGTGATGCCCTTGATGGGGGTGATAGTCTATCACTTGAGCAAAAGAATCAAGCAAGCACAACAGATGATTGTGACTGAAACAGCATCACTCGCAGGCGCAACTACCGAAAGTATCCGCAATGTCTCATTGGTCAAATCGCTATGATTGGAGAATCAAGAGCTACAGAGACTCGAAAACGTAAATACCAAAATATTGTGACTTGAAATTAAGAAAATTAAAACAGTCAGAACCATCGACTTTTTCCAATGAACACTTATCAATTTTGTCAGAGTGTGTTTGTTGGGGACGATGTTTTGGATGGTCTTTCAACAAATGATTACCTTGGGTGAGTTCTTTTCGCTCTACTTCTATTCATTCTTTATTTTCTCTCCCTTGTATATGCTGGGAGATGTTCTCAAGAACTATCAGGAAGCAAAAGCAAGCCATGAGCTCCTCAATGATCTTCTCAAACAACAACCTGTGGAGGAGGTATCACACAAGTCGACTATTGCTACTATAGATCAGATTACCTTTCAGAATGTTACTTTTGGCTATCAGGTTCACAAAACAGTATTACATGATATTTCATTCCAGATAGACCGCGGACAAACCATTGCTTTTGTAGGACCTTCTGGATCAGGTAAGTCTACCTTGGTGAAATTATTGCTCTGACTCTATACTCCCCAACAAGGCGACGTACAGATCAATGGTCAGTTACTTGCATCGATTGATCCTCGTTCACTCAAATCCTTAATAGGTTTGGTAGCACAAGACACTCAATTATTTAGTGGTACAATTAGAGAGAATCTGCAATTTGTGCATACGGCTGCGACAGATGTTGAGATGAATGAGGTTCTGAAAAAAGCACAGCTTTTTGATTTTGCTACAAGTGAATGATTGGATATCAAAATTGGTGAGTGATGACTCAAACTTTCTGGCTGACAAAAACAACGTCTGGCAATAGCAAGAGCGCTCCTGAGGAAACCACAAGTATTGGTCTTGGATGAGGCTACCAGTAGCCTGGATAGCATTGTGGAAGCAGAAATTACCGACACTATCAAGGAGATTGCCTCTACACATTCGCAGATGACGACGCTTATGATTGCACACAGATTATCAACTATTATGCATGCAGATATGATTTATGTCTTGGAAAATGGACGTATAGTAGAACAATGAAAGCATACACAACTCTTGTCTCAAAATGGGCTCTATAATGCATTGTGGAGAGAGCAGATTGGGCAGTGAGTGAACGAATCAGGCAATTCTAGGTAACTTGATTATGTGTACACTTTTTCTATACTGGTATTTGTACTTTCATAACACCTCATTCTCACGTATGGATACTGATGTATTAATGAAACTTACCACCCAGCGACGTGGATATACACTTGTTTCACTGACCTATTCACGACTCCAGGAGCATCTGCATGAATTGCGTGATATTATTTTTGCACACAATGAACGCTATCATGTCCGAGGAGATCCTTTGATCGCAGATGCAGAATTCGATTATCTTTGGCATCTTTTGGAAGATATTGAAACAGCATATCCTGATCTTATTATACCAACCTCACCTACCCAAAAGCTCGCCTGACAGCTTTTAGAAAGTATTGCCAAGGCAACTCATTTACCTTATCCATTGCTGTCACTCCAAAATACGTATGATGCGCAAGACCTTTATGACTGGCATGCTCAACTGGAGAAGATGACCGAGAAACTTATGCATAATGATGCATTGCAATATATTATCGAACCAAAATTTGATGGTATTTCATTGAAGTTAATCTATCGTTATGGTAAACTTTCGCAGGCAATTACGAGAGGTGATGGGGTGACAGGAGAGGAAGTAACAGCTCATGCTCTCCAAATTGCTAACCTCCCTGCATGGTTACCAAGTATTGCACATATCCCTGAATTGCATTGTAGGGGAGAAGTGATCATGACCAAACATGCATTCAAACGTCTCAATGCGTATCAATTGGAAGAGGACCTTCCTGTTTTTGCAAACACGAGAAATGCTGCAGCAGGCACTATGAGGCAACTGAATACCGAAATGGTGAGTAAGAGAGGATTACAAATATTTATCTATGATTGTTGTAATAGAGCAGAACTTGAGCTTCCTGCTTCACAATCTAGCATTCTCCAACAGTTAGCTGATTGGTGATTGCCGGTCTATCCGTGGAGAAAATCATGAATGACTATACAGGAAGTAGTTGACTGCTGTGAGCATGTCTTACCAGAATTGGAAAAAGCCCCCGTTGAGCTAGATGGATTAGTTATCAAGGTAGAGGATACTACCTTATGGGAAGATACAAAACTTGGTACAACAGCACATCATCCGAGGCGAGCAGTGGCGTACAAATTTCCTGCGCAGATTGCAACTACTCAGTTGCGCGAGGTAATCTATCAAGTCGGACGTACAGGTGTGGTGACTCCTGTAGCTATGTTGGATCCTGTGCAACTTTCTGGTGCACTCATTACCAAAGCAACTCTTCACAACATGGATCAAATGCAAAAAATGGCGCTCAAAGAACATGATTGGGTACGACTCCAAAGAAGTGGTGAAGTAATTCCCTATATTGTGTGACCTGTGCTCGAGAGACGTCTAGCGGATGCAGTTCCCCTTGTGGCACCTACAACCTGTCCTGCATGCTCTACCCTCCTCGTTCCTTCAGAAACAGAAATTGCACGATATTGTCCAAATACTGATTGTCATGCTAGACGCAAAGCCCAAATCAAGCATTTTGTCTCGAGACAAGCTATGGCAATTGAGGGATTGGGTGATGCATGAGTTGAAAATCTTGTGGACGCATGAATTATCTATGATTATGCGGACCTCCTCTCTCTTCTTGAGCCGCAATATCGTATGCAGCTTCAGGCTATGCCAGGTATTGGCTCCAAAAAGATACACCAACTCCTAGGAGAGCTTGAACGTGCCAAATCACCTGTCTTGTGGAGATTATTACATGGTTTGGGTATCCCCTTCGTCGGCAAAAAAATTGCCCAGTCACTAGCAGATGCACTCCTACAAAAAGAATCTAGTCTCACCTTGAACTCCTTGATGCGCTGGTGTACTGATGAGGAATTTCTCAAAGCAATTTATGGCATTGGTAAGCAAACTATTCAAGCACTTATTGCCTACTTTTCTGATGAAGCTACTACTAAACGCTTGACGCATTTTTTTGCCCTCTGAGTGCAATTGTGATCAGAGCAGCGTGCGCCTGCAACAGGTATACTCTCATGAGAAAACATTGTGGTTACTGGCACCTTTCCAATTACGAGAGAAGTACTTGTGCAATGGTTGAGTGAGCAGTGAGCTGATGTCTCATCTACGGTGACTACATCTACCACAATGGTCTTGTATGGTGAAGCTGCTGGCAGTAAACTCACCAAAGCGCAAGAGAAATGAATTCTTTCCTTGGATTGGGAATGATTTTTGGCTCATTTCCCGTGAATTTCTGTGCCTGTCATCCAGACGTCTTCACAGCGTCTTTCTCCTACTTCTACGTCACCATCTTTATTTGGCTAGAATAAGCCGTTTATTCTTTTTAGAAACACTATTCATATCATTATAGGACTGTCCCTATAATGTATGCTTTTTTTTATTTTTGTCATCTTTTTACACACAAAAGAAGCACTATTTTTGCTTGTGCGGGTAGTTGTCATATAATGAGTAGGTCTTTAGATTTCCCACTTGTGTAATGCAGTTTCCCAAAATTACGCTACCTGCACGACTCCATCTCTGAAAGAAACAAGAAGCAGCAACCGAACCAGCTGCTCCATTTGGGCATCATCCAGGTGAGAAGCCAAAAACACCGGCTTGGCAAAAGAAACTTGAGAACATAAATCCTCGATGAGTAGTAGCGGGGGCAATTTTTTTGTTCTTCTTGCGGACTATTGGGTATTATTGCTATCTTACATTTTACGAAATTGGACGCTTGGAGACATTGAAAGCTACGCAAGAACAGGTACTCGTGCAAAAGAAGCAAGAACTTACAAAACTCAAACAGGATCAATGATATTTAAGATATAAGGCAACTGAAAAGCTGATGGAGCTGGATACTACTATTAATTGGAGAGAATCAATTATCTATCTTATTGGTTTGTATGACATTATGAAAGCTTTGGGATCCAATCAAAATAGACTAACTTTTAGTGATTTCCAAATTAATAGCGATAGAATAATTGTGAGAGGAACCGTACCAACTATGGGTGAGATATATAAGGAGAAGTGACTTTTGGAAAGATTGGAGAATTTTGAGTTTATTGAGCATATCAGAATTCCTTTTTATAATGAAGAATCAGGAGTTTTTTCATTTGTTTTAGATGCAAAAATTAAACAGTATGACAGAATTAAGCCAGCGTCTTAATGAGATTGATCCAGAATTAGTTGCCAGAAAACAAAAACAAATTGCAGGTTTGAGATACAAACTTTATGCATTTTTGTGTGTTGTAGGTATTCTGTTTTTTTGGGGAATGTTTGCTGGTGCTGTCGAGAGAGTGAGATGATTGTGAGCACTACCCCTAGGAGAGATATTTGGCAAGGGTCCACAGTATGTATTTTTAGAAGCAAGAGGATCAGAGTGATTACTCAATGAACTAGATCTTATTCAAACAAGTATTTCATGAGCGATAGATGAGGTTGCTGCAATCAAGGAAATACAAGAGGTTATCCAGGAACTCAATACTACCGGAAAGCAATACACACTTGCTAATTGTATTAACGAAAAGAAATGTGATAATATTAAACCAAAACTTATGGAGAATTTACCTTTTTTTAGGACCTATATTATTCTTAGTTCACTTGAAGCACAAAAGATGGATTTCAATCAAAAAGTCCTTCTCAAAAGTGTTCTAGAACATGTCATGAAAGTCCCTTGATGAACAGGAGATATAGGTGCTTTATTATCAATAAGTTTTGGAGGTGTTCAGGTTTTGGATGAAGAAAACTATTTGTATAAACTGCCAATTACTATGGAGATAGAATTTAAAAATAAACAGGACTTTCTAGTTTTTTTGAAGAATGTAGAACAAAGCATTAACTTCTTAATTCCTATGGTCTATAGAATTGCCGGCATGAATTATGATATCGTTGATTATAATCTCAAACAGACGGTATCAGTTGAGTTATACGCATATTTTTATAACCCTCCACAGTCCAAGACACCAACTGATTCGTGAACAACTACGCCGCCTCCATCGCCTGCAGAGACTCCTCCTCCCCCTACAACACCTCCCCCTGCATAAGAAAATAGTGAGATTATTATGTATACTTTTATCGTAACGTTACTCTGCAATGTTCATAGATCAGCGAGTTGATACCCATATAGAAAACTTCATCAAGGAAAGGGAGCTTGGCTATTTTAACATTAAGCAGAAAGTGTTCTTATTTAGAGAGTTATCATATATGATTGAATGATGAGTCGCAATTGTAGACTCCGTATTAATTATCAAAAATGGTACAGATAAGGGAGCAGTTAGGAAAATCTGTGATGAAATGTACTTCGCACTCAATAGAGGTGAAACGTTATCATTGAGTATGAGTTTATTGCCAAGATACTTCAATCAAGGCGATGTGAATATCGTGAAGTCTGGTGAGGAATCAGGTGAACTGACTTTGGTACTCAAGTACTTGGCAGAGGAGTATGAATTCTTGCACAATATCAAAACAAAATATAAGAGTGCTATGATCTATCCGTGAGTGCTTTTTGGTATGGCTATTATTTCGGTATATGTCCTGTTTACCAAAATCTTACCGGGTATTTTTGAGATTGTTACTCAGTTTGATGCTCAGAATATCCCCATGATGACGCAAGTAATGATGAATATGACTACCTTTTTACAAGAGAATACACTCAAGATAGTGATGGTGTTGGGTATGTGATGATTTATACTGTGGGTGATCTTTTCTACACAAAAAGGACAGCGTTTTATAGACCAAAATGTCTTCAAGCTTCCCTTGCTTGGTAAAGTAACACAATATTACGATATGATTAAGTTCATGAGATACATGAGATTGCTGATGCAGGCAGGCATGAACTTTTTGGACGTGTTTGTCTTCTTGAGGGAAATTATGGAGAATATTA
>JAYREU010000003.1:0-13868 GCA_041908765.1 Candidatus Absconditabacterales bacterium
ATGGGAGTCGGTGATGAAAGTGGGTAGCGCAATGCCGACTTCACGTCAGGGAAGTTCTACTTCAAGTCTATATCTGCCTGTTTCTTGTCAATTTGGTGTCAAAAAAATGTCAAATTCATATCTATGATGATCTAGAGGGTTTCTGAACACATATCTGTGTTTTTGGATACCTGCTTTGTCGGGAAGTTTTTTGGCGAAGTAGTGTTCATATTGTTCGGGTGTGATGACGTGTTCTTCTTCAATTCTTTGATCACCTTGTCGTGTTTTGAGGGTGAGGAAGTAGTAGTGATCATCGGATCATACCTTGTGCATGTGACGAACTCTGGCTTCGTCGAAGTCAGGTCTGTTGAATAGATCCATAGGAAGGTAATACTGTTCGATGAAAAATTGCGTTGGATCGCAAGCGAGGAGTTGCTCCATGTCAAAACTACGTACTTCAAACTGCCTTTCGTACTCGATAGCAGGTGAGCCGAGCTGTGCAAGTATTGCATTGGTGGCTGCATGTTTCTTGGCTTCAAAGGTATACTTTTCTCAGGTGAGAGGATGCGTGTTGCTGACGAAAAATTGTTTGCCATGATAATTATCATAGGCGTGCAATACATTATCTTCCACAACCCTCGCTGCTTCGATAGTATTCTCTAACCTCGCTGCGTTGTTGTCGGTCGTGTAAAACTCTTCTGCTCCATACGCAGCAGTTTGCAATAATACGGCACCGCCGTATCGGTTGAGTACCTCTGCCAGAGAGAGTTTACAAGCGGCAAGTACCTCGGTATAGGTCGCTGCATCTACATATGCTAGGTTATCAACTAGGCCTCTATCACACAAGATGACCGATTTCTCCGGGCGTCAGCGACGAGCAATTTCTTCTTGAATTGTTTGTTCGTGGAGGAGTTGTTGTTCGACGATGTTGATTTGAAATTCTTTGAGTGGTGTGCCATATTTGGGGTGAATTCCTTTGGACTCAAGATACGTGGCCATTTCCGGTACGGTATAGACATCGTAGCCTTGTTGGAGTAATGTTTCTACTAGGTGAGGGAGTATGGAAGACTTTCCACCGCAAGGTCCTCATGAAATCACCAAAGGTTTGACGCGCTGCTGTGTACCTGTTTCCATAGCACGTGAAAAGTTAAAAACTAACATATCTTAAGCACTTAAAACTCCTTTGCAAGTCAATGCACCTTAATCGTGATAAGTCTCTAGGATAATGGGTTTGTGGTGCACGAATGCCCACTCACTTGGTTCAATGGCGAGGAGTTGCTCCTTGGAAAATCGTGCTTTGCTCAGTGCATCATCTGCTGCCTCCGGTATCCCACCCGTAATTCTGCCTTCAAAAGGAAAGGTGATAATATGTCGACGTGGGTCTTGTTTGGGATCATCTCTATAGCCGAGACTTTTGATCACTTCGATGGCGAAGGTTCCTCTCTTGGCAGTCTTGCCTGAAATCTCAATAGGAGATGCTTTATTCTTTCCACCCAGTTCTTCACAACCTTCTCTCAAAGCACCTTGGAGTGCTGTCTCCCCATAATCGAGAATTCCTCCAGGAAGTGCTCGTCCTAGCGGCGGATATTTTCTTTGAATCAACAAGACGCGATCATCAGCATCTTTGAGCACCAGATCCACGGCATTTTTTGGTTTCTTCACTTCTGGTCCAAAGATTTTTTCAAGTTTTTCTTGTGCGTGCAATTCATCTAGGGTGAGGAGTGTGGTGGGATGCAAATATTTGTTGAGCACCAGCCAATCTTTTTGCATAATAGAATTCCTGATGATGGTGCCTCTCGTGTTCACTCTGGTCTCGGGAGTAATATGTTGTTTATCTGCAAAGAGTGTTTTGAGATAGTCATTATCTGAGACGAGATAGTAGAAGTCCTCAAGTTCGTTATCTATTTGATTGCGTCGCAAAGCATTATTGTTGAGATCGGTGAGATAGTAGATGCTGCATTTATCGAGCAATCACTCTGCCTGAAGCACATCCATGAGCATTTTTTTTCTTTCTTCAGCAGAAAAAGGATTATCATCCGTATCTTTTTTGTCTGCAGATCAGATGCCGATCAGTAATTTTTTGATGCCGCACTGAAAAGCTTGCTTGATAGCATCGACATGTCACAGATGGAGCGGTTGCATGCGCGCTACTCGCAAAGCGGTTTCTGCGGGAGTAGCTTGGACAGTGGCGGTGTGGTGGAGGAGAGACATTTCAAATATACAAATAAGCAAATAAACAAAATACAAAATTAACCATACACGATAGGATAGAGTCTGCCGCCGCCACCTACGGAAGGGGATTTGAGTTTGATGACGGTGGGGGATTGTTTTCTTTTGAACTCATTTCTATCGATGTTTTTGAGATATCGCGTCACTTCATCTGCAGTGAGATTATATTTATGAGCAACTTCATCTGCATCCTCACCGTTGAAGAGAGCATCGATACCTTCACATACGCCAGGACGGAAATAATCGAAAGGGTCTCTTTGATTGTCCGTAAGTTCTGCCGAAGCCACTCTTTTGATAATAGATTGAGGAATCTTCTCGGTGTCTGCTTGCGCATTGATATAGTCGGCGAGTCCATATACTTCTGTTTTCAATAGATCTCCAATGATAGACATGAAACCAATAGTATCGCCATAGATCGTAGCGTAGCCTTGTGCAATTTCTGTTCTGTTGGAGTTATTTATGACGACGCCTCCACACATCCTAGAGAGAGTCATCAGTTTCACTCCTCTCACTTGTGCTTGAATGTTTTCGTAGGCGAGGCCGGTGACTTTTTCTCCGGTGACTTTTTCTGTTTCATGGATCGATGCTTGGACGGTGCTGTCGATAGAGATGGTTTGAAAATCAACTCATACATTTTTACAAAGTTCTTCTACGTAGCCTAATGATTGACTATGTTTGCTCGGGAGATAATACGCATGGATGCGTTCTTTGGGAAGGATCTGCGAAAGAATATAGAGACTTACTGCACTATCGATACCTCCCGACACTCAGATGACGACATCTTTGATACCTGTTTTAGTGAGATAATCTTTGGTACCGAGCTTGATTGCTTCGAGAATGTTTTTGTATTTATCGTTACTTTCGGTGATAACGTCGCTTGTGAGATCCTGGTGAGGTGCATCGAGATCTACCACAGACAATTCTTCTTGGTATCATTTGCCAGCGAATATGACGTGTCCTTCAGCATCAACTACCATGCTATGTCCATCATAGACGTGACCGTCTTGCCCACCGACTTGATTGACATAGACGAAGGGAACACCTGCGTTTGCTGTATGTTCTTGAATAATGCGTAACCTTTTTTCATGCTTACCGATTGTATACGGTGATGATGATATATTGACGAGTAGATCTGTCTTGGCACTTGCGACTGCATTCATGATGGGATCTTTGTCGTAGCCTGCCGTCCACATATCTTCACAAATACTGACTGAAGCAGTTTTGTCGCCAGGCAACGGAAAGTGCGTGAGTTGCGTACCAGGCTGAAAATATCTTTTGTCATAAAATACATCATACGTAGGCAAGAGTTGTTTGGCATAAGTTTGCATCGTCGTGCCATCGAGGACAGCAGCACTATTTCGTTTGAGTCGTTTGCCGTCTGGTCATGTGGTGTTTGTATCGAATGCGATATAGCCAAGTACGACTTTGAGTGATTTCTGAGTAGAGGCGACGAGCGATTGAATATGCAACTGGATCTCATCGAGGGCAAGACGTTGTGCCTTGAGCAAATTTTTGTCATAAATTCTATCATGCAACGGATAGCCGGGGAGGGTCATCTCCGGGAACACTATCAGGTCTGCTTGAGGAGCGAGTGTATCTATAGCTCAGAGAATTTTCTCCTTGTTGTGGGAGACAGCACCGAGCTTGGTGTTGATTTGTGCGATACCTACTTTCATGGGAGGAGATATAAATTGTAAAATAAACAGTAACTAGGTTTGTAACTATTGGCTAATATATTGGTTTCTTGCTACTAATGTAATTGTATATTATACATTTAGTATGTAATTGCAAGACCAAATTACCAGAAAATGTACTTTTATCATTCTATTGACTTTATATATAAAATATGTATTAATAGCAAGTTCAAATATTATTAATAACGCAAAAACTTGTCCTATGTTCATTATCATTTTGTTAATTGTTGTTGGGTTTTCCATTCTCACTTGGGGATCCAATATTTTGAAAAAATCTAAGGGGATCTATTCTCCACTAGATGAAACTGTAATTGGTTTACTCGAGGGGGAGAGGCTTGAAAAAGCATTTAAAACCCAGAAGAGAAAGAAAGCACTCAGACTAATTGGTATCCTTGTAGCTGCCCTAGGTGGATGCGTGATCTTCGGTGCATTATGTGCAATAGCGATGAGACTGCCAGATTCCAAGTTGGTTTTCGGCTGGCTTTCGGTTGGTATGATAACTACCGGAGCGCTCCTGATGTATTTCGGAGGCGATAAATCAAGCGGTGGAGATGGTATACGGATTAGTTTACCCTCGCTGAAACAGGTTGCAGGAGTGATCTTGTGGTTTTCAGGAGTGGCGTTGCTGTTCGGTTTGTTCATTGGAAACTAAACATAATGATAGAGTTTATTTTAGGATGTTTGGCAGTAGTGGTGTCGCTTGCGATATTCAAATACTGGCCAAGCAACAGACGTGAGAGCGAGATGATGGAAGTCGTTGCCTCAGGTATCATGACCCTGGGCGCGTACTTGATATGGTCACCATTGGCCATCCCACTCGCTTTGATTACCTTGGCCCGCATTGGTTGGAATAGCCTTTCCAACAAATGGAGGCCTTGGAGAAAAGTATGAGACACTGAATCTCAAAATTGAAGCCATCTCGCATACGGGGTGGTTTTTTTGTACTCAAAAACTGTTATTGACATAATATCTGTATTCTATATAAGAACAAAAAATGAAAATTATGGATATATTATTGATGGCGGATTTCTGTGTGTTGGTTAGTATTATTTTGATACTAGGCGCAACGGAAATCTCCAAACAAAATCGCATTGTCGGAGTAGGTATGGTGATCTTTGGTTTGCTCCTCTGGGTCGGACCGATGCACTATATCGCGACGACATTTCAGCAACATGCAGTACTTATCAAATGTGCGAGTGGGTTGATGTTTCTTGGATTCATCGTCTTCACTATTTCTCGCACAGAGCTAGGCGAGCTGCGTGTCAGGCTAGAGCCTAAATTTGTCAGTTTGTTGTCCATTGGATGTGGATATCTGGTGACAATCATCGCAGAGCTCATGTGAAAAGAATCTTCCCCCTCAAATGCGTTGTATACAGCGCATTTTTTTGTTATTTGACTTTTTATATAAAAGGTATATAGTAAAACAAAAATCAAAATATATGAAAATAGAAAAGGAACTATTATTTCAAGCTCTAAACCTCAAGGCCTTTACCACCGATGAGGAGGCAATTGAGACCCTGAAGTTTGTAGAATTATGGATGACAGAAATCTTATCGGTGTCTCTGAGCGACTGGAACTCAGTGAAGGTCATCCATGACCAACCTGAAGTATGGAGACTCTGGCTCAAACTAGGTGAAGTGAGACTCAATTTGCATCGTATTGCACCTGCCAGTGATCCATTCTTCCATTTCCACCCGTGGCCAAGCATCGTGGGATGCATCGCAGGTGGTTACTGGCATCGTACGGGTGCGAATCCCAAAATGGCTCAGTTTGATCCTCGGATACATGACATTGCTTCATTTACCGAGGGAATACCTTCAATGATGACCAAAATCATCCCAGGAAGTGTGTATGTGATGACAGATCCTTGTGTATGTCATCAAGTGATTGTACCATCAGGAAGTCAGTGGAACAGCTCGATCATGTTGACGAGCAAAAGCTACTTCCCCGAGGCGTCCAAGTTCCTCTCTCGCAAGTCACCCACAGGCAAAAATCCTCCACTGACAGACTGGGAAAAGTTGGAGGTTTTAGCCCCGATAAGTAAATTTTATTTGGGGCATTAAACGAAGAATGCTATAAGGCCGGCGCATGCGCCGGCCTTTTTGCAATTTTCTTTTTATGTCATGCGTCCATCACGGTGGTTAAGTTATCTTTGACCGGCCTCAGATGGTAGCAATATTTTTTCATCAAGTTGTTGGAGGATGGCAGCTATTTCATCTTTGTTTCTGAGTTGCTCGAGGAGTGCTTTGTCATAAAATTCTCCCTTGTACGCACCGATCATATTGCCGATGATAGCTGCTTGCGTATCCGTATCTTCACCGATGCGGATAGTGTCGAGGAGTCCGTATCGGTTTTGTTTTTGGAGGAAGATGCTGTAGACATAGCCGAAGGTAGAGGCGACGTGGAAACCATATTTGGCATCTTTGTTTTCACCCTGGAGAGTGTAGGTGTCGAGGATTTTTTGGAGCGAATACGGTTTGTTTGCTTTGAGTGCAATATATTGGTCATGGAATTTTTTGATAATTTCTGATACGGGGTAGCTACTATCTGCGTCTCGTAGTCATTCGAGGTAGAGTCTATTTTTTTCATAGGCTTGAGCAATTAGATACATATGAGGAAGAATTGCATCTCGATTGAGTGGTTGATCACTAGGCTGACGAAGGAGATGGAGTAATATACGATTGTGGAGGATTGCTGTGAGTCTGGCAACGGGTGTGAGATGCGTACATTGTGCTATGGTATCTATCTTTTTGTCCATGACCTCTGGTGCATGCGGATGGAGATATGCGTCGAGTGCATAGGGGAATTGTTTCATCATGACTCCGTTGCCTCGACTGAATTGTCATGCCTCGAGAGGATTCCTTCACGAGTCCATTTCACTGAGTGATTTGAGCGTCCCTTTGCCAAATCACATAGTACCAAATCTTTTGATAAACTCACGATGTTCATTGAAGAGATCTTCAATTTCAATTTTCCCTTTGTTGATCAATGACTGAAGTCCTGCGAGAGTGAGAATGGTGTCGTCAGAGATATAGCCAGACTTTTCAAGATCTCCAGAAAAGTTATTGTTCTTCTTGCTTTTTTGGGTTCGAGCATTCATACCAACGGGATGAAAAAAAGCTTCTTCAAGAGCTGGAGCGATTGTTCCAAGTTTCTTGGTTTCAAATGGCAAGCCAATAGCATCTCACAGCGCGCCTCATCGAACGGCTCAGTTTACTTTTTCTTTGAGAGAGATCATGGGAAGAAATAAGAGTTAAGAAATAAGAATTGAGCCTTACGTCATCCTGAGGCATAGCCGAAGCACCCTAAAGGGCATAAAGATCCAGGAAACGTTTCTCAATATAATTCATGTTTTCCTGGATTCTTCGCTGCGCTCAGAATGACGATTTTAAATGATGGGACCATTGTTATTGTAGTTGATATCTTTCTCTTGTGCTATTGAACTGATCGTATGAGCAAAGACGGTACTGAGATCTATGGTTTCAATAAATGATGGATAGTTATGTTTCGCGAAGAATTCATCGAGGTGCGTTCTCATGACGGCATTGGTGATGTAGAGCTTGGTGAACAATCCTTTTTTGTGCGCTTCGAGGAGTTTGTCCAAACTCGTACCATTGAAGAGTGCATGGGTGATCAGTAAGTTGACACTGCGAGGTTTTTTTGCTTGTATCTTATCTAAGCAGGTGAGGAGTGTCCCTCACGTATCGAGCATATCGTCATAGAGGAGCACATCTTTGTCTTCTGCTTCACCAAATACCTGAATCTCATCGACCGCTTGTGATTTTGAATAATCTTTTTTCTTGATGGTCGTTAGATTGTCCAGTTTCAGATCCTTACAGACCGCGACAATCTTCTTGAGTGCACCTTCGTCCGTTCAGGAGAGGATAGTATTGGAGAGATCGAGGCCGGCTCTTTTGATCACTTCTTCAATTGTCCAACCGTAGGCAAGGCTGACAAACTTGGTTCTCAGTCCACTCATGTGTGGTACACTGATGGTAGCCAAATTGTGAATATCTTGCGTGATGACTTGATCGAGGTTTTGCGTAATACAATCTGCGATCACCATGCTTGCTGCATTGGGTTTTCTTTTCATGTGTTCTTTGGTACCCATGTTGTCGAACTTATCATCTCTTGCATAAGGAAAAGTGGGATAGATCACGTTCGCTGTTTTGGCTCCGAAGACTTGTGCTGTTCTTTGGAGACATCTGCTCCAAAAATATCTATCATTGATCGATGGTACGAATCATGCTTGATTGGCTGCATCACTATACACATCCGAGACGATGTAGACGTGTTTACCACGTACCGATTCTTCGAGCTTCATATCAGGTGATCCATCTTTGAAAAAAGTATAGGGGAGAATCTCTGTCTCGACACGTTGTTCACCAAGGAGAATTTGGAGTTTGGATTTGATGTCAGTGATCAAAGCTTCTCTGTCACTTGTTCAGATGAGGATGATGGGACGGAGTTTTTCCATGGTGGTGAGTTGGGTAAAAACATAAAATAATATATGTATTTGTATTTGTTTGTCAATAAGTGAAATTTACACTAAAACGTCTTGTTTCTGCGTGCCTGCGACACCGAAGATGGTTTTGAAGAGTTCGACTCTCGTTTTTTCTCCTACTGCTTTACTTGGATTATCTGAGAGTTTCACACAAGACACTCGTGATCCATCTGCTCTTTGCACCTCTGCGGGCTTCACGACTACAGAGAACGAACCAAACTTCCCAAAGGGTTCTTCTGCTCTGGGCCACGTACCTGCAGTGTTATTCGTCAGGTTGGTCCCGATACCAAACGTGAGTAATCCGAGTTTATCTTGATGTGTACGAAAGATATCTACGCTACTTTGAGCAGTGAGTCCATCGCTCGCGATGCCCATTTTGCTCTGCGGATCAAGATGATGCTTGTTGAGAAAGTCTACATATTCTGGGATGGCGATGATAGGATCTTTGGAATCAAATCTACAACCGATGTGTGTCGCTACTACATCATCAGGACAGTTGTCGAAATAGAAGCTAGAGCCATAGGTATCTGGGAGTAAGATAGAGAGCTCAGGAAAGTGTTTTGCCCACTGTCTGTCTATGTCGTACATTTTTTCTATGATCTTTTGTGGATCATCCTCGAGAGCGAGAGGGATCATACGCATCTCGTGTCCATTAGTTCCTCTGGGGTTATTTTGACCTGACTCACGAGAGATGAGGACGCTACTTGTCCCTACGCATTGTCTAGGAAGGCTTTGGGAAAGGATTGAGAAGACTGCTCTTTGGTAGTCAGTACTTAGGCATCTTCTTGCACCAAACTCGGAGACAGTCACGTCCGGCATGCTTTTTAAAATAGCAATATCTTGATAGAGCCTATGCATAGACTCATTGATGATCTGATTGAACTCACTTGTGTTAAGTTTTGCTTTTTTGATGTAGTGGTAGAGGTAGAGACTGTTGATAATCTTGAGTCCATAAATTTCCCGCATCGTAGAGGTGGATCGAGGGCCAGTGAACTCGAGCGTGTAGTTGTTGGTTGCATCGATGCCAATTTTATAGTCAGGCAAACGGAATGTTTTGAGAAATTGGAGTGTCTCTTCTTTGAAAAGTGGCAAACCTTTTTTGGTGGTCATACCTCTGAGATAGGAGAGGTCTGCCTCTGAGACACCCTGAATTCCCTTGGTTGCTTCCAATTGCTCTGTGAGTGCAGCGAGGGGAATCACTTCAGCTGTTCTAATGCCCTTGCTTCTGATAGTCATCTGTCGTTTGACGTTGAGATCTTTGTACTCGGGGTTTGCAAGGATGAAATCGAGCATCAAGAATTTATAGACGTCGGTGTTGAGGAGATTATCTACTTCTGCTTCATCTCTGGCAGCAGCGAAGAAATCGGTGGGAGTATAGAGGTTGGTGTGGTTCATGGGAGGTAAGAGTTAAGAAATAAGAATTTACATTCTGGAATCTAGACTCTAGACTCCAGAAGTGTAGAAAGAGAGGTGAGTATATTGCTAAGTTCTAACTTTGAGATGAGTTGAACCCCGTGGTGTTTCCATTGTGCGAGCATCTGTTCGGTGGTTTCTGGTGCTACGCCTGCGATTGCCTCGTCTACTACATAGGTGGTATATCCTGCTTTGACCGCATCGAGTGCACTCAGTCCCACACAGTAGTCGGTAGCGACTCAGGTGATGATCACGGTATCAATTCCATCTGCTTTGAGTTGTGTATCAAGTTTACCATTGTTGAAGCCACTGTACTCTTCGGTGTGTGCATGTGTGCCTTTGATGATTGTCCTGTCGAATTGGTCTGGAGATAGCGGTGGCATAAGATCAACACCAGGAGTATTTTCTATAGAATGATCAGGTCGAAGCATTTGAGCGCCATTTTTCTTGAGGTGAGCTTTGAGTTCTTCCAAGGTGAATGCTGCTTTGGGGTCTATTGCGTGATTGTCGTCTGTCCATGCTGCTACTTCGTCTTTGGTGAGCAGCGTAAAGGGAGATTTTCCGATATAGTTACTTGCGAGAGAAATATGCCCCTGAGGATGCGCTTCAAAGACATTGTAGAGAAGTCACCCTGCTTGTTTGATGGTCGCAAGTAACGCGTGTGTTTCCCTTGCTGCTTTTTCTCCTCCTGACACATACAACTCATTGAGTGATGCATCTTCGAAGGTCCTGGTGTTATCCACACTCAGGAGAGCAATGTTGGTAGGAGTGGTTGCCATGGTAGTGTAATAATGTAATAAATACAATAAGTAAGAGCCAAAAGAAAGTTGCCATTGACGGCAGTATTCTTTGGATGTAATTGTTATATATACGTTTACTCTCCAATTGCAAGAGGAAAATCAATATAATATACGAATCTGGTTTCAGTTGATATGTGTGTAGAGAATAGTATATATATGTATCACTCTGTTTTACTATATATGCAGATACTATGGAAAATATTGATAAACAGGACGTGAATACTGAGTCTAAGCACAAGCAACAGGATCCGCTTTTTTACACAAGACTATTTAATAAACCTTTTCATCCTGTATTTTGAACGGGTAAAGTAAAAGAAGGAACGATGGATAGAATTGACCAATTACTTTTGAAGGGTGCAAAAGAAACAATTGAAAGACTTGAAGGACGTGGTACCGTCAACGAAGTATATCAAAATAGTAGTGACCAAATCTATAGAAATTTTTTATGATCAAAAAAATAACACACCGTATTTGAAACTGATTTGAGCTGTAACTGCAATGCTGAGCAGGTGTTTTGGTATTTACTTGTGAAAAATAGTATATATAAGCCAATCTACAAACTATTGACAAAATGCAAAGAGTATTGACTTTGTGTCTGAAATCAGTAGTATGATCAAGTCAAAACTATTAAAAAAACTGAGAATTATAAGATATGATCATTACCATAATTATATTAGTCATTGTACTGGTTGGAGCATTGCTCGCTATGTACATAAAAAATACAACGCAAACGCAGCATTCGGTGTTGCGACTCTATCCACTCTTGGGAATGTTCAGATACATTTTTGAGAACTTGGGACCAGAGATGCGTCAGTACATCACGGACAGTGACACTGAAGGGAAACCCTTCTCTCGCTACATCTACAAACAAGTGGTGAAGCTGGGCAAGTATATGGAGAATATCACTGGTTTTGGATCACAACGTGATTTCGAAAAAGGTGGTTTCTATTTACGGAACGCGATGTTCTGTCTTAATGAAAAGAAACTGAACGTGGATAATACCAAGGAGGTTGCTACCTATGCTTATAAAGTAGGAAGCGAATCTCTCTTGTGGCGTCACGATGATCGTTATCAGGTGAACATTAAACCGTACTTGTTGGCAGACCCCATTGGTATTGGTCTAGGTGATCAATTAGTTACGCAACCGTGGTTGACCAAAAGTTTCATCGGCGAGAGTGGGATGAGTTTAGGTGCACTTGGTGGTAATGGGACTCAAACATTATCTCATGGACTTGCACTTTCTGGATCTTGGGTAAACACTGGGGAAGGCGGCGTTGCACCTTACCATTTCATGGGAGGTGGAGATGTAGTCTTTCAATTTGGTCCTGCGATGTTTGGGGTGCGTGATGCACAAGGTAACTTCTCTCCTGAGAAGTATGTTGAGACAATCAAAAAATATCCCAAAATCGTTGCCACTGAAATCAAATTCCATCAAGGTGCGAAAGTAAAAGGAGGCATCTTACCCAAAGAAAAGATTACCAAAGAGATTGCAGAAATCCGTGGTATCCCTATGGGTGTTGACTGTATAAGTCCCAATGCCTATCCGCATATTTCCAATTCTACTGACTTGGGCTTATTCATTCTCCAACTCAAACAGTTGAGCGGTAAACCCGTTGGCATCAAAATCGTCATGGGTCAGCCACGTGAGGTGGAAGCGATGTTGGAGAATTTGGAAATGATGGGTGCATTGCCTAATTACATTGCTATAGACGGCAGTGAAGGTGGAAGTGGAGCAGCTCCACAAGACATGGCGGATAGCCTGAGCTTACCGATCTTTCCTGCGCTGGTGATGTTGGATGCGGTTCTCAAACGTCTCAAACTGCGTGATCGCATCAAGATCTTTGCATCAGGTAAATTACTAACTGCGGATCAGGTGGCTATTGCGCTGTGTTTGGGTGCAGATTGTGTGAACATTGCACGGGGTTTGATGATGCAGTTAGGATGCATCCAAGCACTCAAATGTCATACAAACAAGTGTCCTGTCGGAGTAGCGACACAAGATCCCAAACTGCAAGACGGTCTGGTGATCGCAGAAAAAATGTATCGCGTTGCAAACTACATCATCACATTGCGAAAGCATGTCTATCTGTTGGGTGCAGCGTGTGGTATCAATTCACCAAGGCTCTTTACCAAACAGCATCTTGCCTATCAAGACGCAGATGGTATCATCATTTCTGCTGAAGAGTGGGTGAGGAGACAGAAAGAGTTTGTTTTAGAAAAAGCTGCATAGCACAATGTGCAAAGCGTCGGGGAATTCCTCGATGACTCGGTCCCGTGGGTGTATACTCACGGGATTTTTTATTTGTGTCTTCACTAAAAGCTTCACAGAGTGAAGCTTTGGTGATTGACACAATTATCCCGCAATTTATTTGCGGGATTCGTCTTCAACAGCAAACTACAATTATTTTTTCTTATAATAGTTTACATACTGTTCCGTCTCGGCGTGTGCCATGTTATCAAACCCGAACGTTTGGAATAATGTTCGATTTATATAGGCGAGGAGTGAGGGTGCTTTTTCAGCAAGTTTGGCAGCTCAAGTACCGATGCCTGCCTCGGGGAAGACGAGCGTTTTACCAGATGCTTGGAGGGCAAGGAGGTTTTTTATTTCCTCATCGAAGTAAGTGATGAACGTGTCGAGGTCTGCTTCTGTCAGATATGATGCATCCTCTTTGCCTTTGAAATGTTTGGTGTCGATGCCATAGGCGTTGGGGAGACCTCTGATGACTGCTTGCGTTTTGGTAGATGGAGCTACAACGAGGCGATCTGCGGTGTTGTCTCAGAAAATATAGATCTTGTCTGGTTGTGATGCGACATAGTCGCGCGACCGAAATCAAGAAAAAATACGAATAGTCCCTTGTGCATACTCATGACACTGGAGGCCATTGATGAGCATCTCTTGGATGTTGTTGCTTTGCGGAGCAATATTTTGGTCGACTTGGTTTTCTGATTCGAGCGTATGCATTGAAGTGCGTGAAAATAGTAAGATATTGTAAAATATACTATTATTAGGTCCATTTGCAAGTTATTCTGTTGGAAATAATGGGAGTTGAAATAAACAATACTATTGACTTTAACTTAATAATATGTATAAAAAAATATTAGATCTGCGCTGAATTCTAGTCCAAAAAGAAACTGATAGTTATAGGTTGAGAGAAACTTCATAAAATGCTTCATAGGCACACAAATAATGTAATGATTTTCTAGGTTTGCGGTTAATGATTCTTATTGTTTCTTGTATCTCCTCAGAAC
>JAYREU010000004.1:0-14491 GCA_041908765.1 Candidatus Absconditabacterales bacterium
GGCACAAGCACCTGAGACCTTGCCTCAGGCACAAGCACCAATAACTACCACAGAAAAATCTGCTGGACTTTCGCCAGAAGCAAAAAAAACTATCAAAGATACTATGGCACAGACAGAAAAAAAACAAACACTTCCGCCTTCATTATCCAAAAATTTCCCTGCTCAAAAACCAGCTCCCGAAAAACAAACTCCCCCAGTTTCACAGCAACCCCAGAAGCCAAAGCAAGAAGTGAAGAAAGCAGAAGTAAGTACATCTCAAGTCTCTCCGAAAAAGGAAGTAAAACAAGAGACGAAAAATACTTCTACGCCTCAAGTACAAGTACCTACTCAAAAAATAAGTGCTCCAGAACAATCTAAGTCAGTGGTGCCAAAGGTTACTCCTCAAGCTGTTCCCCAAAAACCAGCAGAAAAGATCACGCCTCAAACTGAAGTTGTTTCTCCTGTGTCAGAACCAGTAGTCACAGAAGCACCTCAAACCAAAGTAGTTATTGTAGAAGAACGAAAAACAGAGACACCCGTGGATACCAAACAAGTCACCGCCCCAGCTACTGAAAAACTCCCCAACGAAATCACTCTCCCTGAGGCAGCTGCAGAAAATCAAGCGGTAGAAGAAGCTCTCGTTATCCCTACAGAACATAAAGAGACGCAATGAGACACGGTTGATCTCGATAGTCTCGACACCCAGACACTCCCACCGCCAGAAGAAAAAGTAACTCCTCCTCTTGATCTCGAATCACTAGACACACAGTTTGCTCCACATGCCAAAAAAGTAGTTCATCCCAAATGATCGTCAGTACCAATAGGTATGATTTTGCGTATTGTGGGAGTGATTATCGTCATTGGTATGGCTTGGGCAATGTATACGGTGATGTTTCCATCTGTTCCACAACGTCCCATTACAAACACTACCACAACGGGCACAGAACTCCCGTTGGCTGAGGACACACCAACCCTCGTAGATGATGAGGTCAGTACAGGCGATCTCCCTGCACAAAACACAGGTACGTATGGTATGCCAACCAAAGAGGAGGGAGAAGCAGCGGCGAAAAATACAGACCAACCAAGCGGTAATTTCACTTTTGATGAACTAGCCGCGAAGCTCACCGCACAACAAAAACAAGCACAAACAATTGCCAACAAAGCAAAACTCCTCAATGACAAAGAGGCTATCAAGTTTAGTATCGTCTCTATCCGCAAAGCGAGTGAAGCACTCAAACGTATCGAAGATGATCCAACCATCACTGCTTCAGAACTCACCGATATTGCAACCAAGATTGATCTCTACTTGCAAGAGGCTGAATTACGTATACAGTAACTTTATAAATTTGTTTATTTGTAACGTTGTGTATGAAGGAAAAACTTTCTGACTACATCGAACACTTCATGTCGTACTTACACTACGAAAAAAATACGAGCCCCAAAACAATTGAGAACTATCAGTTGTGGCTCAGGAGATTTTTGTGATTTTTTGGAGATAGACCGGTGAGTGAGATAAAGCCATTCATCGTCTTATCATTTAGGAAACACTTGGATAAGGAGCTGGGCTTGCAGATCAAGACGATCAACTACCATATTGTTGCGTTGAGATCTTTTTTGAAGTTTTTGCTCAAAAATGATATTGATGTGATCGCACCTGATAAATTAGAACTGTCGAAAACACCACCGAGAGTGGTGCAATTTTTGGAAGAAGATGATATCCAAGCACTGCTCGCAGCACCGACAGAGCGAGAAAAAAGTCCGCTCAAAAGAGCGAGAGATGAGGCTATACTCGCTATGTTGTATGGGAGCGGAGTGAGAGTGACCGAGTTGATTTCTCTCACGAGAGATGCGTTGCCGGTGCATGGACAACAGATTCAAATCGTCGGTAAGTGAAGCAAACTCAGGTCGTGATTTATCACGCCTCAAGCGCGCGCCAAGTTGGAGGCATGGTTGGATATGAGAACTGATGACACACCACAACTCTTCATCAATCTCGCGCGCAACTCGAAGCAAGGCTCACTCTCGAGAGCAAGTATCGAACAAATTGTGAGAGATTATGCGCGTCTCGCTGGCATCAAAAAAAGAGTCACACCGCATACGCTCAGACATAGTTTCGCAACGTCACTCCTACGCAAAGGCGCAGATATCCGTGCAGTACAAATGCTCCTGGGCCACAGCTCTATCACCACGACACAAATCTACACCCACATCTCCGACAAACATCTGCAAGATGTGCATAAGTTGTTGGACGAGATTGTGGAAGAATAGATCTATATCATCTGTTCTTGCAGGTAGGTCTCCTTGCTTTTGTAAACGCATAACAAACGGATTGGGCGACCGAGTATGGTTGAAAGTTCACCTTCGAGGTAGGTGCGTGTATCTGTGTTGTTGAGCATACCACAATACTGTTCGTTGATCACGGTCATTTCTACGAGATCATCAGTCACGCGCGCAATGAGCGAGCTTTTTTTCAAAATACTTTTGACCATAGTTTTGTCTACACGTGCAATGAGTTGCTCCATGAGCGATTCATGGGTAGCTCCTGCTTGTGAAGGAGTTTCCAAAGGAAGGGTATTGTCGGGTATTGAACTAGCAGTTGGTGGAACAGGAGGCAAAGGGGCGAAGTCCCTCGCACTTGTAAGAGGGGCCTGCTGTGGGGTGGCATCGGACAGTGTCGGAGCAACGGCAGGAGTTTTGGTAACGGTAAGTTTGGGAGCAACTTCAGGCCCCTGAGACGTTGCCTCAGGGATAAACCCCTGAGACGTTGCCTCAGGACCGAGGCCCTTCGACGTTGCCTCAGGGATGAACCCCTGTGACGTTGCCTCAGGAGTGCTAGTATTCTGAACTTTGTTTGGCGTCGTCTCACTACGAGTCATCGTTGCACCATTCCCCTGCATCCGTTGTCGTAGATGCATTTTGATAATAATCATAGGTTGTGGATAATAACGTCCATCTGCTAAGATAGCACTTCCCACCTGAGCTAGTGAAGCATACGTCATTGGATCTTCCATAAAATGTTCATCGAGATAGAGCAACAGATCCTTGATGCATTGAAGCAGGTCTACTCCATCTCCTGCTAGTTTATCCAAAAATTGTGCAAGTGCATCTGATTGTTTGGTCACGATGAGGTTGAGTAATTCCTGGAGCGTCGCCTGTGAAACAACACCCAAAAAAGTAGTCACCGCCTCTACAGTGATATTGCCAATCATGCTCAACTGTTCGAGATATTTAATCGCATCACGCACTCCTCCATTCGCAAGCTTAGCGATCAACGCTAATGCTTCTGGTTCGTAGGTGATATGCTCTTGCTCAGCAATGTATGCAAGTCTCGTAGCAATATCAACAACAGGCAATTGTTTGAACTGAAACACCTGGCAACGAGAAATGATCGTGTCTGGCACTTTGTGAATTTCGGTCGTCGCCAAAATAAACACCAGATACTCTGGCGGTTCTTCCATGATTTTGAGAAGCGCGTTGAAAGCGCCTTTGGAAAGCATGTGCACCTCATCTATCACGTAGATTTTCTTGCGCAACTGTGAGGGAGGGTAAAGCGCCTTGCTGATGATTTCGTCTTTGATATTATCTACACCGGTATGTGATGCAGCATCTATTTCAACATAATCAACTGTTTTTCCACTGTCAATCAATGCGGAAACCGGATCATCTGACAAGTGCTCCCATGCATTAGGCGTCGTGGCAGTTGTGAGTTTGGCGATTAGTCTCGCCGTGGTAGTTTTACCTGTCCCCTTGGGCCCATAAAGAATATAATTATGCGAAAATTTCCCAGCACGTGCTTGTGCACGCAGGACATCCAAAATATGTTGTTGCCCAACCATATCTTCAAGATTTTTGGGGCGATAGGTACGATAAAGAGACATACGAGAAGTAAGATATAAGAATTAGAATTAAGGGATTTTGCCTTCCATGAGGGATCCTGTAGGGGCGCGCCGCAGGGGCGTGCAAATAGCACGCCCACCATTCGCGCCCTAACGCACCCACCATTTAGACTACACCAAATAGATGGTGAGGGATAAAACCCCCCTTCGTCCACCCTTACGGGTACCGAGGCCCCCTTCACAGGGGGGAAATGGTTTTTTCAAAAAAACACGTATTACCGTGTCTTGTATAGTGGAAAATGATGTCGTTGCAAGAACGAGTTAGGGCACCATCAAAAGATTCATCGTGAGTCCTTTGGCTTGAAGCACTTCTACCAACTGCTGTTCATCGAGTGATTCGCCAGCAAACTCACCAAACGGCCACTGATTAATAGTACGAAGGATGTTGCTCAATGCTTGAAGTCTCTCTTGATATTGTGGAGTAACGTAGTATTTGGCAGTGATACTAGTAGACAAGTTGTCAATCCAGATTGCTCACAAAGCAAGTGTTTGCTCACTCGTAGGAGGCATAGTTACCTCATCAGAGAGTCCTGCCGTCGCACGCTGTACAGTACTGAGTAAATTAGTATAGGTAATACCAAAACTATACTCATTGCCTTCGAGATAGAAACGCACCATTTGTTCGAGCTTGCCATTGAGTGCGCTCGGTGAAAGGTTGCGAAGCTGATTGGATAACTCAGGTGCAATAACTTGCTTTTCGTTGGTATCGGTCACACGAGCAACTGACGCTGCGAGCGTAGGAGGAGTAGACGTACCTGTATCTTGATCTGATGTATCATTATCGGTGGGTAGTTGTGCAACCTCTGGATCGACCTCATAACGAATCGCGAGAGGCAATTCTTTGAGTTTAGCCAAAGCCACCTCTGCTTCTTCGGGAGGGAGTACTTCTAGATCTTCTGCCAAAGATACCATTTGATGTGATTTGACGGTAGCCACAATATGTTCATTTTCATCTTTGGTCAAAGATTTGACAAGCACATCATCACCATTGTTGGCAATCATCGTTTTGCCTTGTTCATTGCTCGCAATGACTACATCGACACTAGCATCTGTAGAAACATTCTCCACTTGGAAGTCTGGTGTTTTGATAACGACCTGCTCGGTGACTTTTTTGGTAGTAGGGGTATTGGGAGCGATATAAGAAATCACTTCGAGGTAATCACCTGCCAAGAGGTTGATCGCATAGGAGGCAACACCATCGGTAGTACCCAATGATTCAAGTACAAATTCTGCAGGTCACAAAATGGTTGCCTTGAGTCCATCACGGACGGTAAAGGTCACTTTGGCACCTGGAGAAAGGATAACCTTCTCATTGGGAGTCAATTCGGTCACGGTGACTTCTTTGTCACCTTGGAAAATATGTATTTCACCTTGCGCCATCAAAATACGTCCTACCGTATCAGCTTGTACGACTCCAGCCATTTGCTCGATACTCACGCTACCATCACCTATCTGAGCAAGCTTGGTAAGCGGACCATTGGTCTCTGGACTAAACGCAATATAGACAACCACTGCTACCAGTGTCGCTGCAAAAGAAAAAGATGTCACTTTAGCATAGTACCCAACCTTGGAGAGGTTGAGAACTCTATGGGACTTGTGGAGGAATTTGTTATAAATCTGCATTTGCTCCTCTTTGTCGAGCTTGGAAGCACGGAAATGAGCAAAATATTCATCTAAACGCATATGTCTAGGTATTGGCTATTTGAAGCTAAAAATCGTTGCTTCAACCATATATACGAACGAAAAAGAGGTTTGTGACAGAAAATGTAGTATTATTGGTATATATTTTCCCTTTGGCCTACCACCAGGATAATTATGAGAAACCCTTTAGCATCTATATCGCAGATAACTCTATAATCTCCGATACGAAATCTCACCGTTCACAATGCACTATTGATCAATTTCTTGCTAAACTGCAATGGATCTCACGTAGCACAGAAATAGTCCATTTTTGCTAGTATCCTTTTTTGTTCATCTGCAGGCAAACGCAAAAATTCTTTGTAAGCAGACTTTGTATAAACATATCTCCACATATGCATATATGACTAAAGAAGTGACTTTTTCACTGTCTCGGCATCTACAATATCACCTACCTCAACCTCTTCTCTAGATTTTTGGATTTTAGCTAAGTAACCTGGCGATTGTAATGCTTGGATATCCTCAAATAAATGGGTCAATTCTTCCATACTTATCACCACACCACACGGCTTACCATTGGTAGTAATAATTTTGTGGCCAGTGAGGAGCATTTTGGGGGATTTCTGTATCTCTTTGATACTCACAAAATTCTCTGTCTTGAGCCAGTCTTGGAGTTGCAATGAAGAAAAATTATATACAGTCATATATACTTTGATATACTAAAACGTATATATAATAATGAAATAAAAATGAAATGCAAAGAAGATCTACAGAATTTTTTTGAAGATTCAAATAAAAAAACCCGGCGAATAGAATAGGAGGTGTAGGCTATGCTACGTTCCGCCTGAACCAACTTGCGTCGCCTTAATCTTGACCTTATACTTTGTCAAGTGTAGGATACCGCCTGAGAGGGTTTTCTCCTCTCCATTGGGAGTTGTAAACTTAACTGCCTGTCCATCAGTGCTTACCCATGACACATCACTTTCAGGGACCTCAATGTTCACCAATGTGTCCCCGATCGCTGTCATCTCTAGAATGTGACGCATCTCAACTTCCACCATGCCGTCAGCATCTGGAGTTGATTCTGAGGGCCCACATGATACAAAGGTAACCACCACAACTAACATAAAGAAGGAAATAATTTTACTTTTCATAATGTTCTTCACTTTTTTTTATTTTTATACATATCTTATAATAAAAGTCAATAGAAAGCATTTCAAGATGCAATACCTATTTTTTGCCATACGTCGCGCATTTCTCCATATCGGGCATATATTCACATTGCTCGGCTACAGGATCAAGGAAAATAGCGTGGTTGGCAGGATCGAGGACGTAGTCACAGTCAGGTCCGCTCGGGAGCATGAGGCATCTATGGAGTTCCATCTTTTGTTCGATGGTCAGCGCGTCTCTTTGTAGAGGCGTGGTATACTGGCGAAAATATCCAAGTCACGAAAAAGGAGGAGGAACGGCGTCCTTCCTCCCCATGAAATACCACAATGCACCAGCGACAAGCAGAAAGGCAGACAATACTGCCATCCCCTGTCTCCACCAGGTAAGCATCATACCAATAAGTGTTATTCAGTAACTACAACAGTTCCTTTCATTTCTTTATGTCCTTCACCACAGAAGGTAGGACAAGAGAAAGTAAATGTGCCTACCGTAGAAGTATCCAACATCACACCACCATCTACTTCGGTGACGACCATCGTGTCAAACTTCGCACCATGCTTGGTGTCTTGATCAGTGATCACTAATTTTACTTTTTCGCCTTTTCTGACGGTGACCGTGTTGGGGAGATATTCCCATCTTTTGGCAGTGATACTAATAGTTCTGATGTCATCATCCATGTCACCTGTTCCCTCAGCATCACCTGTACCGTTGTCTTCGTCGTCTTCTACATCACCCGTTTCGTTAGCATCATCGTCGTCTTGATCATCTGCATCATCTGTGTCTACTACTGCTCCTGTCTTGGTGGCATCGTCTGTAGGAGTAGGTTTGGGAGCTGGTGTACATCCTGCAATAAAGAGTATTGCAAAGAGAAATACGAGAAGTGTATTGAATTTCATGGTAATCAAAAAAATATATAAAAACACATATGTATGCTAGTGAAAGGAAGGCACAAAACAAGCTTAGATAATATGTTTTCTCGCTCTCCACATAATACCTGCGCTTATCAAAACACAGACAACTGCTACGATAAACAACGGAAGATGCAAATCGAGAATCAAGCCACCGATCAAGGGACCGATCACCATAGTCAATGTTTGGAGTGAAGAAAAGACACCCGTCAACTCACCTGTTCTGCCTGGTTCACTGTGTGCTAACATTTCTCCTTGATAGACGGGACCATAGAGCGAACTAAATAATGCGGCTATCATAAAGAGTCCCATGAAAACGTACAGATTGTCTACGGGCAACACATTGTTGTAGGTCAGTCCAACCATAGTCACAAATAATCACAGATGTGCGATAGCTAGCAAGGAACGTGTCGAAAAACGAGGCAACCGAAATTTGGGCAACAGGATGGCCATATTGAGTGCAGTAATCACACCCACCATCGCCAAAATATACCCGAAATATTCTCCGCCAATACCAAAATCTTGTCTCACCTCAATCGGCAATACGGACTGATAACTAAATACCCCAATACCCAAAATCATCACCGACCACAAGTATGGCGCGAGAGAGGGTTTTTGAAAATAAAATCGGATAGTACGCAAGACGGCGAAATCAATCACTGCATGGCGTTGTTTGTGCGTGTTGGTTTCTGGGAGCCAAAAGATCAAGAGGAGCGCATCGAGTACTCCTAGTACCGTACCGAAAATAAATAATGTTTCCACATTGCCCCATCACAGAATCACAGATCCAAGCACGGGTCCGATAATGAAACCCAACCCAAAGATAGCACCGAGTAATCCTAGATTCTTTTTGCGGTCTACATCATCAGTAGATATATCTGACATAATCGCTTGGAGGATACTAAAATTACCTCAGGTGATACCATTGATTACTCTCGAGACAATAAAAATCCAATAGATATGGTGTCCTATGATCATCAGATACGAAAGTGCTGTCCCAAAAATACATGCAATCAAAAGTCGCTTTCTTCCATACTTATCAGATAGTTGTCCTAGCAGTGGTGTTGAAAAAAATGCACACAGTGCATACACAGACAGGCCGATACTGATCCAACTAGGTGATACTGCATATCGATCAATTAATTTCTCAATAGCAGGAATATAGATACCTATAGAAATGACATCGAGCAGGAGGGCAATATGTACGAGTAACTTTGTTTTCGTTGACACGTGCATCAAGGCGAGAAAAGTATGAAGAACTCATACTCTATGAAAAAGAAAGGAAGATGCAACGGGTAGGGCGAGATAAGAAACATCTCACTTGTGTTTTTTATGTTTTATTTGTTGCGGCTTGTGTCTTAAATCTTAATTCTTAATTCTCGTTTCTTAATTCTCGTTTCTTAATTCTCAAACAACGTATAGGTCAGTGTACCAGAATAAATATCTGGTGTACTATATGCGGGAATATCTACACGCAATTGAAGAATAGTACCATATGTTCCATAAATACCTGCGCCCGTTCAAAGGTCTCTCTTGAGAAAGGTAGCAGTGCCTGTTGCATAACTAAAACTTGTGAAAGCAGATCATAATGTCACATACGGATTTGCACTGCCCGAAATGAGTACTACTCCCGTCGCCTGTCGCGCTATTCTACTCGTAGGGATAGTTGTATAGATTCAAGAAAGCTGCGTAATTTGTAAGGTGGTATAATAGCCACTCGTAGATCAGAGGGTATCTGTGACCGTCAAATAGTCAGATGAATTCACATTCCCTGTTTGGAAATAATTTTCTACCGTCATATCCGGGAAAGCAATATTGCCCGTTGAGGAAATAGAAACAGATCCGGTACTCGTGGGTGGTGAATAGATGAAATAGCCCGTATAGGTGACTGCTCTGTTGTATGGATTGGTAACTAGCATAGTCACGGTGTAGGTTCCACTGCTCAATGCGGGAGTGATTTGCCCGCCCGTCAACATCCATGTCCCATTACCTAGATTTGCTCATGTATAATTAGTACCACTAATAGTCAATCTAATACGATCAAGTGGACCGAGCATGGTTCCTGTCAATTCAGGAGAAGAACTGGTCACCGTAGAAGTAGTCATAGTAGCAGGTCTGGCATAGAGATCATATATCTGTCCCGAGCTAAGCGCATTTTTGTAGACACGAACATCATCGATACATCATGTGAAATAGTTGGAGGGAGTACTATCCGCGAATCTTCCAAGCTCTAGTCTATTCACTGCTGCATTGTAAGCCACATTGTTGGTATTTTGTCACTCATATATACCATTCACATAAATATCCCTATCTGTGTTGGTATTATACACCGCTGTAATCAGGAACCGTCATGTTGTAGTCATAGCACTCGTACCGTTTGCAAGACGCGCTACGGTGTTCTGTGTTTTGACTCTCGGAGTAGCGTTATTGTGCTCAATATTATACATTACATTGGTAGCAGTAGATTGAGCAAGAGAGAGAATACCACCATTTATAGCAATACTAGATGTTCTTACCCAAGTCGAAGTAGTAAATGGATATGAGAGACTAAGTCACGTCCTTAATTGGACATAATCATTGACTCCATCAAAACAAATAATTGTTTCTCCATTGAGTGTACCCGTAAATACGCCATTGAATCCTGTTGCATGATGACCACTTCAAGAAATATCCAAAAAACGTGTTCAAGACATGCTTCCATCATAATGTACACGGAGTCATGTAGCTGAAGGGGTAGCAGTACATATTGATGGTGAAGCCCTAGTACACGTGTATCCTGGTTCAATCGTACAACTCAAACTACAGCCATCACCATTGGTATTATTGCCATCATCACATGCCTCACCACTCAGTGTTGTACCATCTCCGCATCATACATTTGCCATCTGTAGTTGAAATCACCACAAGATCACACCATCTTGTGCAGCATTATCTCACATGGTAAGCGTCCATGTACCAATGGGATTTACTCCACTATAGACACTCAATGTTTGATTGGGCAAAAAAGTGCCTGTCGCAGGTAGCGCCCCAATACCACCTGTCGCTTGATCATCAAATATTGCTCTCACTTTGACCGCTGGTCCATCGTTGGTATAGCCACCAGCTGCTACTAGAGTCCTAGTAGTTCCACCGGGCGAAGTGATAGTAAATGATTTTTCTGAAGAGTAAGCGTTGGTAGTTCAGTACACCAAAGGATTCTCTGAATCAATAGGTTGAAAATCGAGAATAACAATAAGTTTTTGAATAGTGAATCATGTACCCACATCTCAGGTAGTAATCGTGACAGTCTTTGGCAAGGTACCATTATCTACAAAATTTCCCGTATTTGCACCGCCCGTATACGTGAAGAAAAAAGTAGAGGCACCACACGTATAAAATCTTGCTCTGCCTCACATCACGACTGCGACATTTCCTGGTAATGTCGTATCACCCTCTGCACAATCTGCTCCTGCTTGGGTAGACACTCACTCATCTCCAACTGCATTATCGCCTACATGATATGCGCTGACTTCTACTTTGGTACCATCAGGGAACGGCATAGCATATTCGATCATCACCGGATCAGAAAAAAGAAGATGTTCACCACTGAGACCAAATTCAAAACTTGTCGACCGAGGAGATCATTTCTCATACTTTTGCGCTGGTTGGAGTTCATCTGGAGGAGTTTCTGCCTCAGCAATATATTCGTCTATTGCACTCGCCCCAAAGAGGGCATCTTCTTCAATATCAGGCTCAATCTCTTGTTCTGCCATTTCACCCGCATTTCATTGTGCTGATAATAATTGCTCTTGCACGACTTCAGCCGGTCACAAATCTGGGACCAACTCAAGCGTTTCTTTGGTAATGATTTCACCTCCTGCGGTTTGGATTTCAAGATCGACAGGCATAGTTACGGTAATTTCTTGTGAGATTATATTGAATGCCGTTTCGAGATATGCTTCTGCGGAAGGATCGTTTATGGCTTCTCATTCGACGGGTTCATAGAGCGTTGCTGTTTGTACTTTTTCAACAGTCGGAGAGTTGGATGATCATGGGGAATCATGCTCGTCAACGACTTCTTCCTCTACGATGGGGAGTTCATTATCTTGCGTTGAATCATCTACACCTATTTCATCTATCGTTCATGCTTGCTCCTCAGTAATGACTTCTGGATCGGTAAGTTCTAGTGTGTCTGGTATAGGCTCATCATCAATAGGTTCTGATGGAAGCTCCTCAGATCATGGAATAAATTCCTCTACAGGCACTTCATCTGAAGGTGTTACTTCAGAAGGTATCTCCTCTTCGATTATTTCAGGTTCATTTGTTATTTCTTCTTCAGCATCATACAAAGTAATATTCTCCAGTTGAGCATCTGCCACATCAAACAATTCTTCACCCTCAGCCCAAACGACCGTATCAGGAAAACGCACTCGTTGAGTCACGAGTGTAGTCATCAAAATAAATACTGCTATTCTCCTCCGCAAATGCATGAACGTTGGCAAGGTAAGGGTGAAACGTGCTGAACAATCCAAGTATAGCAAAAGTTGTTGTATGCGTCCAAAAATAGGGGTTCTCACCTATTCCAAGGCTTGACAACTCACAGACGAATGATGCTTTGTTATTTTGTTATTGACAATAGTGCTATATTATGTATATTGTTCACATTTCGTCATCATTAAAAAAAAGTATATGAAAAAGAATGTTGTAGCAACCATTGCGTTGCTTTTACTGATCGCAATCATAGGGATATGTTTATTTCCTTTATTGCAATTGCCTATCGTGGTATGGAGTATTGTTATCTTCGTAGGAGCACTAACTATAGCCACTATGAAGCGCTACTACACTCTTGGCGTACAAGTAGACAAAAGTGATCAGCCACAAGAAATATCTGATATAGCACATGGTTACATAGATCCTTCCATGCCAGAAATCAGAACAGAACCAACAACAAGTAATGAAATGTTGAAGGAAGAAAAACAACAAGTGATTCCTCCAACTTCTGATGGCGTCATTGCGGAAAAAAGTTTCAAACCAGCAATGCTTGTGCATCTTCAAAAGCAAGGAATCACAGAGATTTCCGAGCTATGGGGATATGCAAAAACCTATGCCAAGCAGAACTGCTATGAAATGGGTGGTTCCTATGCTTCGTTTGGTGATGAGATATCAGTCATATTAGTGAAAGACGACATCCGCGAAGAATTTAAAATTTCTTTGGAAGAAGTGAAAAAAAATGAACGAATATGAAAAAAATAATGTATATCATCGTGCTTGTTTGTTTGACGAATTTCGTCACTGCACAGGAACAGTATGTATCTGCAAAAACCAGTAAGGCTCTGAAAAAAATTTCGCAGATTGCGGATCAGTGCCAGGACACCCAGTCCGTGCGCTACGAGCATGCATGGAATGCGATACGGTCGATCGAGGCCGTGTACAAAAACGTGTCGATCACCAAACAGCAAGATACAGAACTCGCACAGATATTGTGTGATGCTCTACAATCCAAAGAGGATAAGCACTTTGTGATTTATCTCTTGCGCGCACAGTCGGTAGCAGACGACTACTGGCGTTAAAGTAAAGAGTATAAAAAATAATGTTTTGAAGCAGGGGAATCCCCTGCTTTTTTTATTGAGAAAGAGAGAAAACCGTGAATATGCGTATTGACCTGGTGTTTCATGGTATAGTAATTTGTAATCAGTGTACTATACTGCTCTCGCAATATATTGAATATTTTAAAGTTTTTTCGTTGTGCATAATGAAAATATTATCACGAAACTGTAAGCGTGCAACAAGAACATCTCGTGTATGGGATTATATCAAATTACAACACGTAGATGTTATTTTATTACAAGAGGTGGGAGAAATGCCCGATGATTTTTGAAGTATATTCCCCTTTATTATAAAGAGGACGCCCGTGACGAAAGAATGAAATTTGCAAAAGTTTCATAATATACTTGCTTCAAAATATCCTCTCTGACAAGAGATAGCCTTAGAAGCGGATATCGAACGAGTTTCTCAAGAACTACACCGTTATAGAAACAACATTTTTTGATATGAAGTTATGTTGAGTGATAGTGAAAAACTCAACATTGTTTTGGTATATAGTCCCGCACGACCCATCAACAAAGAAAGGATGAAACTGGTAGATACTGATTTCATTCGTTCGAGAAATAACCCCGATGTCTATATAAGTGATATTCTATGGTATTCATTAAAACAGAAAAATATTTCTCAATGACTACGATTGATATGAGGAGATTTCAACTTATCTGCTAGTTTTGATAAAAAGAAAAAATGATGAAGTGGTAACCAACATAGTATTGAGCGCATGCAAGATTTGTGATTACAAGAGTGTATTGTAAAGTACAACTGATATACTGCCACCTTTCGCCACTCAAGATGATGAATCGTAGATCAAATAGATCATATTTTCATTTCAGATGAGCTACAAAGCAAAAGCATATGATGCAAGGTTGACGGTCAGTGTCTCATTGATTGCCTCAGTGACCATGCTGCAGTTATTATGGAGTTAGAGGTGTAGCTGCTTGTGTGTAGTGCTCAGACTTATGAGCTTCCGAATACCATAAAGTAATTTAAATATAGAAATTCGCTATATAAGATACTTTACTTCTATGCTACTCAATAATGCTCTTTAACTTGTCTTTCCGTTAAGGTATTTCAGTCACTAAGATTATATCAAATTTTCTTAACTCATTCTTCTAGATCTTTCTCATTATCTGATTCTATCTCAACAAACCATGGGATATTTTCAAGCTTATCAAAATCATAGATAATATTACCTAATTTATATGCCATTCTTTGTTTTGTCGATTCTCAATACTTCTTAAAACCTAGTTGTATTAGCATATTTACCATTATATCAAAATCGTTCACAGTAACCTCATACTCAAGGTTATGCATAAC
>JAYREU010000005.1:0-8038 GCA_041908765.1 Candidatus Absconditabacterales bacterium
AGTGGCTCATCGCTTGCGCGAATGATTCCTACAGGTGCACTGATCGTGCGAGAGGAAAGTGTGTCGGCTATGAGTGCATAGAGCGTACTGAGCTGATTTGAGGCAACCAATTGAGCATCGTGTGTGACGACAAATACGAGAGGTGCGGTGGTCGGTTGTGTATCTGCAAATGCGTGACGTACCAAAACTCCTCCACCTATACACAATAGGCAGATTTGAAGTATGAGGAGATAGGCAAGGCGACGAGCAGTCACGTGGCTGAGATACAAATAAAAGAGTAAGGGTATTTTATGAAAAGAGCTTGGGATTGGTAGACAAACTTATACCGATTGATTCTCGTATTGAAACTTTACATCACTACGTTCTTTAAGTTTCTTACTCGAATACATCGGTATTTTGTTGGTATGAAAGTTTCCTTTATGTTTGCAAGTTGGTATTATTGAGTAACGATGTCGGTGGCAAGTAGGACGTGGAATGCATCGATCATGTGTTGGGTGGTGTCGATGCGAATGTCTGGATTTTTGTGACTGATACGGATTGCTCATGCTAGAGTTGTTGGAGTTTTTTTGCCGTATTGTAAACGCATGAGGTTGTGTGCAGCTAAGAGAATTGCATCTTTGTATTTGGTGATATGCGAGGTATCACCAAGCTCTTTGGCCAAACGATATGCGTAGACGAGTCATTCCAAAAAGACGCCATCAGATGCGCTATGCGGAGAGCCATACTGGGGGAATTGTGGATTATAAAATCTTCACAAGTAGTGTGGTGTAGTAGTATCGGTATGTAACATTTCATCGATCAGTTTATCGTTGAGTAAAAATATTGCATCAGCATATTTTTTTTCTTGGGTGATCTGATAGGCATGATACAAAGAGATCGTATGTCGAGGCACATAGGCAGGATAGTAATTTTCTTCGATGTGTTCGACATATGCTTGGAGATAATAATCTTGGGAGAGCAGTGCTATGTCACGTCGTTTAATGTTTTTGGTTTTGAGATAGTATTCAAGCAATGCCAAAATACCTTCGCCCGAATAAAAGGTCAGCAAATAATCTTCGTCATATTTGTAGGTGGGTGCTTTGTACCAGGCATGAAACGAGCCATCTGGCTTTTGTAGAGAGAGAATTGCGTTGGCTAGTTTCTCCGCATGACCACTATACTGTTCGAAGTAAGGGCTTGCTACAAAGGTTCTCAAGAGCATCGCGATACCTCAGAGTTTGGATTTGTTGGCAAGTTCGACACTTGCTTCTGTCCCGTGATCTTTGTAGAGTGCTCTCAGGGCATAGGCGAGATTTTTTTGATGGAGAGGAAGGAGTGATGGATCTTCATTGGCTAGCTCAGCAAGTAGTCTAGAAGCCATCAGCTGACGAATATCATTGTTGGTAGTTGTATAGGTTTGTGAGGCGGGTGAAAATTGATAGTAGAAACTGCCGTTTTCTTTGAGATTGGAGGTGAGCCAGGTGACTGCAAGATTATGTGCTGATTGGAGTGATGCTGGCGTGAGGGGAATGTTTTCCGTAGGTATACTGGTGGTGGTTTTTGGAAACGGTTCGTCAAGTACGAGAGGAGTTCATCACAGCGTTACCGCAACCAATCACGTCACCACGCAAGCTATGAGGGCTAAAGTTCACACATGATATGAGGAAGGAGATGATGAGTGAGTAGTCATGTTGTGAGAGGTGATGAAACACAGACTCTGCAAAGAATATTTGACTTATTTTTGAAATATGTTCTGATAATCTATATCCGGCTTCTCAAGCAGTCTAACGTACTTGTATGGATAGCAATCGGTCTTGAAAAAGCAATTGAAAACTTTACCCTCAGCGGTAGTTGCATATGTGTTTTATTGTATTGTGTACCCGATGAGTCACTATTTTCCCAAAAAATACGACCACGAATTCGAAGCTTCACTCTACCAAGAGTGGCTTGCAGATGACGCATTTTCGATTCCCAAGCGCAAACGTTGAGATACCCAAGAGCAGTTTGTCATTCCTATGCCACCTCCGAATGTGACCGGTGTTTTGCATTTGTGACATGCATTGATGTTGGCGGTAGAAGACGCGATGGTGAGACATCGTCGCATGCTAGGTCAACGTGTCTTGCGGGTGCCAGGGACAGATCATGCAGGTATTGCAACACAAGTTGTTGTTGAGAAACAATTAGCCAAGAAAAAACTCAAAAGACTTGACCTCGGGAGAGAAAAGTTTTTACACCATGTGTGGGATTGGGTAAGATCTTCTAGAGGCACCATTATTGATCAAACCAAACGTATGGGGTCGTCGTGCGACTGGAGCAGAGAGCAGTTTACGCTTTCAGAAAAATTGAGTCGTGCGGTGAGAAAAGCATTTATCAATTTATATACCTCTGGTAAAATCACCAAGTGAGCATATTTGGTGAATCGATCACCAGGTGCACAGACAGTCGTATCTGATCTCGAAGTAGAATACAAAGAAGTAGAATCCAAACTGTATTATATCAGATATTTTATCGAAGGCAAAGGAGACAGCATCACTATTGCAACGACTCGCCCCGAAACTATTTTTGCTGATGTGGCGATAGCAGTGCATCCCAAAGACAGGAGATATAAAAAATTTATTGGCAAGCAAGTACTGATACCGATCGTGAATAGACCTATTCCCGTCATTGCAGATGAATCCGTTGCGATGGATTTTGGTACTTGAGCACTCAAAATTACGCCAACCCACGATGCGAATGATTTCGCAGTTGGACAAAGACACAATTTACCTATGGATCGTTTTGCGTTTGACAAACATAACTTCTTCACAGAACGAGCAGGGGAAGAATTTGCTGGTAAAGAACTGAATGAGTTTTATGACAACGTGATTCACTATATCAAAGAAATTGGTAATTTAGAAAAAATTGAAAATCATGTACATACGGTACCATTTTGTGAAAGAACAGGAGATAAGATTCAACCATTGCTTTCGCATCAGTGGTTTATGGAAGTTGCTCCTGCTGCGCAGCGTATTATGCAAGCAATAGAAGAGAAAGAGGTGACTGTCTATCCAGATAGATTCGGCAAGATATTTACGTGATGGCTTGAGCAAATCAATCCTCGATGTATTTCTAGACAGTTGCGATGGGGTCATAGAATTCCTGTTTGGTATGCAGAGGATGGGACTATGCACGCATTCGATGATAGCAATGTTGTGAATCCAAAATCAGGGAAGTGGCAATATTTGGCACGCATCATTTTCAATCTGATAGCAGATGGACGTTTACAGACCTTATTTACTATCGAGCAGTTGATCGAGCAGTTGAGTCAGCCTTCATTGACTCCTCAGGAAGGTAAATTGTTTGAAGTCTATATCAAACTCTATCAAGCACAAGCAACAACAAGCGCAGGTCAAAAAGAACTAGATAATCTCCAAGAAATTTTCGCGCAGATTGATGATACTCCCCAAGCGATTATCAAGGCAGGCGAAGCGTTGGTAGATATGCTTCACCAAACCTGCAATATTACGAGAGCAGGGGACAAATATAGATTTGATTATTATGTCGGTGGCGTCCAAACAAACCTTCATCAAGATGAGGATGTTTTGGATACGTGGTTTTCTTCTGCATTGTGGCCGATGAGTGTCCTGGGTTGGCCCGAGGAAACACCAGATTTCAAAGAACTTTTCCCAATGACGATGCTCGAGACGGGATATGATATCATTTTCTTCCGAGTAATTAGAATGATGCTGATGAGTGTAGAGCAGACCAATCAACTCCCTTTTCATCACATTTATCTGCATGGATTGGTGAGAGACGAACAAGGGAAAAAAATGTCTAAATCTATTGGCAATGTCGTAGATCCTATGATTCTGCTCGAAAAATATGGCGCAGATGCCTTGAGAGGTGCTTTGTTGCTGGGAAATACTCCTGGCAATGATCAGAAGTTTACCGACAAAAAAGTAGAGTATGTATGGAGATCTATCAACAAATTGTGGAACGCTACGAGGTTCGTAGCTATGCAAGCCGATGGTGTCCAAGATCACACCATGAGTTATGATGATGTATACGAAGACATCCTCAAGAACAAAAAGAAGCTCAATGAGTATGATATGTGGATGATCAACAAGATCAATGATACGTTAGCACAAATCAACAAATATCTCTCCAAGTTTATGTTGTGAGAAGCATTACAAGAAGCTGTCAATCTCGTCTGGCATGAGTTCTGTGATTGGTATATTGAAATTAGTAAACTCCAACCTTCTGCGTACACCCACAAGGTATCTTTGTACGCGTTGGGGACATTCTTCAAGATGTTGCATCCATTCTTACCGTTCGTGAGTGAAAAACTCCGACAGTTGATGCATTTCGAAGGGAAACTCATAGCGAGTAGTTGGCCAGTTGATTTACCCATTGGAGACAAGAACTACAAGATCAACTTGTTGATGGAACTGATTTCTCAATGGAGAACACTCAAGACACAAGCAACTGATAAACCACACGAGGAAGTAGTGATTGGTATTCAAGCGAATGAAGATATCCATGATTTGATCGAGGAACACAAACAACTGATTAGTGATATCGTCCGTGTGCGTGAAATTGTGTATTTCAATGCTACCTCAGAGATGGATAATCAATGGACGGTTGCTTTGTTGATGGATATCAAGCTAGGTATACAAGGTATCAAACAAAAAGATCGAAAACAAGAGCTTGCTGATCTTGAGAAGCAACTAGCAGAAGAAGAACAATTCTTGCAAAGAATGAGAGGTATGCTCTCAGGTGATTTCATGGTAAGAGCTCCCAAGGAAGTGGTAGAAGAAAAGAAGAAAAAGATGGATGAGGTCAAAGCCAAGATAGCTCATATCACCTATGAAATTAGCAAGATCAAGATGGAACATAAGTAAGAAAAAGGATGTTCCCCCTTTTAGCGAAGTGCCCGCAGGGTGAAAGGGGGTGCCCCGAAGCCCCCTAAAGGGGATAAAAGGGCGGGGGATTATGAAAGCAAATCCCCCGGCTCGTTACACTCGCCACCCCCTTTACCAAGGGGGGACTACTCATTTTCAACCCTCTCCTCATGAAGCTCTTCCGTCAGCTGTTGGTGGCACTCTTCCCACAGGAGATTGTCTCCAATAGTATGCATCCTTTACGTATGTTTGTCTCCTTTATTTCACCGAGACAGTTTTTTTCGGTGATTACGAGAAAGATCGTTGAAAACTATAAGCTCAATTTATTTGATATTGGACTAGATCCTTTTGAGGTCAAAATTGGATTCTGAGATCAGCCTGCCTTGCCGGTCAAAGAAGCGGACAACTACTATGCGTATCATGCCGTTGCAAATCTCAATGGTTGGCCATTTTATTCACCCGCAAATATTGCAACTGCCATTACGTTGATTGTGAGTATTTATGTCAAAGAAAGCTTTGCTAAGTTTCCCAAAAAATATTTCATGAGCTTTTTGACGAGTGTGTATTTGCTTACGTTTGTTTTCACGGCGAGAATCAAAGTATTTCCCTCCAAAGACAAAGAAGCAACCTATGCGTGGTTTATAGAAGTGTTTTTCAACTTCTATGATTTGACGCTTCAGCAGTACGGTATCGAATCACGTAAACAACGCAAAGCAATCAGAACAGTCCTCCTCCAACAATGTATTCACGTATTTTTCATGTTGTTTGTCTGCTACAAAAGACTCAATGGTGTTTTTCATGCATCCAATATCAGCGAGAAAGAATTGTATCAATGGTTACTCTATGATGAACTCAAAAAAGGCACCTTCAAAGCATCAGCGCAAACATTTATCACACAGTCCGCATCAGCAACGAGAGATCCAGAGTTTAGTGATGTCGATCAAGATTTGCTCCAATTGATCTTCCCTGCAGATGTGATCATCAGATATTTGTTTCAAGAACGTGATATTCCACTTGTCGTGGAGACCATAGTAAGCCAACTTTATGACAAAGAACGTTTGGATGGATATATGTTTAGTTTTCTCAAAGATGAAAAACAATTTGAGGATTTCGTACATTACATTTGTGACTATAGACTGTATAAGGCTAACTTTTTCCGCGGACTCCAGCAACTCACGGCACATAAATTTAGACTCAAACAAGACTATGAAACCTCCAAGGAGATAGATACCTTTATGTCTACCATCGGTGAAACAGACTCACTGGATAATGTGAAGATGCCAGACATCCTCAGGAAAGAATCACTTTTGGTTGAGAAATTAATGAATTTTTATGTGACCTTTTTGGGAGGGATGCGAGTAGGGAGAGGTGACAATTTCGCCATGAGATTATTTCGCAAACCCTTGGTAGATGAGCTGTTGGGTGATCATGAATTGCAGATGATCAAGCAGGATGCATTGTACTATTATGGTGCGTTGTTGTATCATTATAGCAAGAATGTGTTTTATTATAAGTATGCTTTCGAAAACGTCAAAGCGTGACGCGAAAAATTCTACTTGCCAAGTAAATCTACCTTCAAGGAAGTCTATTCAAATATGTTTATCCTCAAATTGTTTGATGAAAATTTCATCAATACGATCATGCAGGATATAAATGCGAAGACGATGAGAGTCCATGTATCCAACCCCGCGATTCTCACGATGTTCAAAAATATGCTCGGACGTGATATTTCACGCGTCATGAAATTGGGAAACAAAGCGTTGTTGACGCAGGTATATAGTCCTGTTGCCCAACAACTGGTAGCGATGCCACACTTTTTGCCGACGGTCTGCAATCGTTTGACGAAGCAAGATTGCGTGCATCTCAAGGAAAACTTATACACAGTAGACTTGTGGTTGTGGTGGGAGACTATAGGATTGTTTGAGAAGAATGACGTCAACTTGAGTGATACGTATGGAGATATGAGTATTTTGGGAATCATAGCTGGCTTGAGAGAAACGTTGTTTGGGTATTTGTTGTATTATACCTATTTATTGACGCAAGAGACGACTGCATGAGTTTCCTACAAACTAACCGCGCTCAAAAAAATATACGTCCTCGATGTGCTCAATATTTCTGAGCACCATTTTGCTAGTATCAATGCGGTCATTGAACATATGGCCATCAGATATCATCCTCTATTGACGCAGTGGATAAGCCTAGATGACAACAAGGGGTTCTTCAATGTAGGCGCCAACAATCGATTGCGCTATAGTGAGCAGTACAATGAGGAGCAATTATCCATAGAAAGTGCAGGTGAAGATATAGTACGATTGAGATGATATCTCAAAGCAATTAGTTATTACAACAAAAGATATTTATTGCCGAAATAATATTTATTTCTTTTTTCTTTCCGAATGAAATGTCCTGCATGTGGAAATGGTGAAACCAAAGTACTTGATTCGAGAGTTATCGATGATGGTAAGGGTATTAGAAGAAGAAGATCATGCGAATATTGTGAGCATAGGTTCACGACCTTTGAAAAAATTGCTATTACTGATTTCTTGGTGATCAAGAAAGATGGTTCCAAAGAAGTCTATGATAGAGACAAACTCAAGAGAGCACTCATCATCGCATTCGGCAAAAAGCAAGTCAGTCTCGAACGCATCGAGGAACTTATTTCTGGTCTAGAGACCAAGCGATCTGCACTCAGCAAAGAAATCCCCTCGACGCAAATTGGTGCAGATGTCCTCGAAGCACTCAAGCAAGAAGATGAAGTAGCCTATGTAAGATTTGCCTCAGTGTTTATGGATTTCTCAGGCATTGAAGATTTCAATAAGTTCCTAAATCAGAAATAAGAAAAAACATCTCCGAATGCGGAGATGTTTACTGGTTATAGTCTCACGTTTGAGACTACGATAATTCTTGAGATTGCTCTTTGGGAGCAGGTAATCGTTGGACAATGTAATAATAGCCCCCCTTTCTCTTGGTATGATGTACAAGGTGACGAAACGTGTAGAGAAACAAAATACCGTACGCCAAGAGCACGTGTTTGCCAGCCAACCACAGACTTTGCTGGACGGTGACAAATGCGCGAGGCAAATCTGATAATTGCTGCGCAACGAGTACATCTAGTCCAAAGGTGAAGAGCATGGATGCAATAGTTATTTTTCCCAAAACCATGAAGAACCATGGTTGAT
>JAYREU010000006.1:0-18392 GCA_041908765.1 Candidatus Absconditabacterales bacterium
AGCGCTTCAAGCGCAGTTCGAACACCTCGCGGGCCTCCGAGGGGCAAGTCAAGGGTCTTCACCGGACGAGTTACCTCGGGTTCGAACAGGGTTCCGTGCAGAACGCTAGCCTTCTGCTCAATTTCTTGCTGTGTATTCTCCTGAGTCCTTTGATGTGCCATTTTAGCATATGAAAAAGCACTCGCCAATGCGAGTGTTGTTGCACCTATCTTGCACAACGTTCTGAAACGAGGTATATATTGGGAAATACTTTTGGGAGTAGGAATTTTTTCCATGCAGAGCAGAATATGATCAAGACAGAGACTATAGTAATTATTGACATTTTTTCAATATCAATAAGAAATATTTATACAAAACATGAGGGAGAGGAGTTTATTTCCTTGCAAAGTGAGCCTATTTGGGTATCTTATCAGCGGTTTTATGTCATAGGTGTACCATGCGTTATAGTAATACCTTACTCAAAAGATATCTCTCTGTCCATCTTCCCCATGAGGAGATTATTCAGGCCATTACGCTCAAGTCCTGCGAAGTAGAGGAGTGGACGATGAGAGAGATTCCTGAACTCGTCGTCTTGGGGAAAATCATCGAGATTGGTCGTCATCCAGATGCAGACAAGCTTTTTGTATGCAAGTTGGATTGTGGCAAAGCAGGGATTTTTCAAATTTGCACAGGAGGAGAAAATGCCCTTCTAGATGCCTATGTGGCTGTTGCACTTCCTGGGTGCCACCTGCCCGCAATCAATCTCAGTATTGCACCGCGTATGATGAGAGGCCTCGAAAGCAACGGTATGATTTGTTCAAAAAATGAACTAGGCATTCCCGAAGATACTGATCAGCACTGGATCTGGATCTTGCAATATCCGGCTACTCATGTGGTGTGACCAGATGATCAGCTTCCTGATATGCATGATATAACTGATGATGACCTCGGTCTCCCCCTCAAAGAAAAATATCCCCGGCTCGAAAATTGGATGGTAGAAGTCGAGAATAAAACTATCACCCACAGACCTGATTTGTTTGGTCATCTATGACTCGCAAACGAATTATATGCAATATTTGGCACTAGTACGCACTACACAAATTTGACACATGTACGCGACCAACTCACGAGTACGAACTGCCTCACACTCCTAGAGCATATGACCAAGTCATCTAGAAATATACAGATACAGTCTGATCATGTTCGTGCATATGGCACGATTGATCTCAACGCAGTGACCGTGCAAAGATCTGACCTCTACATTAGGACACTTTTATACGATCTCGATATAACTCCCAAAAATAATTGGGTAGATTTTTCAAATTTGTTTATGTATCTCACTGGTCAACCAATACATTGTTTTGATGCAGTGACCATACAAGGTGATATCATTGTGAGACAGGCACATGCAGGGGAAACCTTTGTTGATCTCCATGGCAAAGAACACTCTCTCCTCCCTTCTGATATTGTTATTGCAGACACCAAAGGCGTCATCGCTCTGGCAGGAATAATAGGAGGTGAACGTACTGCAGTGAGCTCAAGCACTACTACAATCGTGGTAGAGATTGCGAATTTTGACCCTGTCACCGTCAGAAGAACAGGGACGAGACTAGGCCTCAGAACCGATGCAGAACTAAGATTTGAAAAAATGATCAATCCTTTGTTTTCTTTGGCGATGATTCCTCATCTCATGGATACGTTGTCGTACGTTGATCAAACCAAAACGGTAACGTTTGGGGGAATTACATGGCGAGCGGACAGTAATGCAACTACTGCTATGCCTCGTCTCCCTTATGAGAGAAAACGTATTGGAGAACTCCTCCGAGGTACCAATCAGCCCCAAGATGCAGAGAGCATCTGAGATACTATTCTGCATCAATTAGGATTTACTCTCGGAGATGATCGAGCCCAAGCACCTATTTGGAGATCTCCCAAAGACTGTCTCCACACAGCAGACCTCCTCGAAGAGATCGCAAGAATTCATGGCTATGATACACTCCAGGCACAAACGTACACCGATGTAGTAGATTTCAAACCTACGATGACTGAGATTGCACTTGCTGACAAAGCAATCAAATATATGATGCATACTTGCCATGCAACGCAACTAGAAACCTATCCTTGGTATGACACCGATCAACTCACCCAACTGTGACTCCCGACTAACCACCTCTTTCAGATGGCGAATAGCCTTCGTCCAGAATGGCTCTATCTCAAAGATACAATGCTGCGAAACTTGCTCACCTACGCGCAAAAAAACCTCTATCAACAACCCACCTGAAGCATCTTCGATATAGGTAAGACACGAAACACGACCACTTCGCCCACCGAGCAACAAAAAATTGCCTTAGTTTATCGAGCAAATCAACCTCATACACATGCTATTGACCATCCATTTTTGACGCAAAAATGACATATAGAAAAACTTCTTACACTCCTTGTTTGATCATCATGGACTTGCACACCCACCAAAGAAACCTATGCACATCCAGCTCAACAAATCATCTATCACATTGGCGACACTCAAGTCGGAAAACTCTTTACTGTTCATCCTGCACTTCTCCTTCATCTACGAGGGCAAGAACATCCGTGCCAAGGTACTGTCGTAGGTCGAGAAATTAATCTCAGTATGTGCAAGGAGACACTGTCCATCGAACAGGAAACCTCACCACATACCTACGCAACACTTCAAGATCAGTTAGTGACTAAAGATATCAGTTTACTCGTCGATCTCCAAAGTAATCTTGGTAATATCACGAGTGTGGTCAAAGAACGTTTCCCCGCCATAACTGCTATAGATTTGTTTGATATCTATGCAGGCGCTACCATACCCACAGGTAAGAAAAGCGTCTCACTTCGTCTAACTATGCTCGGAGATGGCACACGAACGAGTGAACAATTCAACGCTATACTCCAAGAGGTAGTTTCTCTTGCACAGCAGTCTGGTGCAACGATGAGAGCGTAAATCACGCGTCCACTTCCCCCCTGTCAAGGGGGGACGCAGGGGGGTTTTGTAACTGATGTAAAACCCCCTCTAACTCCCCCTTCACATGGGGAGAACATACTACACTCAATTCTTAATTCTCTACTATGTCTCTCTATGCAACCAACGATCGATCCCCCCTCACCATAGGTGCGGATTTTCATTATATTGATTGGATGCAGGGGAGTAGTGGTAGCAAACACATTCATCTCCACGAACAGAGTAAGGGGAGATATGGCTGTATAGGCATCTGAGAAGGTAAACAAAAACGAGAGATAGAGTGTACCACGCAAGCACCTGGTGGAGAGGTGAGTATTGTAGTACTTTTGATTGCTAGACCGCATAGTGAAACACAGCTCTTCGTCAATGCAGACCTCCTCCATGATCATACTACTGTGCATATTCATCTGTTGAGTTTTCTCATGGATGAAGGCAGTGCGCAGATTGATGGGAACATTTTCATTGCGCCACAGACACATGGATGCGCGTGAAGGTTACTTGAAGAAAATATTATCTTAGGGGAAAAAACGCATCTCAATACAATTCCCAAACTCAATATCCATACTAGCCAAGTCTCTGCAAGTCATGGTGCTACCATCCAAAGACTCAATCGTAATCATTTGTTTTACCTCACTGCCAAAGGTATTTCATTGCCTATCGCTCAGCAAATGATCATTATGGGTCATCTCGAAAACTTGCTCCAAGGAAATGGTGTCTTCTCCGAAAGAGAACTTATTATCAAACAATGTCTCCCTTACCTCCACATCTAGATCTTCATTCTTTCTTCACTATGGAAATTGTCTCCTATCAAGCATGACCACAAAGAATTGATATATGGCTCACGCAAAACTATCCTTATACAAGGAACTTTTTTCATCATCTTATTGCAAGAGGAAGTATTCGCGTCATCAAACAAAAGCAACCTCAGCTGGGTGAACAACAGATCAAAAAATCCTATCTCCTGCAACCACAAGACCAGATTGTCATAGACGAACTGACCAGATTTATTGATGGAAGTGTTTTGGACGAAACGCCAGCACGACCCATTGATATCCGTATGCAGACACCAGACTATGCGGTCATCTACAAACCCAAAGGTGTCCTGAGTCATCCAACTTCGTTGCGAGAATTACAAACACCCTCAGTCGTAGGAGGTATGCGACACTACCTCAACAAGCAATGAATGCCCAGCCTTGGTGGCCGAGCGAGAGCAGGACTCATCCATAGACTGGATAAAGATACTGATGGATTTATGATTATCGCACTCTCAGAACGTGGCTTAGCATATTTCAAGGAGCTTTTTATGCATAAGTCGACCATGCACGCACTCGCAGAAAAGGAGGCAGTCCCTTTACAAAAATACTATCGTGCTCGCTGTGCAATAAGTGCTGAAGGAGAGGCATTTCTCGATATGATCCAACACACCTTACCCTATTATATTGATGCACTAGTCCATGCGCGCATTCCTCATCCTGGCACACCAAAAAGAGGTATCACAAAAATTCTTTCATTCGAAAAAATCACACCCGAGAGTGTAGATATACAGATGCAAATTCTCACCTGAAGAACGCACCAGATAAGATATCATCTTTCTCAGCAAGGGTTGCCCATCATAGGTGATACACTCTATGGGGCACAACCGACCAATGCACCTATTGCACTGACTGCTTGGAAATTAACTTTTCTCGATCCTGACATGAGAGAACAGGTATTTGAACTTTCATAAAACTACTATGCACGCATAGGAACCTCTGCAAAATATCCAAACGTAAGGATCTGTGATATCGTATGTGATGGGACGTAAAGTTATAAAAATGGCTTCAAGACGAGGTTCCTTAGGAAACTCATACTAATAAAATAACACGAAAAGCTTAAAATGAGATACATTTTGATCCTAAAATAAGAGCTTTTATGAGTTTCCTATACGTTTCAACTCCTGTTGGACAATCTTGTCGGTATCTTTTTGTTTGATCTTCGCTTTCTTATCAAATTTTTTGTTGAGTACGCCGAGTCAGAGCGTAAGTTTGAGGCGGTTGCGTGCGTCGATATGGAGATCAAGGGGCAGGAGGGTAGCGTTCCCTTTTTGGGTTTTGGTATACCATCTCAAGATTTGTTGCTTGGTGGCGAGCAGTTTTCTTTTTCTTTTGGGGAGATATCAGCTGATTTGTGAAGCTTTGGTATAGAGGGGAATGTCCATATTGTGTATCCACAAATCATTGTCCTCGATACGGATAATCGCATCCGCAATACGTCCTTGTCCAAGTTTGCAAGATTTCACTTCATAGCCAAAAAGCACAATCCCAACCGTAAGTTTGTCTTCGATAGTATAATCAAAATGTGCACGTTTATTGGTGGCTAACACCTGCATCTATAGAGGATCTTGAGTAAAAATTCGTCTTGGAATCCACCTTAAATAATCATGTATGCTCACTTTTTCTGTCTTGAAAAGAGCTTCACAATCAGTATATGCAAAAGGTTCGTAAAGAAAACACTTTTTTTGCGACGTATTTTATTATCATTTTGTTACCTTATGAATAAAGCGTTATTATTCGCATTGTGTGCAGGTGTTCTCGTTGTTGCAGGTTGTACCAAGACAGCACCCACAAATAATGCAACAGGAGCTACTGCAGATGCTCCAGCTGGTAGCGACAAAACAGCTTTCGCTACTTGTCTTACCAACATGAACTTGAAAATGTATGGTACTGAATGGTGTGGTCACTGTAAGACTCAGAAATGAATGTTTGGTGATGCGTTCGCAAAGGTTACGTATATAGATTGCGACAAACAGAGACAAGCTTGTATCGATGCAGGTGTCCAAGGATTTCCTACGTGGATCGACGCAGCTGGTAACAAATATCCAGGTACACAAACATTGGAAAAATTGGCAGAAGTAGCAGGTTGTGCAATGGATGGTACAGCTACCAAAGATGCTCCTGCAGCTGAGGTTGCTCCTGCGGTAGAAACAGGTACAGCTGATACAGGTGCTAAGGCTCCTGCGGCTGAAACAGGTGCTACGGCTCCTGCAGCAGAGACGGGGTCAGTAGCTACGGGCGCATAAAAAACATATTGCAAATAAAGAATCGAAAGATACGGACTCGCTCCGTATTTTTCTTTTTAAAAAAACCTCGCAGAGTAAACTCTACGAGGCAAACAAAACAGATTATTAACTCAAAAAACCAATACTTAACCCTTTAACAGCCTAGTCGTTTGACCAAGGCTTTGACAAACTTAGATCGATAGACCTCTTTCAAGGTGACGTGTCCGAAGGTTTCATCCCCGGCCATGTTCTTGATCAAGTGGACCAATCCAGTTGTGTTTTCATTGAGGAAGCGAGTATCCGCAACCTGCTTGGGATCACCGGTGATAATCAGCTTAGATCCTTCAGCAAGCCTGGATGCGTATCCAATTGTCTCGGTAAGGTCAAAGTTTTGTGCATCATCTACGATGATCACACTATTACGAAGATTCTTACCTTGTACCAAGGAGACAGTGTCAACAATAAGTTTGTTGTTCACGATGTCCTGTAAATCCGTAAAGAGTTTTTCTTTAGCTTCATCAGCTGCAGATATCTCTATTTGTTTGCGTTTGTAATTGGACAGAGCAGGTTTCCCAGTTACAGGTTTCCCAGTTACAGGTTTCCCTGTCTTTCCATTTCCATTTTGATTTTGATTTGTGCTTTTACCCTGAGGCTCTGGCTCGAGAATAAGATGTTTGGGTCGGTTATTTTTGAGAACGTTTTGAAACTCTCCCAAAATACCTTCCGCATAGGGCTCAATTTTTTCGAGTAAATTTCCCGGCAAAAAACCAACATCCTTTCCTCCCAAGGCTGAGAGTGAACGAAAGAGAACGATTTTTTCGTATCTTCCTTGCTGCACTAATTCTAGCGCAGCGTGTACCGCAGCTGATGTTTTACCTGATCCCATAGGACCACTAATCGCAACACACGGTATATGTGACATAGCGAGATGTATGGCAGCTTCCTGGCGATAATCACGCGCATGGAAACCAAGTACCGACTGATGAGGAATATTTCGCATAAACTCAGCTTGCTGATCTACGATCCATAATCCTGCATCCTGGTGATTTTGCAAATGAACTAATTGATTCGGCAACAAAGATTTTATTTTTCCTTTTAAGGTCGGACAATCTTTGATACGTACTTTTGGCTTTTGTTTGAGCTTCTCAATCACACTTGCTGTGGTTGAAAACGTATGAATCCCATCAGAGATCTTAGAAAGATCAACTGAAATATTACGATACGGCTCTGCATGTAATCCATTTGCCTGAGCTTCCACACGCAATCCAACATCTTGTGACACCAAGATCACTTGCTTGTCAGGGTTTTTGACCTGCAACTTCAAAGCTGCGCGCAAAATGAGACAATCATTAGTGCTCAGATAGGTTGGATTCCCTTTGAGTTTGAAATCATAGTCAGTCAATGACATGAAATCTCCACCTCCAGGAGTCGGTACCGGAATCGAGTCAAATGGTTCATTCCCTACCAATGCATTGATCTCCTTCAACGCTTGACGTGCCTTATAGGCCTTGTTTTCGTCTTTGTGCGTTTTGAGATTATTGAGCTCGTCAATGACCACCGTAGGAGTCCGCACAGGATTGTCTTTGAATCCTCTGGGAACCTCTGAGGCTATGATATGCACAGAGGTATCCGTGACATAGATCGCCACTTTTTTGTCCTCCTGCTTTGCATGACCATTGCCATTGGTGGTTTTTGAATTATTTCCTGTTTTGCTACCTTTGGTTTCTACAACCGTTGTTTCTACTGTGTCTCCTGACATAAGAATTTTTTTGAACTGTTAATAAATAATTTTTTCTACACCACGGTAATACGCAGTTATTGTGTAACTGCAAGAGTATTGTAGTATAATGATATTGACATAGTAGCTAGATGCTATATTTCTTTCTAAACTCAGAAAAGTCAATACTGTGAGAGCGTTCGTTTCTTTCATACTTTTCAAGCAATTGGAGAGTTTCTAGATCATTAACCTCTCGTAGCTCTTCTCGTAGTTGTATGATAAGTTCTTTTGTTTGTGGCGTAGTAGTAGAGCTTGCGTCCATGATGATAGGAGATGATTTCTAAAAAACTTGGGACTATTTTTATAGTGGTATAAGAAGATCATAAAGAAGTGTGACATACAATTTTGGAAACAAGGATACGTATTGTGTCATCATCAAATTTATTCTTGTCTTCTTCCCCAGAAAAACCACTATACAAATAGTTTATTCGCTCACGTTCCTTTTATGTGTATCTTCCTCGCCCTCCCAACTGCCACCTGATATCTCCTCTGATCCAACAGAGATGAGCAAATCACCAGAGCAACTGATATTGAAGTCACGAGAGACAGTGCAAGAACATGTTCGTATGTCAAAGATCTTGTCTCAGGAGGGACATGGCTTGCCGTGCATGAAAACTGAATCTATGCCGTATTGCTCAATGCACCTTCGCTAGGGACAGCAGGACCTTTTGCTACGAGAGGCATGATGGCTTTGCGCGTGATGGAGCGATGTACGGCATGAAATAATCTCTCGATACTCACTACCAAGATACAGCAAGAGTTGCCTCGAGAAACCTATAGATCATGTATTTTTGCTATCGGTGGTATGCAAGAAAACATACTCCAACATACCGTTTTCACGCGACAGACCCAGACGAAACAACTCACGAACCAAGCGCATACGTGATCACTTTTTCTAAGTTCTCCCAACTTATATTCAGCCGATGGGCATGACAAACGAGCTCAAGAAAGTACACGTGTTGTACCAACTACAGAATCATTGAAGACGTTTATGTCTTCACATATCTATGATGTGCACAATCCTTTGTGTATTGTAGAAGACAACGTCGGGACGAGGAGTACGAGCATCATCACCGTAGATGAGCACGTACGTTATGCGTATGAAATACGTGCATAACCTACAACCTATACGTCCACTTTTCTCATTGCAAAACAGCTCTAAACCACTACTTTATGAGTAGTTTTTAGTAGTTTTTCCGTTGCTTCATGAAACAGTTCGGTATGAAATTACTCGTAGGTATCTCGTGTTTGTTTTTGCTGTCGTGATGTACAGCCAACGAAGCTTCACGCAAGCTCAATGATGCATGAGTTGCCTTGTACAACGAAGGGAAGTATACTGAAGCATTGGCAAAATTTGAAGCTGCACTCGCTGCAAGTGATAGACTCAAAGAGGCACATTACAACAAAGGACTCACGCTCTATGCACTCGGTCAATACGAACAAGCACTCCTCAGTTATGATGCTGCATTAGCTCGTGACAGCAACTATGTCCAAGCATTGGCTGACAAAGGATTGACGCTTAGTCAACTCGGCAAACACGAAGAAGCACTTACGTTTTTTGATCAAGCACTCGAGGAGTCTCCCACTGATATGTTTGCTCTCAACAACAAATGATTCACCTACTACAAAATGGGGGAGTACGAAAAGGCAATCGAGCTCTATGATCAAGCACTCACGACCGATCCACAGTTTGGCAAAGCGCTTTCCAACAAAGCAGTTGCCCTCGCAGATCTCGGTAAATATAGTGAAGCATTACCCTTGTTTGATCAAGCAATTGCCCAAGATGCGACGGACTTTCTCAACTACTACAACAAAGCAACGGTGCTGAGTGATATGTGATTCAAAGCAAAATCAGAAAATACCTCAGGTGCCTGAGATATCTCTCAGCAAGCAATCAGTCTCTTTGACAAGACCTTAGAACTCAATCCAGACTATATAGATGCAATTGTGTATAAAGCCATTACGCAACTGGATCTCAAAAAATATCAAGAAGCACTAGATACCCTAGATGTAGCAATTGCGCTTGAGCCCACATATGAGAATGCATGGTACTACAAAGCACAGAGCTATGCAGCCATGGGCCAAAAACAAAAAGCAATCGACGCCTACAAAATGGTCTTGGATATCAATCCTTCCAACCAGTATGCCAATCAAGAACTCTATGATCTCGACCCTACTTCCTTTCAATTAGAATAGTCGACTATGAACAATCATCTCCAAGATTTTTTCCAACGCGATAGTCTGCCCACAGACATGCAACCTTCATTTATAGAGCACATGCTCGAGCATATCGATCTGGCAATTGCTCGTGGACAGAGGTGTCTGATTTTGACGTTGACCAAAAAATCATCTGAGGAAATCACCAACTTCATGCTCACCAAAGGCTACAAAACTTTTTATTTACACAGTGAGATTGACACCATAGACCGTTGGGAGATCATCAAAAAACTCAAAGCCTGAACGATTGATATCCTCGTAGGTATCAACTTGCTTAGAGAAGGTATCGACCTCCCTGAGGTAGGATTTATTGCCATCCTCGATGCAGACCATGAATGATTTTTGAGATCATCGACCGCATTGATTCAAAATATCGGTAGGGCAGCGAGAAATCCGCACAGTGAAGTAGTGCTCTATGCCGAGCATTTCACCGATGCGATGGTCAAATCATTGCGAGAAACCTATCGTAGAAGACACACCCAAGACGCCTACAATCAAAAACACGGTATCACCCCAGAGAAAGCTATCTCTCAAATCAAAAATCTCGATGTCGTCAAAACCGACGAGATGATTCAAAAGCATACGGAGTACGAGCTGGTGAAAAGTGGCAAAGTCAAAAGACTCAAACGCATGACCGCCAAAGAAAAACAACTCATTCAAACGGGTCTCAAAGAACAGCTCGACCTCGCTATCAAAGAGCGAAGATTCGAAGATGCTGCTTCGATTAGAGATCAATTGGTGCAGTTGGACGAAGGGTAATGCAAATAATCAAAATGACAAATGTACAAATATCCAAATAATAGATGAGGTTGCACTCAATGTCAATTTCCCTATATTTGAATAAAGTGTTTTATCAATGCATGAAATTATGTCGACAGTTATTCCAGAACCGCAAGCACTCAACGATGTGCACGCATTTCATGCATTATTTGGTGCATATGTCGGTGCTATGCCTGCTATCCCAGCGCAAGATATCTGTGACTTGAGAATCAACCTGTTGCAAGAAGAGCTCAATGAGTTGGCAGAGGCAATCCAAAACAAGGATATCGTCGAAGTAGCTGATGCGTTGACGGATCTCCAATATGTACTGAGTGGAGCAGTATTGGCGTTTGGGCTCCAAGACAGATTTGCTGCACTCTTTGCTGAGGTACAACGCTCCAATATGAGCAAGGCATGTACTACGCTCGAAGAAGCAGAAGCTACTGCGAAATGGTATCTTACGGAAAAAAATATGGCGAGTAGTATCGTAGAAAAGGACGGCAAGTATATCGTATTGAGAGCAGGTGATAGCAAAGTGCTCAAGTCAATTGCCTATAGTCCAGCACAACTTGCTCCGCTCTTGCAAACTCCTGGAGAGGAAACTCCAGGCTTCAGAGTTGACGCACTCCAAGAGACGCCTCAAACGCACTAATATTGATTTTTCTTCACTACCGTTGCACTATGCCCAAAAAGATCATATACAAAACTGCAGAGCAAGTGGAGCACATCCGTCATGCGGGCAAGCATTTGACTATTTTGCTCCGTGCGTTGGTTGACCAAGCACAGCCATGAGTTGCTTTGTTGACGCTTGAAAAACGAGCAGAGGACTACCTGCAAGCACATCAGCTTACGGGGTCATTCAAGGGCTATCAGGGCTATCCAGCTAATCTCTGCCTCTCGGTGAATAGTTGCGTCGTCCATGGCATACCCGACGAAACCATCCTCATGCCCGGAGACCTCCTCAAAATAGATGCGGGTGTGACCTATCAAGGTATGATTGCAGACTCTGCAGTGAGTGTTGTTATTGGAGGACGAGCTACCAATCCACAGGCAACCCAACTTATCATGGCTACCAAAGAAGCATTGGACGCAGGTATCAAAACCATAGTGATAGGGGAGAGTATGTTTCCTTTCGGTGAAACCGTGTATAATATGCTCACGCAACGCGGTTGTGCGGTCATTAGACAGCTCACAGGTCACGGCGTATGAACCAGTGTCCACGAAGGTCCCTATATTTACAATCGACCCTACCACGAACTCCGTCAGCAGTATCGAGAACCAGGTCTCGTCGTTGCTCTCGAGCCTATCACCGCACAGACGAGTGAGACGTTTATAGAGAAACAAGGAGTGCCACGAAATCTCTATACCCATGGAGGAGACTTGTGAGCACAACGAGAATATACGATTGCCTGCACTGAGCATGGCATTGAGATACTCGCAGGTGTGACCACTATTGATCGATAGTATTTACTAACAAACCAACATACCTATGACAAAAGACACTACCACCCCAGAGGAGGCAACTACTCCCATCGATGAAACAACTCCCACAGCTGCAAATGAAAACGACGAACTCCTCCAACGTATCCAAACACTTGAGAAACAACTTGCTGAAAGCCAAGAAATCACCAAAAGAGCTCAATCTGACTATCTTCGTCTCAAATGGGATATGGATGCACTGATCGAGAGAACCAATCTTGCCAACGCCCAGCTCAAAGATGATACGTTTGTCATCGTTGCTCAAAAGGTACTTCCCTGAATTATGCAACTTCAGCAAACATTACAACACATTCCTGGAGAATTGGCAGAAAGTAGCCTTGCAGAGGGTATTCGTATGAGTTATCAAAAAATCATGAGTGAACTTGCAAGTTTGGGGATAGAAGAACATATCCCGCTCGTCGGCGGAGAACTCGACCTCATGCGTGAAATCCCCTTGTCCACACAACCTACCGATGATGAAGCACTCAAACAGAAGATCTGTGCAGTTGCTCAAAATGGATTTATTTATACCAAAACTGATCCTCAAAAGGTTATTTTACCTGCAAAGGTATTTATCGGTGAGTAAGTAGACACAAAAGTAGACAAAAATTTGACAAATAAGCAAATGTGCTTATAATTTTTTTAGTTATCCAAATCATTTTAGAAATAAAATAGGTTTGGATTAACTGAATAATCCAAAAAAAAATCATGCTAATTCGTTTTTTTTGGAAATTCAGGCTATCACTTTATATACACAAACAAAACTACCATGACCATACTGCTATTGGGCTTCATGCTCTGATTGTGAGACAAACTAAGATGGATGCTGTGGAGCTACCTAGCAGTTTCTTGTAGTGTTGGCGCAATTTTTTTGTTGGGATCACAGGCACAAGCTGCCTATATAGGTAACTATTGTGGCGACAATAGACTCGTAGAGTCAGAAGAATGTGATGATGGTAACTACGTCAATGGTGATGGATGCGATTACAATTGTCATCTCGAGGAAGGTGTAGCTACAGGCACCGTCAGTACGGGTACGGCTATTGCTACTACCACAACTACTCCTGTCACTACTAAGCCAACATATTATGGAAAAGTATATCGCTCAGGGAGAGTCAATGGAGGGAAGTGAGGTACCGCAATTGCACCCTACTTCAATGCACTCACAACACTCCACAAGAATCCCAAATATGTCTTGGCTCCCTTTTTCAAAGGTAATCTTCCTGTAGTCTATCAGTATATCGCAACTACTCTCACCCCACTTTCTGCTGACAAACAACACGCTAAACTTAGTACGTTCCTTACTAACATCAAAAAACTCAATGCAAACTGGTTGCTCATACAATACGATATTGATGTCGTCACATTAGTAGAAGTGATTGAAGCTATACTCAAAAAACTCAAGACACCAAGTCTCACAAATTTGACTCAACCTGACCAAGTTGTAGGAAACTATGGACCGACTCCCATGCCAAAGGACGATCTCATTCGTACAAAGGTTTTGAATGAACCTAGTACTGATAAGGGAAGCGCTGTCTTGTTTAGTATCGATGAGGATGTAGCATACACCCATATTGACTGGCATTTCAACAATGAAGTATATGGTTGTTCACATGATCAATGTAAGAACATGGTACACTATGTTCCTTCTGGTAAACAAGAAGTTCGGGCTACAATTTCCGTCAAAGGTGGTGAAGTCTACTATGACACCACAACATTAATTGTTCCCTAAGCAATTAATAACCTACCAGACATCTCTTTTCAAGAAAGAACCTCATTTACCAATGAAGTTCTTTTTTTGAAAATATATTATATCATCAAAATAAAAAAACGGCAACATAAACATATTCCTCGTTGTCTGCTGTATAACATGGCTCAATAAGCCAAATATTTTGTTGCCGTACGAGAAGTTAAAAAACACGTATAATTTTATCATTGTAGTTATGCGAAAAATAGCTATAGTGCACGCGTTTCTCATTTCTATTTTATTCTTTTTTTTGTAAGAGACAATGAATAACACTTGGTATGTAATTTTGTTTGGTATCGCAGCAGTTTTGCTCGTTATGTCATGGCCAACTATAGATGATTATCTTGATAGTATGGATACCAACTGGTACGTTAGTCCAAATGCTGGCAAGAACGATAAGCCTGCGACTGATACTGGTGCAACCGTTGAAACGGGTGCAGTGGTTGATACAGGTGCTGCTGTTGCATCTGGCACAACCGATACAGGTGCTGCTGTAGAGGCAGCAGTTGAAGTTGTTGCAGAGGCAGCTGTTGCTACAGGAAACTAAGACATCTACCTTTCAAAAAAAACCATCTCTTGGAGATGGTTTTTTTATTTATGTGAACGAACTAATAGATAGTCCGTTGAGAAATGCTTTTCGTTCCATGGTCTTTTTGCCTGCAGGCGTCACACGCAGTGAAATAACTGCAGGATGCAATGCATAGGTAGCAGAGAAGAGAGGCATATGTTGAGAACGTTGATACTCAGTCAAATCGAGCACTATATGTTCGATCGTTATTCTTTTATCTCACACAAAGAAGTGAAGCTTGGGCCAGAGGAAAAATGCTCTCCAACGTGCATATACTTCTGATAAGGGAAGCACCAAAGGGTCGAAGAGACCATCTTCTTTGGTAAGTTTATGGCATACGGCGGTAGAGGAGGAACTTTGAGGCTTGGGGATGATAGTACCTTGTTTCCATTGCCAGACAGTATCTGCCAAGAGTGTAGGTCACTGCATCTTGCATGCTTCTATCAGATCCGCTACCGTCCAGGTGAAGGGGAGGGGAATAGTAAGTTGGGCAAGGATTGGGCCTGTATCCAGTCCTTCATCCATGAGCATGATAGTAATACCAGAAGTATTTTGTGCATCCAAGAAAACCGATTGCAACGGCGTCGCGCCACGATATGCAGGCAGGAGTGATCCATGCACATTGATTGGCCCCAAACGAGGAATGGACAATACCGATGCAGGCAGTATTTTCCCATAGGCAATAACTACAAAAATATCAGGACGTAGGTGCGTGAGTTGTTCAGTGACAAAGATGGCATCATCACGGTGTGTTTTATGATCCTCACGAAGCGTACGAGGAGTAAAGATGGGTATCTGATAAGCCTTTTCCTCTAGCCAACGCGCAATGATATTTTTCTGCAGATGCATACCTCTGCCGATGGGTTGTTCGGGCACCGTGACTACTCCTACTACTTCATATCTAGGATCATGGAGGAGTTGTTCCAAAAAAGGTATGCCAATAGCAGCACTACCAAAAAACACTACACGCAAAACAGGTGGATCATAGGTGATCTGATGTGCAGGACGACAATGATATATTCTCCTCAATGCGAGCGACCATCAGTGCAAAAATCCATATCTCTGCAGACTAAGCACCGCATAAGCACTACAATGGGGCTCGTGCGCACAGACACGTCCGTGCAATCGATAACGCAAAAATCATCTATCAGGCGAAAGCGTGTATTGATAGATGCGAATCAGGCCAATACTGAGAGCTACTAGGATTGTATCCATCCACGAAAGTAACTTTTGCATTCGGGCCTGCTGGGGAGTAAAGTAACTAAGGGAACTATTTGACTATTACTTGGACATCTTTGAGACTAGGAGTATAGTACTGCATATAGAAGACTTGACCACTCGACGCGGTACCTACTGAGGTGAGATTGTTTGCCTGGAGTTGCGCACTCAAAGGAGATCACATACATTCATAAATTGTTGCCTCTGGCGCAGTATCTATGCTGTCTGCATTTGCCCATTGTGCTAGGTTAATTTTATACCAACAACGAAGTCAGGGAATCCCCAAGTCAGGTCATTCACTCAAAATTTCTCCTGCCCAACTGATTTTGTGAGAAGAGAAATATACTGTATATCCTCTTACAGAGGCATAAGTTAGCCATCCTGAAGTATCTGTAGCAGCATCAATCGTTGGGGGAGTGAGAGATAATGCGGGTTGGGTAGGCGCACTACCTGTGTTTGATGGTTGCAATGCATCTGGTGGCGTTCTATCTTCAACGCTAGCAGTGAAGACTTCTTGTTCGATAGCTTGCTCAGGTTGTGTCGGAGAAAAGGTTTCCAAACGGAACTGCATAGTCGCACCGAGGAGCGCAGACAACGTACAGCTGACTTGTTGCCCCTGTGCAGTCGTACCGACTATCGCAATTTGTGCGACACTTTTTTGTGGATAGGTGATGGCAGCGGTAGTAGGTGTAGTCAAGGTCTGATCGATAGTTCTACACAAAAGAGGTGCTTGCGTCATAGCTTGCTTCTTGATGGTATCCTCATTCATAAAAACCAACAAGTGTGCAAAATCAAGCAATGCTTGCTGAGATTTGGGTACTATATAATATCCCCAATTCTCGTGTGCGAAGGTCACCCACGTATTTGTTTCACCTAGATTGTAGAAAGTATTTCCTTGTGAACCAACAAAGCTATCATTTTCAAACTCGATAAAATTTCTTTTGAGCGTCGTACAGTCCTTGATAGGATCTTGTGCAGTGCATACGAAAGGAGTGATATTGAGTATGCTCTCGTTGTCTCATTCTTTGTCATAGAGAATGATAGATTCTCCTTCTTGTTTGACTCCATATCCTTTGGAGATAGAAAGATCAATACCCAATCCTGGAGCAGCGAAGTAATAAAAGGCAGTATTCGTACCATCCAAAGGCTCTTGTTCAGTACGAGCTGTCACAATTTCATCTATACGGAGAATCGGTAACTCATCCTGAATGTCTACAATTTCACCTTTTACTTGCACTTCACCACTGTATTGTTGGAGAGCTAAGAGACTACTCTTCGCACCAAACAGTTCGCCTTTTTCGTTTTCGAACGTATGCGTATAACCAGCATCAAAATTAGCTTCCTGCGTCAATGTCCCTGCACTGACTACCTTCTCACCAATCACACGTTTGACAAGCGTACTCCCAGATAATTGATCGGTGTTGTCCGTATCTTTGTTCTCATCTCCTCCCCAAAACAAATAAATAAGACCACCTCAAATTACTACCCATGAAAGGATAAGGAGCCATACGGTATATGATGATGAATGAGCATTGATTGATCTCGCAGAACGAGTAGGATATCTTCTTTGCATGAGTAGAAACAGAACATTAACAAATAAAAAAGTGCTGTACACACAGCACAGAGCATAGCGAAAATTGACCAAAATGTAAGAGGAAGCAAGGAAAATTTTAGGGTGATAAGGCTATTCGGTTGGCCAACGCTTTCTCCATCGCTCACGGAATATGCCATAGAGCACTGCTCCTGCCAAGGCCATACCCCATTCTCCCATACCCAAAGGTCATGTACCAAAATAGGTGTTTGCAACGGGTAGATAGATAAACAGTAAGATACATGCGAAAGCGATACCAAGCGCCCCGAAAAGTTTTTTATTCGACCAGAAATAAGGAGAAAATAAGGGGAGTGTCCCACTACGACGAGACATAATATTCACATACTGTGATAAGATAATGGTCACATACACCAATGATCTCGCAGATCCATTAGTTAGTGAGTCTTCAACAATTGCACTCAAGGGTAGTCCGTGCACGACAAAGTAAAGCACATACATACCGTATGCAATACCTCACATCACCAGGCCACTACATATCAGATCCAAAATATTACGTCTACGCATGATATGCTGATGTGTATCTCTCGGAGGCTGTGCCAATGCATCACGTAGGGGAGGATCCCATGCTAACGCAGCGAGCGGGAACATCTCTCCCATCAAGTCAATCGCCAAAATTTGTACGGTGATCAGTGCCAGTGGCCATCCAAATAAACCACCACATACGAGTGATATCAAGACAACCGTCAACTCTGTGAGGTTGGTGGTAATACACGAAAGCACAATCTTTTTGATGTTCTGATAAATCACTCTTCACTTTTGGATTGCATCCACCAAAGTAGCAAAACTATCATCAAGCAAGACAATCTCTGCAGCTTCTTTGGCGACATCCGTTCAGGTCCTGCCCATTGCTACACCAATATCAGCATTTTTGAGTGCAGGCGCATCATTGACTCCATCACCCGTCACAGCTACCAACAAACCTATTTTTTTGCAGAGTTGTACAATTCTCACTTTGTCTTCGGGAGAGACTCTTGAAAAAATCAACGCCTCATCTCAGCTTAGCTTTTGCATCACAT
>JAYREU010000007.1:0-15946 GCA_041908765.1 Candidatus Absconditabacterales bacterium
AGATCATTCAGGACGTCCGCCATGCTGTAGGAATGCCTACGGAAATACCTGCACAACCGACTCCACTCCTGAGTGATCTGATCGAGATGTTGGCAGTCTACGGATCCCAAATGTGAAAAAGACGGAGAAGTTAGGGAGAAAGATGTCAATTGTTTTTATGTATATATTTGGAGAAGATAAGTATTTTTAGTTGCATTTCTCTTTTATATATTTATAATGGAGTATAATTTATTACCCCTATAGAAAATGTTTATTAATGCAGCACAACTCAAAGTACAACGATGAGTGTCAGAAAATAGCTTCAAAAAGAGGCTCCAGTACCAACTCAAGCATCAAAAACTCATCAAAGTCAGAAAAGGACTGTATGCTCAACCTGATTTCCTCATTGGTGCCTCTGCAGAAGATCGAGTACAAGGAGGTGCACTCATCTACACGCCTAGTTATCTTTCCTATGAAAGTGTGCTTGCGCAAGCTGGGGTACTATTTCAACGATACGGTCATGCCACATATGCAGCCCCCTATACCAAAACCATACAACTCCCCGATTACAACCAAGCATTTGTATTCAAAAGGCTTCCCATGGCACTATTGAGTGATCTTACAGGAATAGTACATACACCCCAGTACATGCAAGCATCTCCAGAAAGAGCTATTTGTGACTGTTTATATCATAATCTCAACTATCCATTCGAGAGACTCAATGTACTAGATCGAGACCTTCTCCTGCGCATTGGTGAAATGTATGCATACTACAAACCAGCACTCTATACGCGTCTTTTATCGCTAAAAACAACACCACATGCAACCACGACAACTCATTCATAAACAATGGATGTTTACACTCCTCAAATTACTCTATTCCTCAGCATTTGGGAAACATTTGTGATTCAAGTGAGGTACTGCCCTCTATTTTTTTCACCAACTTCCCAGATTCTCCGTAGATTTGGATTTTGATGTCATCCAATCACCTAGCGTTGGATTCAAAGATGATTTATGTGCTTATCTGCAAACTCACCTCAAAGGCATGTGAGCGACGATCAAACAAGATGGCACACTCGAACATAGCTTTCGTTATATCATACAATATTGAGGAGACAAAAAATGTAAAATAGAGTGTGCATCATATACTTACCCAAATCACTATATGATGGAGAATCTCCTCGGGACATATATACAGGTAATGGATGTGCGTCGAATGTTTGCTCATAAACTCTGTGCTTTCTTCTCCAGACAAGAACGTTGATATATTGCAAATAGAGATCTCTTTGACATTCTTTTTCTCTTCAAGAAACACATACTTCCCCATGAAGGAATCATTCAGATCAGATCCCAACATCTCTTTGGTAAAGCATACACCATACAACAGTTGTATGCGCACTACATAGAGTATATCCAAAAAAATCGTAAACACCTACAAAAAAATATTCTAGATGGGTTGGGGGAACTGCTCAATACACAACAAAAATCTGATATCAAAAATACTCTTGTAGATGATCTCCTCGAACAATTCCAACTCCAATTATTGTAAAATATGAGAACCTCTGAAAAAGTCCTAAAAGTACGTTTGCGTGCTTTTAGAGACGTCTAAAGAGGTTCGTCAAGGAAGCATTGTGAACTTGCTTTTTAGGGCATTTGACAAACCATGTCACGCTAGGAAAACACGTGAAAATTTAATTTTGCAGAGCTTCCTATTCATTTTCAAAAAAACCTCCAGGGAAATACCGCTGAAGGAAATTTTGCATCTAGCATTTCAATATAGTGAGTATCTATGAATTGTTTAGTCACTTTTATTATCAAAGTATTCTTGAGCAGAAGAAAGACTTTGGAACAAACTTATTTCTTGAGCTTCTAAACCATATTCTCTTAATACCAACTCAACCTCTTTTATATAATAATCATAATCATTCTTCCAGGGTTTCACTGTAACTTTGGTTCAGTCTGCAAAAAACAAATGAATTTTGTGAAGCCCATAATAGCTAGCATCTGCGTAAACGCACACTTTTCCAACTTTTCTTATCGGTGGGGGAAGCATACTTATCTTCTCATCAAATTCCTTTATCATTTTTTGTTTTTCAATCTCACGCTTGCGAGAATTTGTAAGTTTATTGGATTCAGATTGATAATAGGCAATCTTCTTCATTTCTTCTTTGGTGAATAATCATACGACAATCTCATTCATTCATCTAGCAAAGTACTCAACAATTACCTCATCGATATCTATCACCTTCTTGTACGCAAACAGTAATCTCAAAAGTGGCTCTGGCTCTTGCGGTGTAGTTGCGATATATGCACGCAAAATGCCATCAATACAGGACTTTGTTTCACCGTCTTTGTCGTCTTTTGTATCATATTTATTGAGGATCGTCTCTATGATTCTTCTCGCCATTACGGGGGGAATGGGTTGTTTGAGTGCTCGCGTCAGGAGATTTTGTCTACGGAGGATTTTTTTGTTGGGTTGTGGTCATGATAAACAATACTCGAGAAATGCCTCTGTTTGGAGCAAAAAACTATTGATGAGACTCATATTTTCATACGGGGACTTTTCTAATGCTATTTCAGGACTAATCGCATGAAAAGCACTGACATCCCTCTCATAGGTCGCAGGATCATAGTCTCGACTATTCATGGTCAATGCATGGATTGAATTGCCTTGGTCATCACACTGTGACATTTGCATTTGTGCAAATCAGGTATCGAAAAAGCTATCCATATCTGCAACTTCTTTGTTGGATTTCATGACTTGATCAGTTGCTTGGAGAGTTGTTCTATAGGCAACTACGAGATGAAGCGCATCCTTATCATCTTGTGCTGCTACATATTTTCTCAATGCATCCACTCACTGTCCTGCTCTATCTATGATCGTACTATATGATTCTTCGTACTTTCCATCTACTTTTGCAAATAAAGTTGGATCATCTTTTTGAAGTTGTTGTTGTGTTGCTTTGGATAAACGAATAACTCTATTTGCTCCTAGCACATGTTTCTTGCCTTGATACTCCTCTATCATCGTTCTTTCACCGGGTGCTAGATAGTCTTTAGCTAATAATCATTGATAGACATCAGCAGTGAATTGCTTTCTTGCATGAAAATAGTGTAGATTCGCGTCGAAACCAGGATCTTCTAGGATCTGTACTTCAGGGTTCAATTGTTGTACAAACTGTATCAAAAGCTCTTTTGTTTGCTTGTTACGTAGTGTGTCTCCAGGAGAATATACTTTTAATTTTTTGTATCACATAGCAACAATTTCCTCTGCTGTAGTTCTAATAGTGCTTGTCTCAAAATTAAACTCCGATGGAGATAATCCCATATGTTCATCTTTTTGTGAATCTCACTCATTATCAATATTAGCTGTTTTACCATGGCGCATGATAGCGAAACTATGTAAGTCATGATCTAGAACGTCCTTACTTTGTACCTTTCCTTGCAGATAGGGAACAAGTTTTTGCATACTCTCATGAGGAAACTGTTTCCATTTGGGAGTGGATTGAAGTTGTGAATTTTGTTGTTGTTCAAGAATTTCAGTCATACTATCGTCACATCACTAAATCTTTTTCAGTAATCATATACGTACTTTTTTCTCATTTAGCTGTATTGTAAACTCTCTCAAAGTTCCATGTGTTTCAATATCAATTTCATGGGAGAAGAACGCTCTACTCACTTTTTTCAATGGAGCAATAATCTTACCCAAGAACTGGTTATATTGTCTTGTCAGAGTTGAATAACTCAAATCCTCATTGGCGATAGGCTCTCCCAAGCGCTCCAAGCACTTCTCGAGAAGTTCAATCGTTGTCGTTTGTGACTCAAAATGTTTGGAGGTGAGTTTTTCTCAATTAGCATAAATTTTGCGTTCTATGGTATCCAAAAGTAGACCAGTATCTCACCATTTTTTTCTCAACTCTTGTATAGTTCCTATTTCTCTGACTCACTGATTATTGCTATAGACGATAGAGTCGTCCTTGGTTCGCGTAGAACGCGTATTTGCAATAAGATTTTGATCAATCGCTAAAGGAGCGGTTGGCATTTCATCTCGGCTCTGCCAGATAATATGGATTGCAGGGAAATGCGTACGTAGCTGCTCGACCATCTCATATAATCGAGCCCTTTTGAGACCAAAGGGCATAGACACGAGATATGATCCTCCTTTGATTCACGTAAATAGTGGCATAATACCATAACCGATTTCTTCATGGCATGACAGTTCATTGACTTGATGGAGGAAGTGATCTCATTGATGTACATATGCTTGGAGCTGTTCAATCAGATGCTGTGTACTAACAATATCAGTTATATCTTGTGTTGGTTCTCATTCTTCAAGCTTCTCTACTACTTGGGCGTTGAAGATTGCCTGTAATGCTTGTAATAATTGTGCAATATGTTGAGAAAATTTGAGTGTATGTTTGTGAGTAGTGACTTGTTTGAAAAAGCTATTGAGTAAAACATCATACGCATGGAGTTTTTCTTCGGTACGTATTTGTGTTTGTGGTTTTCGACGTATATCTCCAGGAACGCCAGAATATACCATAGCAACATCGAAGGGAATTACCGCGCTTTCAAACTCCTTGACTGCGCTTCCATCTATCACTACAAATGGTGTAGATGCAGTCAATGCCAATGCACGATCCGAAGATGCATAGGATCACTTGAATATTTTCTCAAATATCTTAGTGAGATCTACTATTTCTTGATCTTTGTTGGTGTCTTGGACCCACTGAGCACAACAAGCACACAAAGCCGCATACACTCATGTGCCGGTAAACTTATCACATTCTAGTAAGATATCACAGATGTATCATTGCTTATCATTTGCAATATACGTACCTATCTCCTCAGCAAGCTGAGGTAGTTTAGATTCCCGTATATCCGCTGAGAGAGAAGTGAAGGAACATTGAGGAAAAGTATAGGTCTGTACCGTACCAAAATGGATTCCTGGTTCAGATGAAGGGTGTACTCCTAGATATAGTCTCAGGGGCAATTGTGAAAAAATGGTTGGTATCATATCTTTTTCCATCAAACCGATAGACGCTCGCCTCATCGTCAATGGTGCAGAAACAACTGTTGCATGAGAAGCAAAAAAAGCATCATAGATATTACTATGCTCTTTGTGTAATTCCGTTGAACAAAACTTCATTTGTACGTCTAATAAACGATAAACTATCCTAAGTATAGTCACCAAGAGTTATTTTGTCAAAAAATAGACATCTATTTCACTCACTGTTGTAGCACTCCAACAACAGATTTTTTGCTTGCTACCTTGTATTTTAGAATATATTCTATACATACTAAATTAATATTGTCAATAAATAAATTAATTGTTGCACAATATGATTTTATACCTACCACAACACTCATGTCACTTCTTATCGTCAATTATGGAAACGAGGAAAACAACACTACTCCCCCAACACCGAATTTTCCTCCAGAGATTACTATGCAAAATCTCTCAAGAAAAAATCAAGAAAAATGGAAAATGATTCAGCGCTTTCATAAAACCTTACAGGATTTGGAGCAAGGTCTCCGTACAAATGATGATACTGCTCCCTTTACAGCTCCACTACAGGACGCCCTTACCAATCAGCCTCTACGAAAAGATATCCTCAGTGAACACACTGCTATGGTCCACACCAAACAAGAAATTCTATGAGCACTTGAAGGACAAGCAAATACAGAAAATTCCAGTGAAATTGCGGATGATGTATACACGTTCAACGCTATCTATAATACAAAATTCTTCCAAAAAATGACTGAGAGCATCAATAGCGATAGTAATTTCTGGAAGCCAATTTCAGCAGGCGTTTGGGCACAGTATAAGGTACTCAAAGAGACTATGGAGAAAAGTCCCAATCAATATGAAACTGATGAGTATGGTAATACTGACTTCGCTTTCTCTCATGTCTTTTGTATGGAATCAGTAGGTCAGCCTATCAAGCTTCCTCTCACGGAGAGAGAAAATATGGAATTAGCAACTGCAATGAGTGAAAATGTTGCTCAATGACTTGCATACCTCAGTAAGATAGACGAAGACACGGAAGAGGCTCTCCAAGAACACTATCAAAAACTCAAAACCGCATTCCAAAATAATGTACTCAACATTATTCTCGATGCTGAAAATAGCCAATACATGTATGAGGCATTTGTGAGAACAGATCTCCTGAGACGACAAATAAAATCTGTAGGATCACTCGAAAGTGCTTTTGAGCAGCTTCTCTTGCTAGCCAAGAAGCATGAAGATAATGAATTTATGGCTGTCATCGAACACTTGCTCAACGCATGTATTGCACACAAACATAGTGATGACACCAACTCTGGTAATTTCAGAGCTCATACCGAGCACTGTTTCAATCTCATCAACAAATCACTTGATACAACTCAATGACATGAAGCATATACTGCGCAGAAACTCAATGAGGTAGCATCTCCCCTCTATCTCCAAGAATGAGCTAGTTTCCGTGTACGTCTCCGTGGCTATCAAACAGCCAGAGAGATTCGCGTACACGATGGACATGCATTCTTCGAGGTAGCAGAAGAAGGACACTGCAGCACCTGTAGATCAAGAATTGCACACATTCATAGTCACCAAACACCTGATACCAAGTTCGCCTACCTCCACGATCGCTATCCTTCTGATGGCAAGACACTCCGAGCAGGTCTTCCACTACCAAAAGCAGCAACACAGCAAAAAGTAATTTCCTTGTTCAAAGAGCAATTGAAGTTGCCTATCTATGAGTAAGTAATAAGTCTCCAGGGGCCCCGCGAAGCGGGGCCCCTTTTCACCTTTGCTTTTCCTCTTACCTATCCTACGAAACTAGCATATTTAACAAAAAAGTAGTGTTGACATTTTGTATATAATATTTATATTCTTTCTTTTACTGAGATTCATCACTTATGTCTCTCCATCCCAAGTTCTCTGCATTTATAGACAAAATATCTACCTCTCAGCAAGATATTACCGAATCCTTGCAACGTATGTTTTCGCATACGTGACTAGGTCGAGCAGAACACCAATGAACCAGCAAAAAAATTGCAGACCCATACAATCTTGAACATTGTATTATGGTAGGAAACACCCAAGGGAAAAATCCGCTCACCTATATCGAATATAACTCTCAGACAAATGAACGTATTATCCGACAAGTAGGTATGCTTCCTCATCAACGCAAGCGATCACTTATCAAGAATACGCTAGTGGATGAAGAAAAAGTTGGTCAACCTATTGTCACACAAGAAGCAAGTGAAATAGTCTCTTTTCTCAATGAGTTACATGAGCAGGTTGATCTTCGATCACAACATACGAGTAGTGACTTTCCAGAACTGGGGGATACACATTCATCAAAAAGAAAAATAGATACTGCACTCCTCCAAGCCCTACTCACCGAACAAGCTCCGGATCAAGTCGGTGCTACAAATAATGATGAGCCAACCACAGAAGAAGATATTGACCTTCTCGAGCAAACACCACCGACTCGTTTTGAAAATCTTTTGGCGTATACGGCACATGTTGAGCAAACACCCGCGCACCCTGCTATCGACATTCGTCTCTTGATCACGCAAGGTCACCCTACACTCACGGAAGCATCGCTCACAGAAATAGAAATCCATGCATTACAAGTCGCTTCCAATATGCTCTATCAAGAAGTTGCACAAGCATCCAGCAAACAACTTCTTCCTCCTGTCCAAAAAATGATCTCCATATTTACTCAAGATAAAGCGAGAAATCACGTCATCAGTGTTTTCCTCTCGGTGTTCGTTGAAAAAATCAATGAACTCTCTTTGGTTGAGACTAAATAATAATTTCTCCTGTTACCTGCTCTTCCATCCAAAGGATTTTTTGCTATACTCTCCATACTTTATCAATGAAATATGGCTTATGCCCTCTCTTTTCTCACGTATCATTGCTGGCGAAATTCCGTGTTACAAGATTTATGAGGACGAATGGACGTTTGCGTTCTTGGATATTCGTCCACACACCCTCTGACACACCCTCGTTATCCCAAAGATTGAGATAGATTATTTCGTTGATCTACCCGAGCCCTACTACTCTGCAGTTTTTCAAACTGCCAAAAAAATATCACCTGCACTCAAAGAAGCGACATGATGCATCAGAATCGGTGCACTCATAGCCTGATTTGACATACCGCATTTCCACTACCATCTCATCCCTATGAACACCTACCACGACCTCAACTCGGGTAAGGCACATGATGAAACACCTGAAGCAATGGAAAAAATACACAAGAAAATTCTTGCTCACCTTTAGTTCATCTCAAAAGTAAATGAAGCACGAAAAAAAAGTACTACCAACATACTTTCAAAAAATTTTAGAAGGAAGCAAAACCTTTGAATTACGTCTTGCTGACTGGGATTGTGCGGAATGAGATATTCTCATCTTACTTGAACGAGATCCCAATTCACAAGCCTATACGGGCAGAAAAATTGAAAAGCAAATTACTTGTATTGTGAAAACTAAACAAGTACACTTCTGGACAGACGAAGATATAGAAAAATATGGCTTTCAGATTCTTGGGTTTAAGTAATCAAAAACTAAACTAAGCACTAAACGAAAAACACACCTTCAATATGCCTATAAAGCAAAAAACCCCGCATCCGCAGGGTTTTTTAGAACAGGTTTTTTAGTAAGAGAATAACTATTCAAAGAGAAAGAGGCAATACGATTGAGACCTCCATGCCAGAGTTTTACTCATGTTTATAATTAAGTTGTTAGGAAGGTGGTCCATCCCCACGTTCCCGTAGGGATACCTTGTTACGACTTTACCCCAGTCACTAGTTTTCTCTTCAACCCGCATGGCGAATCTTCAGAGAACCCCAGCTTCCATGGTATGACGGGCGGTGAGTGCAAGGAACAGGGACATATTCACGGCGGTATGGCTGACCCGCCATTACTAGCAATTCCAACTTCATGTAGTCGAGTTCCAGACTACAATCTGCACTGAGGATGGTTTTGGGGATTGGCTCGACCTCGCGGTTTCGCTACCTGTTGTACCACCCATTGTATTGTCTCTGACGCCCTAGGCATAAGGGCCATAGTGACCTGACGTCATCCTCTCCTTCCTCCTCGTTACCGAGGCAGTCTCGCTAGACATACTAACTAGCGACGAGGGTTGCGCTCGTTCCCGGACTTAACCGGACACCTTGCGGCACGAGCTGACGACGGCCATGCAGCACCTGTCACTCGGTTCCCCGCAGAGCGGGGCACTTCCACCTTTCGGCAGAATTCCGAGGATGTCAAGCCTGGGTAAGATTCTTGGCTTATTATCCAATTAATCGAGGCAATCCACTGCTTGTGTGTTCCCCCGCCTATCCCTTTGAGTTTCAGCCTTGCGACTATACTACTCAGGCGGCTCGCTTAACCCGTTAGGTTACGACACTCATCCCGTGAGAACGGAACAAACATCTAGCGAGCATCATTTACGGCTTGGACTACCGGGGTATCTAATCCCGTTCGCTACCCAAGCTTTCGTCCCTCACCGTCAGAAAAGGTATAGTTAGCTGCTTTCGCTTTCGGTATTCCTTCTGATATCAACGGATTTCACCCCTCCACCAGAAATTCTACTAACCCCTACCTTTCTCTAGTATAACAGTATCTGCTCCCTTTCCGAAGTTGAGTTTCGGTATTTGAAAGCAGACTTATCAAACCGGCTACGGACTCTTTACGCCCAGTAAATCCGGATAACGCTTGGGACCTACGTATTACCGCGGCTGCTGGCACGTAGTTAGCCGTCCCTTATTCCTGGGGTACTGTCAGTCGTCATTCCCCAGAAAAGAAGTTTACACACCGTAATGCTTCATCCTTCACGCGGAATAGCTGCGTCAGACTTTCGTCCATTGCGCAAGATTCCCCACTGCTGCCCCCGTAGGGGTAGGGACCGTGTCTCAGTTCCCTTGTGGCTGATCATCCTCTCAGACCAGCTACCCATCAAAGCCTTGGTAGGCCATTACCCTACCAACTAGCTAATAGGCCGCGCCCTTCTCCTAGAGCAATAAATCTTTCCTCCGAGTATTTTCATTCCTCGGAGCGTATGCGGAATTAGCTTGGTTTCCCAAGTTGTTCCCCACTCCAGGGCAAATTAAGCACGTGTTACGCACCCGTTCGCCACTCCCTTGCGGGCGTTCGACTTGCATGTGTTAAGCTTTCCGCTAGCGTTCATCCTGAGCCAGGGTCAAACTCTTCAAAAAAGACATGGTAAGCCTCAATCGGCATTACCTCTTTCTCTTCCAATAATTTTTTTCGATGCACAAGCATGCATCTCATAATTTTCTCTTACTATAAATGGTAATGAACGAGCATAAGCTCTGCTATGGATGGTGGCACTCATCTACTTTCCCAGCCCCAGGGGGACAAGTATCATCGACCGCCGTAGTCTTAACTGCTGTGTTCGGAATGGGAACAGGTGTGTCCCCACAGCGCAACAGTACCACCATGCATAACAGGACCTGCTAGAGATCTGAAATATACCGGACTGATAGATTAGTTTTTTGGAAAGCGAAAAAAAAGTTCCTCGGTCTATTAGTATGTCTTTGCTACATCTGTTGCCAGACTTCCACATGACACCTATCAAACTTGTAGTCTACAAGTGACCTTACTCCAGACGAATCTGGATGGGTAATCTTATCTTGGAGCTGGTTTCCCACTTAGATGCTTTCAGTGGTTATCCAATCCCAGCGTGGCTACTCAGCAGTGCCCATGGTTGGACAACTGAATCACCAGAGGCTGGTCCATTCCGGTCCTCTCGTACTAGGAACAGATCTCCTCAAATTACCTACGGATACGGCAGATAGGGGCCGAACTGTCTCACGACGTTCTGAACCCAGCTCGCGTCCCGCTTTAATGGGCGAACAGCCCAACCCTTGGGACCTTCTACAGCCCCAGGATGCGACGAGCCGACATCGAGGTGCCAAACGGAGTCGTCGATATGGACTCTTGGACTCCATTAGCCTGTTATCCCCGGAGTAGCTTTTATCCGTTGAGCGGATACCCTTCCACGTGGTATATCCGGATCATTTTCACCGTGTTTCCACTCTGCTCGACCTGTTAGTCTCACAGTTAAGCTAGCTTATGCGAATATACTTACACCACGGTTTCCATCCGTGGCAAGCTAACCTTTGTACGCCTCCGTTACTCTTTCGGAGGCACCCGCCCCAGGTAAACTGACCAACTAGCACTGTCCCCCGAATCTCGGGGTTAGTGCCGCGACATATAATGAGTGGTATCTCACTTGTGACTCCAAGCGTCCAAGAACGCCGTTTCAAAGTCTCCCACTTATGCTGAGCATCATAGGTCACGACACAATACCAATCTTCAGTAAAGCTTCACAGGGTCTATCCGTCTAACCGTATCTACCCGGTATTTTTACCGGGATTATAATTTCACCGAGTCTAAGAATAAGACAGTATGGGGATGGTTATGCCATTCATGCGGGTCGGAACTTACCCGACAAGGAATTTCGCTACCTTAGGACCGTCATAGTTACGGCCGTCGTTTATCAGTGCTTCGTCCACGAGCTTGCACAAGCAGATTTGACATTCTGATACTGGACAGGCATCACTCTCTATACGTCCTCTTTCGAGTTTGCAGAGAGCTGTGTTTGTGATAAACAGTCCCCCCCATCACTTTCGCTGCGACCCCGTATTGCTACGGGGTAAGGCTTATCCCGAAGTTACGCCTGCTTTTATGCCAAGTTCCTTATTCATTAGTTGTCTCGATCGCCTTGGTATTCTCTACCTTCCCACTTGTGTTAGATCTCGGTACGGGCTACATATATGGTAACGCTTAGAGGTTTTTCTTGACACTAAAACTATAAGAATCACTCATGCCGAAGCATAAATTTCCGTTGAAGCTCTGCGTTATACCCCTGACGGATTTTCCTATCAGAAGATCTTTGACATACATCAAAGTGGCGTTGCTCTTACGACTCCCATCCTTAGGAAGCTCTTACAAATCCCGATGTGTTACCCCTTCACTCATATATGCAGGAACTGGAATATTAACCAGTTTGCCATCGATGTAGCCTTTCGGCATTATCTTAGGTCCCGTCTAACCCTACGTCGACGAACGTTGCGTAGGAATCCTTGGGATTTCGGCGTTCTGAATTTTCATCAGAAGTCGTTACTCATGCCAACATTGTCACTTCTGTGCAGTCCACCATACCTCGCGATACGGCTTCAGTCCGCACAGAACGCTCCTCTACCAATCCTAATAGGATTCTTCAACTTCGGTGGATAGCTTGAGCCCCGTTACGTCTTCGGCACCCCCCCACTCGTTCAGTGAGCTATTACGCACTCTTTAAAGGGTTGCTGCTTCTGAGCAAACCTCCTGAATGTCTGAGCAGAGGGACATCCTTTTCCACTTAGCTATCACTTAGGGACCTTAGTTAGAAGTCTGGGCTGTTTCCCTTTCGGCCACGAGACTTAGCTCACATGGCCTCACTCCATAGTTTGTGTCTGCGCTATTCGAAGTTTGATAAGGTTTGGTAAGGCCTCTCGACCCCCCTAGCCTTTTCAGTGCTCTACCCTCGCAGTTACAACTACAGGCTGTACCTATATACATTTCGAGGAGAACCAGCTATCACAGTATTCGATGAGCTTTTCACTCCAACCCACGGGTCATCGGAAGGACTTGCAGCTCCAACCCGTTCGGACCTCCAGTACGATTTCTCGCACCTTCATCCTGCCCATGGGTAGCTCATACCGCTTCGGGTCTATTAGTAGCAACTTGACGCTCTATTCAAACTCGCTTTCGCTACGGCTCCAGCACGGTGTGCCTTAACCTTGCAACTACCAATAACTCGTTGGCCCATTCGACAATAGGTATGTTATCATCTTGCGACTCTAACTCCCTTGTAAGCTAAGGATTTCAGGATCTATTTCACTCCCCTTCCGGGGTTCTTTTCACCTTTCCCTCACGGTACTATTCGCTATCGGTGTAAAAAGGTATTTAGCCTTAGAGCGTGGTCGCCCCAGATTCAAACCGGATTTCACGTGTCCGGCCCTACTCGGGAATACATACAGAAGACAAGATAGATTTCACATACAGGGCTATCACCTTCTCTGGCGACGCTTTCCAACGTCTTTTGTTATCTACTTGTTTGGTAACTTCTGCGTACGACACTAGCGTACACTATGCATCCCACAACCCCAATATAACAACGGCTAGTACCTTACATTATATTGGTTTAGGCTCTTCCCCGTTCGTTCGTCACTACTAAGGGAATCTCTTACGATTTCTTTTCCTGCAGTTACTGAGATATTTCACTTCACTGCGTGACCTTTCTGAATATATCAGAATCTCTGCTTGTAGCAAAGGGGTTTCCCCATTCAGACATCCACGGCTATAACGGGTATTGGCACCTCACCGTGGCTTATCGCAGCCAATCACGTCTTTCATCGGCCTTTTTACCCAAGGCATCCGTCCTTAGCTCATAAATAAACTTTTGATTCGCTTTCCAAAAAATTGATCTATCAATCTGGTAATGTCCGTCTCCTGCTAACAGTGCGTGTGACTATAGAAAAGTCGCACACAATTGCAACACAAAATTCAACAAACATACAACTTTCGAAAACTGTGTAATGAAGCTGTATCTTTGTCATTTTAACCTCCCCTCTAGGTAAAATCTCACAGAGATAATTATCAAGGAAGGAGATTGTCACTCTTCATCACTTTTGTGAGATGAGAAGAGTGTGGTTTCTCATCGCTGAGATGACCTATTCGCAGCACTGCGGATAACTCGTAGTAATGTATCACATACATCAAATACAGAGTTTGCTTGAGATGAACAATACATGAACAGCGGGCGACGCGACTCGAACGCGCAACCAACAGCTTGGAAGGCTGTGACTCTAGCCAATTGAGTTACGCCCGCATGAATCAAAGTGGCAAAGTTTCAAATGTACAAATATTCAAATCATTAGACACATTGTTTTGCTCTTCTCTTTTTGTTTATTTGATTTTTTGTTGTTTTGGTGATTTGATACACGCTCGCATAAAACAAAGTTACAAAGAACCAAAGCAACAAATTAGCAAATTAGCCCTACGGGCGATACACGTTGTTTGTTGTTTTGTTTTATGGTTTTGAATATTTGAGTATTTGTATTTTTGTTTATTTGTGTTTGCCCACGGAAATGGTGAACTAAGAAATAAGAATTGTAATGAAACTCGTGATCGCAATTCTTAATTCATACTTCTTAATCAATAGTGTGGGCCCGACTGGACTTGAACCAGTGACCCGCCGGTTATGAGCCGGCTGCTCTAACCACCTGAGCTACAGGCCCAAATCAAATTACCAAAGTTGCAAATAGCCAAATAATCAAATCAGCCCTACGGGCAATACCTGATGCTTTGGATATTTGAGTATTTGTTGTTTTGTTTATTTGAAATGGTGGGTGATATAGGACTTGAACCTATGACCCCCTGCTTGTAAGGCAGATGCTCTCGCCAACTGAGCTAATCACCCATGTATCAAAGCTACAAACTACAAAGTTGCAGAGCGCAAAGCTTTATAGATCTATGTTCTGTTGGTTTTTGTATTTTGGTTTTTGAAGCTTTGTATTTTGAATTGACCCCACGGGGAATCGAACCCCGGTTGTCGGGATGAAAACCCGATGTCCTGACCACTAGACGATGAGGCCACAAAACAAAGTTGCAAATCATAAAGCCTCAAAGTGCAAAGTTATGCCGCAAAGCTTTATAGATCTATGTTCTGCTGATTTTTGTATTTTGGTTTTTGTAACTTTGTACTTTAGTATAATGGCGGAACGGACGGGGCTCGAACCCGCGACCTCAGCAGTGACAGTGCTGCGTTCTAGCCAACTGAACTACCGCTCCATCCCATTATACATATTATAGTAACTAGCCAGCAGTCGGACTTGAACCCAACCTAGTCGGTTTCACCGACTTGCTCTGCTAATTGTGTTTTTGTTTATTTGAACTAGCCAGCAGTCGGACTTGAACCGACAACCTACCGCTTACAAGGCGGTTGCTCTGCCAATTGAGCTATGCTGGCACACAAGGGCAAGTCAACCTTACCCTGCATACCTTGAAGTATATCTCAGCAGAGTTATTTTGCTTTGTGAGCCATAGCCATCAATCTAGATTTCTTGCGAGCAGCATTGTTTGGGTGAATGATTTTCGTCTTAGCTGCTTTGTCTATCGCAATACATGCCTGCTTGACCAACGCATCTACCTCTTTGTCTGTAGGAGTTGTTTCAATCAATTTTTTAGCAGACTTGATAGATTTTTTCATAGCAATCTTGAAGGTCTCATTTCTAGCGTTGAATACCTTACTTCTCTTGAGTGCTTTCTTAGCAGATGCAATAATTGGCATTGATGGGACAAACAAAGGAATAAAAACAAACCCTCCGAGGGTGGGACTCGAACCCACGACCCAGTGATTAACAGTCACTTGCTCTACCGGCTGAGCTACCTCGGAATGAAAAGTAACAAACGGGGGTCAATATAGCAATGTAACACTCGTTTGCAACGCAAGAATAAATTTTATGATAACCAATAGCTATCAATTTCTCTTGTCACATCAACTACACTACTTCTCCTATGTAATTACATAAGCAACAAAGATAATTTGCCGAAGGAGGGACTTGAACCCTCACGCCATAGGCACATGGTTCTAAGCCATGCGTGTCTGCCAATTCCACCACCCCGGCTAAACAAATGAACAAAATAACAAATAGCCAAATAAACAAAACATAAGGAACAACTTGATTATTTGTATATTTGAAGTTTTGGATATTTGTCATCTCGGGATCTAGGGATCGAACCTAGGACCTCCAGATTCAGAGTCTGGCGCTCTACCAGCTAAGCTAATCCCGAATAGATCTCATTCTCTGTAATCTTTTGTGAAAAACATTGCGGGGGATGGAATTGAACCACCGACCTTCGGGTTATGAGCCCGACGAGATACCACTTCTCCACCCCGCA
>JAYREU010000008.1:0-31681 GCA_041908765.1 Candidatus Absconditabacterales bacterium
ATTGTAATATCTACGCTGATGTAGTTGCAAGCGCTGGTGAGGCAATTGCACTCTACATTGATGAGTCACTCGACGTTATGGGTTCTTCTGACTTCGGTTATGGAATTGCAGTTGACGTTGATAACTATCAAGAAGTAGACGCACAAGTTGTTGATATTCTCGCTGGTGAGTTGACTCTCGTTGAGCAGAATCTCGATGCTGATGAAGTAAGAGAAGATCAAGATGATGTAGTTCTCGGTGAATTCAAAGTGATTGTAAACAACGGTCAAGCTTTGTACATCGAAGATATTCTCATGGATCTCTTCTCTGATGCTAACCCAAACAACGTTCCTTTGCAAACAATCTTCGAAAACTTCGAATTGTATGATGTAACACATAATACAAGATACGACTTGAACAACACAAACGGTACTAATATCACTTTGAGTGAAGAGAACATCGACATCTATCTCCCAGACTCTGGTGAGACTGTTCTCCAAGTTAGAGCTGATACAGTTACTACCTTCCCAGCTAACGTTGCTGATATGGTAACAGTTCACCTCGAACTCGATGCTAACCCAGCTAACGGTGACTTGGTAATCAAAGAGTCTGATGACGATGAGCAAGTTATGGACCTCGTTCCATCATTCATCTCATTTGATGGCGTTGATTTGGTAGATTCTTCTGTAGACGTCACTGAGATTACCTTGTCTGATACTTCTGTAGTAAGAGGTGCTGAGGATGTAGTTGCTCTTCAATTCCAAGTTGAGACTGATTCAGTTTCATCTGCATTCTTGCAAGAGATCGCTATCCAAGGTACAGCTAACTTCGATACAGACCATGTATCTGCAGTTTCATTGTTCAGAGGTACTCCTAGTGGAACACACACTCTCGTAGAGTCAAATGGTGGATTTGATATCAACTCAAACTCTATCACGTTTGATAACTTCGATGAGATTGAAATTCCTCTCAACTCTACTCAACCGTTCTTCGTAACGATTGATGTTGTTGATGATCCTACTATCGTTGGTGATACTCTCGCATTGAGTGTTGACACATCTCCAGCTCCTAAATTGGACGATGACAACAACAATGATATGGATGTTAATGTAACAAGTGCTGGTTCTAGAACTATGACTATCAGCAACTTCGGTACATTGGCTTGTGACTTCGACGTAAACGACGAAGAAACAGACGTTCCTTCTATCGTTCTCGGTGGTGAAGAGTCTAACTACTTGGCTAGCTTTGAGTTCAACGCTCAAAACGAAGACATTTGGGTAAGAGATATCTTGATTACTGCTTCTCCTGCTCTCGATTTCGTATCTGCATTTGAAGAAGTTATCTTGTCTGATGAAGATGGAAACGAATTGTATAGAAAAATCGTTACTTCAAACGCTATGTACCTCAATGAAATTAAGACTGCTAGTGGTGCTGGTGACTTCATCATCACTGAAGGTGACGTAAACTTGTATGTATCATTGGTTGCATCTATCATTGGTAAAAACCAAAATGGTGTAGAAGCTGGTGCATACAATCTCTCTATGAGCGTTCAACAAGCTGAAGGTGTAAGTTCTAATGACGATGTAGCTACTACTATTACTCCTGTAAACTGTGGTGGTTCATCTGAAGACTTTATGTCTAGAGCAGTTGCTATCTCTACTGTTGATCTCGTTAGCTCAGCTGGAACTACTAGTTTGCCTACTTACCTCTCAAATGGTGTAAGTAACAAGCTCGGTATCGTGAAGGTTGTTGCTGATTCATGGGACAACAATGATCCTGCTGATGCTTCAAGTATCAACATCGAACTCGACACATTGAGAGTTGAATTCGAAAACGGTACTGAAGATCCTGTAGCTGGCGTAACTGTGAAGAAAGTTGGTAAGACTCTTACTACTACTCCTCAGAACGTAGCTGCTGGTACTAATATTGTTGTATTCGATATGACTGAATTGTCTGCGGATTCTGATAATATTATTCAGGAAGGTCAAACAGTATACTACGTGATTGAAGGTACTCCAGTTGTAGATGATAACAGTGAGTCAATCAGAATTAACCTTTCTGACTTGTACGGTGGAGCTAACGCTTCATTCGAGTACTATGGTGACTTCGCTGGTGCATTGACAACAGATGCTGTATATCTCGAAGATTCTGAGATCGATGGTATCTTGCTCGTAGACAACAACAACTAATCATTGTTTAGTCTATCAGTATATTGAGAGGGCTCCGCTTCGGCGGGGTCCTTTCTTTTTCTTGAAAAGATACAAAACCAGAATAATTATTGTAAAACGATAAAGGGAAGTAGATATTGGTAATTTAAAGAAAGTGTCTTGCAAAGCAGGGCTTTTCTTTATCTTAAAAAATGATATGGTATTAGTTTTTCTTTTATGTATACAATTATATATTTAAGGTTGGTTTGATGTAGATGTTTATATTGTTTTAGATAAGGGGGGTTACCTCATGGGTAATAAATGGAAGTAAGGCAAACCCGCTGACGCCTCCCTTATCAATAAACTTGACCTGTCACATCATGTGACCTAGTTCGTATCCTGATTATATACTTTCCTATTTTATATTTCCCTATGTATGAGATGAAAAGAGTTGTTTTTCTCCTGTTTGCTATGTTCTTTTTGGCTGGGTGTTCACTTACCGATGCCAAAGTAGCATTCGAGAACTTTATAAATAGCCTTCTCCAAAAGGATCAAGCACACGAACAGTGATTTGTGCTCACGGCGAGCGAAGTAAGTACACGTTTTTATCGTGATGAAACGGGCATTGACTTGAGTAAGCTAGGCCTAACTGCGGTTCCTGATCTCTGTGCCCTTGTAAGCCCAGAAGAGTACGATTTGGTGCGGTTTTTGGACCTATCTCAGAACAAAATTAGGATAGTGGATCAAGATTTAAGCTGTTTTCAATATCTCCAAGTTATCAACCTCTCCTACAACGAGATTCAGCAAGTGGTGACACTGGGTACACTTCCTAGACTCAAGGACCTGAGACTCCAAAAGAATCAAATAACTTCTACAGAAAATTTTCCAGCGCTTACAGGCTTGACGAGATTGAACCTAGCCTACAATCAAATTACCATAGTACAAGACCTAGAGAAACTCATCAACCTCAAAGAACTAGAGCTGCAGCATAACATGATAGAGGAGTTTATTGGTGCAGAGAAAATGCAACAACTCGAGCGTCTCAAACTTGAGTTCAATAAACTCTCCAACGTCGACTTCCTCAAAGAAATCAAATCTCTCTTTACCGTCAGTGTCTGAGGAAACCAACTTCCACCCGAAATTGAAGCAATTTGGAAGGCGTTTAGTCCTGTTTTCAAAGTGGGATGATCAGGTAGTGTAGCAGCAACAGGAGCTGCATGAACAGGCCAGTAGCTTACCTTTCCCCCCTGTCAAGGGGGGATGAAGGGGGGTTTTTTATTTGTTAAGTAAAACCCCCTCTGACTCCCCCTTAACAGGGGGAGAAAATAGAATTTGCTTATTTGCAACTTTGATATGTGACAACGTTTCTGACAACATTTCCTTTGTGATCCGGCCGTGATAGACAGCATCTATCAGGCCGTTTTTTCTCTATTGCCTACAGCTCAGGAATCCACTATCTTGGAAGTTGGGCCTGGCGAGGGAGTGTTGACTAAACCCTTAGTAGATTTACAGACCAACTATCGAGCATTTGAAGTAGACACGACGCTCCAAAAAAAATTGGACAAAATTTTTACACCACGCAAAAATGCTCATCTTATCTGGGGTGATGTACTTGAACTCCTTTGGCAGAAAGAACAAGATTGTCTTACTTTGTCCACATCTGACAACACAGTTTCCTTCCCTTACGCGTCACTTGTCGTCGTGGGAAACTTACCCTACTATATTACTTCACCCCTGATCCAGCAATTTTTTGGCTACGCGGGCGCTGAGGCGGGCGTGGTGATGATCCAAAAGGAGGTTGCTGAGAAACTCGTGACCAGGGCAAAGAAGAAATCCTACTTATGGCGATTGATCAACAACTTCTATACTATTGAGCTCCTCACGCATGTGCCACCGACATCGTTTTCTCCGCCACCGCAGGTGTGGAGTAGTGTGATTGTCCTCAAAAAGCGCTTACCTCTCTTGGACAATAACCAGTGGGAGCAATTCCGTGAGCTTTTGGATATAGTCTCCCCCTACACCCGCAAAATGCTCAGAGCAATTTGGAAAAAGGAAGAATTAAAACTTTCTGGATTTATTTTACCTCCAGAACTTGAGGAGAAAAGATGGGAGGAATTGGGACGAGAAGAGGTGAAAAAATTACTTAACAAATAATTAACATACTTACTATTGACAGTAATATTGTAATCAGTATAAGATTTCCAACTAAAAACATAAAAAAATGAAAATAAAATATGCTAATATTGCAATCTTGTTGTTCGTTAGTTTGCTATTTGGTACTTCTCTTTGGTGGTTTACTCCACAACGTATTGTCAACGAATGTGATGACCTACGAGAAGAAGTAGGGGATCTCAAACAAAAAGTCTATAAGTTTGAGCATCCTGAAGAGCACACAGTACATTTTGGGAGATTGGCAATGCGTTCACCTGGGTCTGCTAGTAAATGGGGAGATGACGAACCCATCGTAAATATGTTTCCAGGAGATGATTATTATCGTTATCCGCTTGAGCTGAAGTGTGGTTGCAACCAAGACTGTCGTTGTGGCAAACCACTATACCTCGTAGTGAGCCGGAGTATGACTGAAGACTTCGCTGAAAAAACAGTTGAAGTTCGTCAAATAAAAGTTGGTACCAACTACTACGAACTACTACGGGTGAAACCCGACTCGTTAGCCGAGACGCAATAAGATATAATGAATTACTTTATAAGTAGTAACGAATCCGTTACTATTTTTTTTACACTTTTTCTACCCCTTCCAAAGCGTAGCAAACTGTTTCTTCCCTTTCCTGAGTAAGATAATTGTTCCTTGGAGAAAATCTTTTTCTTGCAACTCGTAGCCCATATCATGGACCGATGTTTCGTTGAGGACGACACCATTATTTTTGATTAGTGTCTTCGCTTCAGCATTTGAAGGAGCTAATCCTGCTTCCACAATTGCTTCGATAATTCTCGTACCTACGGCAACGGGATTTTTTCCACCGATTGCTTGATGTAGAGCAGTGAGATGATCTGCTGAAAGATGTTGTACTTTCTCAACAGGATTTCCTTCTCCAAATAATGTCTGCGTGGTGAGTTGTGCCTGACGTGAAGCCTCACTTCCAAAGACGGTTTCTACGACCGCGAGTGCTAATTTTTCTTGCCCAATTCTTTTCTCGGGAGCTGCGTCGTGTTCTGCAATTACTTTTTCTATTTCTTCGAAACTCACGAGCGTCAGTAATTTGAAATACCTTTCGATATCTGCATCGGCCGTATTCATGAAATACTGATAGATGACATAGGGACTATTTTTGTTCGGATCCAATCGCAATGCATTTCCTTCAGACTTCCCAAACTTCTTGCCTGTGCTATCTACGATGAGAGGGCAGGTGACACCATAACTTTCAGCATCAAGTTTCTTTTTAATGAGCTCAATTCCTGTGACTACATTACCTCGCTGATCTGAACCAGCAATTTGTAATTTACATCCATAATCTTGGAAGAGTCTCAAGAAATCATATCCTTGCAAGAGCATATAACTGAACTCGGTATAAGAGATGGACTTATCAGGATCTTCTACTCTTTTTTTGACGGTCTCTTTGTTGATCATCTGATTGATGGTCATATACTTGCCTACCTCTCTCAAAAATTGCAGAAATCACATATCTGTATAAAAATCCGCATTATTTTTTACCTCAAAATTGAAGGTATGACCAGTCAACTCAGTAAGATGATGTAATACAGTTCCGACTTGCTTCGTGATTGCAGCTACGTTCTGTGCTAATGTTTCTTCACTCAAAAAAGATCTTTCACTATCTTTTCCTCCTGGATCACCAATCATACCTGTTGCACCACCGACGATGAGGATGAGTTTATTTCCTCTTTTCATCCATTGTACCGCGTGCATAAATCCCACAAAATTTCCCAAATGCAGTGAATCAGCTGTTGGATCGACTCACCGGTAAAGTGTTTGTGCACCTTGTTCATAGAGATCAAAAACAGCTTCATGGGTATATTGATTGAGGAAACCACGTCCTTCTAGTTCGGCTTTGAGGTGCATGTTTGAATGGATACTAAACAGTCTTTCTATAGGGAAGAAGTGCGTTTTTGCAAGATGAGGTGATTTTGCCTCCCGTCATTCTGAACCGTAGTGTAACGGAGGTGAAGAATCTCATGCTTGAGGCATGTATCTTTTTTCATGAGATCCTTCGCCAATGCTCAGGATGACTATTGCTTGCAGAGTTTCCTGTAGTGCCGCGTCGCCTTTGGCACCTCGCAATGTTGAGGAAAATACAGCAATGACGTATTGACTCCTTATTTACAAACAGTATATATACAGTAGTTTTATTTATGCATACAGCTGATGTATATTGTCTTCGAGGGAGTAGTAGGAACAGGTAAGTCGACTCAGTCGAAGAAGTTGGTGGAGAAGTTGCAAGGACAATATCCAGAGCGTGAAGTGGTGTGGGTCAGAGAACCAGGGAGTACTCCTATCGCAGAAGCTATTAGGACACTGGTGCAGGCGACACCATTTGATGAGGAGATGCACGCGTTGACCGATGCATACCTCTATGCAGCATCGAGAGCACAGTTGATCAATACCAAGATAGCAAATGTATTGGAAAACGGTGGTATCGTCGTAGCAGATAGATCATTTTGTTCATCACTTGCCTACCAAGGCCATGCGCAAGGTTTGTGACTGGAGCGTGTCTGGAATATCAACAAAGAAGCAGTGAGTCGCTATTTGCCAGATCTCGTTTTGTATTTGAGTCTTGAACTCGAAGTAGCACTAACGAGAACATTTGATGCACAAGGTGACAAATGGGAACAGAAGAAAATAGATTTCTTCGAATCTGTTGCACAAGGATATGAAGCAGTGAGTCATTTACCAGCAATAGCTGATCGTCGACATACTATCGATGCATCAGGTACAATCACAGAAGTTGAGCAAGCTGTACGAGAAATAGTGAATAAAAAATACACACAACAAATACTAGGTCTGCGCACCGCTGCCTTACAAAAAGACCTTACGAAATAAGTTTTTTATATTTTTGCAAAGCGACCTCTACACAAAGCAATTGCTTTTTGGTCGTTTTTTCGTAGTTTTCCGGGATGTAAATGTAAAAAATTTGCCCAGGTGCCCTATCGCTACGCAATAGGATAAACGAATACGGATTATGTAAACTAAGCCTTAGTGTTTAGACATGAAGGCGGATCATGTTAGTCGAACAGAGTAGTGCGAAGTACCATCTCATGAATGATAAGAATTACAGGAAGCGAGAAAGTAAAATAATTACCAAGATGTACTTGAATATAAGCCCAGATGGTGAAATGGCAGACACGCACGTTTCAGGTACGTGTGCCGCAAGGTGTGAGGGTTCGAGTCCCTCTCTGGGCAAGACCAAATGAATACTTCACTGAGCTTGGTGCCTTATTAAAAAGGATAAGCGCTTCGAAGGGATAGCATCCCTCTCTGGGCAAGAGAACAAATAACCAAATTTACAAATACACAAATATTCAAACAATTAGAACAGAGAAAAGAACTGACAGAATACTAAAAGGGTAAGCGCTTCGAAGGGATAGCATCCCTCTCTAGGCAAGAGAACAAATAACCAAATTTACAAATATTCAAAATTAGCAAATCATCAACTAACGTCTTTTATTCAACCTTTTCAAATACACACATGCAAAAGAAAACTGATCACACGACACCTGCCCACCATGCAGCACATCCACATGCAACCCCACACGCAACTCATCCTCATCATGCAACTCACAAGAAAACATCATGAGGAAGTGCAAAAATTATTTTACTCGCACTTGTTTTGGTCATTGCAGGAATTTTCTGGATGAAGAGTGGACAAGACCTAGATGTCTATACCAGCCCTGATTTCAACAAGAGTTCTTTGTCAGGAGGTACTACCACGTGAGCGGATGAAAAACCTGCTCCCAAGGTATGGGAACCTGTAGCGTGAGCTAAAATGTTATTTGGAGTAACTGGCCAGTGTGAACAAATGTTTGCGGAGTATTATGCAACGTATGACACACCTATGTTTGCTACAGCAGAAGCTGAACATCCATTTGGCACAGCAAGTATTGCAACCGAAAATTGGTTTGATGGTGCATGGACGGTTTCTCTTGTCAGTGACTTTACAGATCCATATGGGTATAGCTTCCCTGTATTTACAAGCGGTGATGCAAAGTGACTTTGATATGCAAGTGGTGACAGCAAATGACCATTGGCAACGTTGCGTAATATTTCCAAAGACCCTACTTATACAGATACTACTGAGACAGGATTTGATCAAGTACAAATGTCATGATTCACAGAAAAATTCAGACCCCTCGTTGGTGCAAAAGCAATTCCTTGTCTCATGAAATTTACCACTCCTGCATGTGATCATCTCTATGTTGGTATGATCAGATATCCTGATAGAACAATGCATGATGTAGAGTGTTATACCAAGGCTGCCAACGGAGACATCTATCTCATTTCTTCGGTGGACGCACTCAATACCTTTAACCTGGATGAGCCACAAGATGACTTTTCAAAGAACTATGTTATTTGGAATAAAGCAATTGTTTGGTTTGTAAATCATCTCAAGAAGAATTAATTAGTAGTCTACCATGCACTATCATATCATCACTATTTTCCCTGAAATCTTTGATTCATTTTTGTCGTGTTCGTTAATTGCAAAAGCAAAAGAGCAAGGCCTGCTCCAATTTTCTTTCATTAATCCGAGAAATTTTTGCACCGATCCCCAGAGACAAGTAGACGATGCAATGTATGGAGGTGGTGCGGGCTTGCTGATGAAAGCACAACCTATTATTGATGCAATCAAAAGTATCTTAGCATCTCAAAATATGACGACAGAGACGTGAGGCCTGAGGAAACGAAAAGTGCTCTTGCCTAGACCGAGTCAACAATCCTTTACACAAACCACTGCCCATATACTTGCTGAGGAGTCTACGGATATTATCCTCATTTGTGGAAGATATGAGGGCATAGATCATCGCGTTGATTTACGGTGTCAACAATTGTTTGGTGATGATTTTATGCCCATATCTCTGGGGCAGTATGTGGTGATGGGTGGTGAAGTACCTAGTATGCTGATCGTGGAAGCGGTCAGTAGGTTGGTGCCCTGAGTCATCAAAGATGCAGACAGTCGAAAAAATGAAAGCTATCGCCCCGAGCTCGGTGGTGAAAATATCGAATGCCCACAATATACAAGACCTGAAACGGTCGAAGGTATGGGTGTGCCAGACGTCTTACTTGGGGGAAACCATGCGTTGATTGAGCAATGGAGGAGAGAGAACACAGATTCAAGAATTTAGAAACCAGACTCCAGAATGTATTCCTCACTTTTTCGAGTGCAACCGTGATATAGTATGTAGATTTGAAATAAATAATATTTTCTTGTCACAAACTTGACATTTTTTCGTATGTATAAATACACTAAACCGCTTTAGGAAATTACATAAGTAAAACCTAAACCGGTAAGTATAACTGAATCATCCAAAAAATTTTCATTCTTCAAATTTTTATGGTGGTTCAGAATATCATCACATTATTCATTATTAAAAAATTAAAAGTATGTTTCAAAAATTAGAAAAGGAGGAGAAAAAGTTGTTTTCGCGTGTGTGGTCATTTTTGACTACTGCGTTACAACCAGTGCATTACACCTTACTTGCACTCTTGTTGGTACGTGTGTTTACTGCAGTTGTGCCTATGGCGCAAGCGTGGTATTTAGGTAGGATTATTGATACTATTGCTACTGACGATACGTCTGCGCAGATTATTACCAGTCTTTTGGGACTACTGGGTATTTTCGCGACGTGGCTCGTATTGGATTTGATTGCGTGGAGACTCTCAGAGATACTCATTATTCGCGTCGAGTCTACGACCATGCAACGTTTGTATGAATACTGCTTCTCGTATGTCCAAAGACACGCGGTTAGATTCTTTGCCAATACCTTCACGGGTGCATTGGTCAAGAAAATTAATAAACTCGTCCGTGGTTTTGAAAGCATTATTGATATTATTGTCTTTGAATTTCTCATGGTGCTGATCACTGTGGGAATCACGATAGGTATGTTCTTTCGATATAGTACCTTGGCGGGAAGTGTTATGCTTGTGTGGGTAATTATTTATTTGTGGGTACAGCTGCATCTGAACAAGTGGGTATTGCCCAACGAACTAGAAAGCCAAAGACTTGATAGTCGCGTCACCGCTGAACTTTCAGATACGGTGAGTAATGCGAATACTATTACCCAATTCGCCCAAAGACCCTACGAAGAATCTCGTTTCCATGGAATAGTTGATCTCTGGCGTAGGACCATTGCTAGGACTTGGCTCAAAAGAAACTGGGTATATGCAATTAGTGATCTGCTCATTGGATTGATGCAGATAGGTGCACTCTACTTCTTTATCATCTCGTGGCGTGATGGTATATTGACCTCTGGGTTGATAGTTACCCTGCAATTGTATGTAGCACGTCTCGGTGAAAAATTATTCTTCATCGGGAGAACTTATAAACGTTTCTTTGATTCGGTAGCAGAGTCTCATGAGATGATAGAAATTCTTGATACACCACACGAAATACAGGACAGAGCAGAGGCCCCTTCATTTACGTTCAAGCAAGGTGAAGTTGTCTTTGAAAACGTGGGCTTTAGTTATGATAATCATCGTGAACTCTTGTCGGACTTTTCACTTACGATTGCACCAGGTGAAAAAATTGCGCTCGTCGGAGCAACGGGATCAGGCAAAACAACTATTAGCAAACTACTCCAAAGGCAATATGAGGTGACTCACGGAACTATCTTGATTGACGGACAACCTATTGATCACGTCACCCAAGAATCGTTGAGGAAACACATTGCATTAGTACCACAAGATCCTCTCCTGTTCCATAGGACGCTGAGAGAAAATATTGCTTATGCCAAGCCAGATGCGACTGATGAACAGATCATACGAGCATCAAAACTTGCTCACTGTCATGAATTTATTGCGAATCTTCAGCATGGATATGACACCTTGGTCGGGGAACGTGGTATCAAACTTTCAGGCGGTGAAAGACAAAGAGTAGCCATCGCGAGAGCAATCCTAGCAGACAGACCTATCTTGATTTTGGACGAAGCGACAAGCTCATTGGACTCTCAAACAGAAAAATATATCCAAGAAGCAATTCACACCCTACTCCAAGGCAAGACAGCAATTGTCATTGCGCATCGTCTTTCGACTATCAAATCTATGGATCGTATTATTGTCCTGGATCACGGCAAGATAATCGAACAAGGCACACATGAGTCATTACTCACCTTGCAAGATGGGATATATCAGAAGTTGTGGAAGATACAAGGGTAACTTAACTATGTTCCCTCCTGTGAAGGGCCTCGGTGCCCTTTAGGGTAGGGACACAGGGGGTTTTGATTACCAGAATAAAAGCCACCCTTCTTTAACTCTCCTTCATGCAAGGAGGGTTTTTCGAAAATGAAGATAAATTGACTTTCATGCTATTTTATTTATGGTGGCATATTCGTTATCATTAAAAACTAAAAAACACAAAAAATTATGAAGTACAAAAATTGTTTATGGGTAGTATTGTTTATGTTGCTATCTTTGTCTTGTGAGATTAAATCACCACAACCAAATTATACTTCACCACAACAGAAATTAATTGTTGGTGCATCTATAGATCAGGTAGAAAATGGACTTATTGCACTTAGACGTGCACTAGATAGTACATATCAAACTCTTCCTCAAAAAAAACGTGATGGTATAAAGCTCAATGAGCTCCTTATGTCACTCGATTTGGTTAGTGTAAATCAACAGCATCCCCTGAGAAATTTCATAGATGCAATACAAAAGCCGGGGTATGTGGAAGAGATAATGAATCAGCAAGATTATTTCTTTTATATCTGGCAACGAGAGTTACCGCTAATCGGTATACCCGATTTAGAAAAAAATTTATTAGCAGGATATATGCTTAGTAAACGTATTTTAGTATTGCCTGATTCATTGGATATGGGGAGTGTATTTGACCAACTCTTTATCTATCATGAAACAGTACATGCATTACAGGATGCACAGATAAGAAATAGTTATACAACGCACAAGGAAGGCTTAAATGAATACTACAATTTCTTTAACAAGGATCAAGCAAACTGGTTTCCTGGATTTGAATTTGGTGCTTTCCAATTTCAAATTTCCGCACTTTGGTTGTTAACTCAAGGAGCAGTGGAAGTGCCTGCTCGACAAGGAAAACTAACTGTAGAGTGGTTGACTAAAGAACTTAAGTGCTCATTTCCTACCTCACATACTTCACGACGTGCTGTGGAAACTTTGTGTACATTAACTAATTATTACTATCAGTGGGGAATTGATACTAAAGGTATTGATCCAAAATTTATGCAACAACTGATGTATGCCTATGATCATCAAAATAGGCATGCATATTTCTTTGATTATGATACAGCACAATTTATTTCGGCTGATTAGTGATTATGAAACGTTTATAAAGGGTGTCGTTACGGCACCCTTTTTTCTTATTTTAAAAAATATAGGAGAACACATCTAATCCATAATCTTTTGCCTAATATTTCTCAATCGTAATATTCCCCTTATCTACGCCTAAGTCGAGCAAACGTTGTTGGACATCTTGTACCATGACGGGTTGTCAGCAGATGAAACAGGCTGTGTTGGTACCAAGTTTTTCCAATGCTTGACGTAGTCCATCTTGGACATATCCTGTAGTGTATCCATCTGGAAGACCAGATTCTTTGGAGAGGAAAATGTTGAGCGTAAGTCCAGGAATTTTTTCTTGCATGAGTGCTTGCATATCGGGGAGGAGATTATCGAGATATCTTTCGCCGTACAAAAAAACAATTTGTTTGCCCTCCAGAGGGGTTTCCAACAATTTATTGAGTATGCCCATATTGGGCGAAAGTCCACTACCGGTGCTTACAAACAAATAGTTCTCTGAGATATGTTGATCTCTGTAGTGACCTACGGGTCAGGTGAGGGTCACGGTATAATCGCGCTGCGACGTGAGAAAATCTGACATACCATTTTCAGAAGTTTTCTTGACGATGAAACCAATGCGTTTATCTTCTTGTAAGAATTTATTTGTCGTTGCGATACTATAGGGCTTCTTGAGGGTACGTAGTTCGTTGTGATGAGTGATCATCATAAATTGTCCTTCATCAAAAACAAAAGTTTCCTCAGGTTGAAAAAATACAAATGAGACTAGGCCTGATGGACTATCAATTTTTTCTCTAAAGATGGCTTGGAAGTGTTGCATGATTAGGTGAGGTGTTGAGTCGAATTACTTATGATGAGACGGGCATCGTCAGACGTAATTTCATAGGTGGTAATGCCTGTATTTGCAAACTGTATGCCTGAGTTGTCTATGTCGGTGATAGGGAGTCATTCAAGCACGATATGCACTGCGCGTTTGAGTCAACCGTGGGTGATACACAATATACGTTCATTGGCGTGCTGTTCGTGTAACTGTTGCAATAAATTGCGTGCACGATGATAAAGTTGTTCTGCACTCTCTGAGGTAGGTAAGGACGCGAGATGTGCATATACTGCATGAGGATCTAGACGATATTTCGCCATAATTTCTGTCTTTTCCATCCCATCGTATGGGCCAAATGTCCTCTCTCTCAAACGAGTATCGAACGTCAGGGGAGTAATAGTATGATGTTCTACAATAGGTTCTACCGTTTGTCTTGCTCTCAAGAGATCACTACTATATATGTGTGCAAAGGTATGACTTGCGAGATACTCAGCCAACAAGCGAGCTTGCTGATGTCCTTCTTCACTCAATCACCAATCATAGTGCCCGCTGGTGTGACCCGTTGTTTGATTGGTGGCGTGTCCATGACGGATGAGGGTGATTATCATGGGAGCGAAAGAACAAGACTAAATCTCTTTAGGCAAACTTCGGTGAGTTAGGGATTCGAACCCTAGTATACTTTCGCATAACACGAATTCCAATCGTGCGCCTTCAACCACTCGGCCAACTCACCATGTGCACAGTGTTTATGTAATGCAGTGAGTTTTGCAAGCGCTCATGGGTTTTTCACAAAACAAAAAACCACGGTAAGTGGCCTTTCAATACTAATCTCGGGGACGAGGGACTTGCTATCCCTGCAGTGGGGTTTATCCCCACAAAGGGACGAACTCTCGACCTCCTTATTTTAAAATACGTACTCACTTAAGTTAAATTAACAATCTCGGGGACGAGGGACTCGAACTCTCGACCTCCTGGTCCCAAACCAGGCGCTCTAGCCATCTGAGCTAGTCCCCGAAGATCAAATTTACAAAGCATCAAATTTGCAAATATACAAATACCATAACCAACAGAATGTTACATTTTCTACATCCATTTGATTATTTGTATTTTGATTATTTGACTATTTGAAATCTGGGCATGGGTGGACTCGAACCACCGACCTCGTCCTTATCAGAGACGCGCTCTAACCAACTGAGCTACACACCCGTATATCAAAGCTACAAATAAACAAATTTACAAATATCCAAATAGAGCAAAAGGATGCGCATTTGGGTATTTGATTTTTTGTTTATTTGACTATTTGAATTTGCCAGAGGGCGGATTTGAACCACCGACACAAGGCTTTTCAGGCCTCTGCTCTACCAACTGAGCTACTCTGGCAAAGAGTTTTTATTTCTTACGAAACGCGTCCGAATATAAAAAAATTACACAGAATTGCAAGGCAGAAAAAATGACATTTATTATCTATTGACATATACTTACAAATAAATATAAACATATTTCGTCATCATTATCATTAATCACAAGTAAATAAAAATTTTTATGACCAATGTAAATTTTCCTGCCCCTGCACAGGGGCCAAAATCTTTTTGGAAGCGTCCTGAAGGCGTCACCGGCACAGTGGTGCTTCTTGGCTTACTAGCCGCTGGTGGTGTGGCCTTGTACAAGGCACTCCCATACTTGATTACCTTAACAAGTAATCTGTTATATCTTTCTGGGATGTTATTAGTCCTTGGCGCTGTCATCTATATGGTACTTGACCCAAGGATGCGTAATCTGATCGGCTACATGTATAAGAGTATGATGCGCTGGATCACAGGAATTTTCGTCACCATTGACCCCATTGGCATACTTAAAAACTATGTTGATGACCTCAAAAACAATCTTGCAAAGATGAGTGAGCAAATTGGAGTGCTGAGAGGTCAAATGAATAAAATGAAAACGCTCATCTCTGAAGGAGAGAAGGAAATCCGCACAAAGTTAGCGACTGCTAACTATGCCAAAAATGATGGAAATCCTGACAATGATAATCTCATTGCCCTCAATGCGAGAGCAGCATCTCGTTTGCAAGAGACAAACGCTAGATATAATGAGCTCTTGCAGAAGATGGAGATTATGCATCGCGTTTTGAAAAAGATGTATGAAAACTCTGAAATTCTTATGCAGGACACCGCAGACCAGGTAAAGCTGAAGGAACAGGAGCGCAAAGCAATTCGTACGGCTCACGGAGCAATGCGTAGTGCAATGAATGTCATCAATGGCAACGCTGATCAGCGTGCTATCTTCGATATGTCACTTGAACATATTGCTGATGATATCGCTAATAAGGTAGGCGAAATGGAACATTTCATGGATTCAACAAAGAATCTGATGAATAGCATCGACCTCCAAAAAGGAGTTTTCGAAGCAGAGGGCATGAAGATGCTCGAGGAGTGGGAGAAAAAGGCAAATGTCTTCACTCTTGCCCCCAAAGAGCAAACACTTCAGCTCAACGCCAACCGTCCTGAAAAGGTTGCCGTAGAGGCATCTAACGGACAAAATCAATACGACGAGATGTTTAAAGAAGCGAAGTAACATCACTTCCATCTCTATGTTATAAAGCCTGGCGATTCGCCAGGCTTTTTTTTCTTTTTGTGCGTCAGTACTCAGTCAAGCACGACATCTCTTGCCACAGGACAAGAGTAGACATATTATTTTTATATTGTTGTCATTTATATTGTATTTTCTCTTGCAATGACTGACTATTTCTGTACACACAGTGCAACAAATATAAAATTTTGTCTAGGGTAACACAAGTCCTCCTTTGAAACACAAGGAAGATACTCGGTTATCCACCATCTCTCCTGATTCAAGGGTTTTGTCTATACAAGACCGCTTGCATTTTGTGTCTAATTTTGTATATCAGTTTGTTGTTTTTTTTACCTTTCATTTATACCAGATGACAAAAGTTCACGTTAATGTAGGTACCATTGGTCACGTTGATCATGGTAAGACCACTACTACTACCGCTATGGTACAAGTTCTTGCTACTGCAGGCTTGGCTAAACCTCTCAACTTTTCTGATATTGACAAGGCTCCAGAAGAGAGAGAAAGAGGTATTACTATTAATACTGCTCACGTAGAGTACGAAAGTGAAACAAGACATTACGCACATATCGATTGCCCAGGCCATGCGGATTACATCAAGAACATGATTGTAGGTGCTGCACAAATGGATGGTGCTATCTTGGTAGTTTCTGCTCCTGATGGTCCTATGCCTCAGACAAGAGAACATATCTTGTTGGCTAAACAAGTAAACGTTCCTAGAATTGTAGTTTTCTTGAACAAATGTGATATGGTTCCTGATGAGGAGATGTTGGAACTCGTAGAAGAAGAAATTAGAGATCTTCTCAAGCAAAATGGTTTCCCTGGAGACGAAGTTCCTATTGTTAGAGGTTCTGCATTGCAGGCTCTTGAAAATGCTTCAGACAAAGAAGGTAAAGCAAAATGCATCTGGGACTTGCTCAATGCAATCGACACATACGTTCCAGTTCCTGTGAGAGAAACTGACAAATCATTCTTGATGCCTGTAGAAGATGTCTTCTCAATCAAGGGTAGAGGTACAGTTATCACCGGTAGAATTGAGACAGGTGTTGTCAAAATTGGTGATGAAATCGAAATCGTTGGTTTGGTAGATGAGAAAAAGAAGACTACCGTTACTGGAGTAGAAATGTTCCACAAACAATTCGAGAGAGGTGAAGCAGGTATGAACTGTGGATTGCTCTTGAGAGGTATTGAAAAAGAACAAGTAGAGAGAGGGCAAGTAGTTGCAACTCCTGGTACAGTTACACCTCACAAGAAATTCGAAGCTGAGGTATACGTATTGAAGAAAGAGGAAGGTGGAAGACACACCCCATTTATGGGAGGTTACAAACCACAATTCTTCTTCAGAACAACAGACGTTACTGGTGGTGTTCAATTGTTGCCTGGTAGTGAAATGATTATGCCTGGTGACAACGCGAAAATCAATGTTGAATTGATCTACAAAGTAGCGATGCACGAAGGTTTGAGATTTGCTATTAGAGAAGGAGGAAGAACAGTAGGTGCTGGTGTAGTTACTAAAGTATTGGACTAGTTTCTAGTGTGACTCCCTAGTATATTGTATTTTATTTGCTAGTTCCGGTGTTGTATGCAAGCTAAAAAAGACTCACCAAAGTTGAGAATAAAATTGAAAAGTTATGATCTCAAGATGCTTGAGAATTCTATTACCAAGATTTTGGGATTGTTAGTGAAGTCAGGTGCAACCGTCAAAGGACCTATTCCTTTGCCCAAGCAAAACAAGGCTTTCACAGTCCTCAAAGCTCACTTCGTCTACAAAGACGCGAGAGATCAATACGAAAGAATTACCTATACGAGATTGCTCGATGTGGTAGAAACAGGTAGCAAGACCGTAGAGTACTTACAGAATCTTTCGATTCCTGTAGGTGTATCAGTTGAAGTGAGACTTTACTAAATATAGTACACAATTTGTGTACTTACAGAATACTGTTCCTTTATTTTTCACAACGGTAAGATGGTACGTGTGTGATTGGTCGCTAAAAAACGCGAAATGACCAGACTACGAAAGGATGAAAAATATGTTCCTGTCACGTTGTTGACGTTTCCTGCACAAGAAGTAGTTAGAATCAAAACAGTGGAAAAAGATGGATATAGCGCAGTGGTGGTAGGTGTTGGTAAAAAAGAGCTTCCCAACAAACTCAAAGGCATCAAAATTGCTTACAAGCACCAATGCGAATTCCATATGGATCCAGCAACTGCTGCGACATTGACTCCCGGTAGTGCATTGACTCCCGAACTTTTGGTTGATATCACTACTATTAGTGTGGCTGGTATTTCCAAATGAAAAGGATTTCAAGGTGCTATGAAGAGACACAACTTCGCAGGTGGACCCAAAACCCATGGTTCTAAATTCCATAGAGGTCTAGGATCTACAGGTAATAGAAAACCAAGAAGAACCAACAAAAATCAACCGATGGCTGGACATATGGGAAGTGATTTGATCACCCTCAAAAACGTGACGCTCGTAGATCGTTTTGTGGTCAATGGTGAAGTTGTAGTTGCGTGCCGTGGATCACTTCCGGGTAGTGCTGCTGGATACCTGCACGTTAGTGCTGTTTAGTTTGTTTATATACGTTCGAGTATGAGTTACGAATTAGCAATTATGAATATGGCAGGCAAAGTGGTCAAAAAAAGAGCACTTGCTGAAAGTATTTTTGCGGTTGAAAGTATCAATGAAGCACTCTTGCATCAATATATTGTTATGTACTTGGCAAACCAACGTGTCGCTATTGCTCACACCAAAACGAGAGCAGAAGTGAGAGGTTCTGGTAAAAAATTGTACAAACAAAAAGGATCAGGACGTGCGAGAGTAGGTGAGGCAGCTTCTCCTATCAGAAAAGGAGGAGGTGTTGCATTCGGTCCGAGAAGCAATGCAAATTTTTCTCAGACTATGCCCAAGAAAATGAAGAGACAGGCGCTTACCCATGCATTGAGTCTCAAGGCAAGGGATACACAACTTTTAGGTTTGGATACCTTCTCGGTTGAAAAACCACAAACTAAAGTTGCTGCACAAACGCTTTCGGCTTTGGGGGTTGGTACCAAGAAAGTCTTGTTTGTACTCCCTGATATGGACGCAAACACCCTCTATTCATTTAGAAATATTCCTACCGTTACGACGGTCAATGTTCGTCAGCTCAATCCATATCAAATATTGACCCATCATACAGTTATCTTCTTGGATGGTGCGATTGATGCTCTCGAATCACATGTTTTATCTGCGTAGTTATTAGGTAGTATGGTATTCAAGGATATACTCAGAAGTAGAGCAAAAAAATCGACGAGTGTCACCGCTCTCAAAACATTGCACCCTACGCAAATCATCGGCAAGCCGTTGATTACGGAGAAGGCATACAAACAGGTCGAGCAATTGCGTACGTATTCATTTATGGTACACGATTCAGCTACCAAAAATGATGTAAAACAAGCATTAGCGTTCTTGTATAATGTTGTTCCTACGTCTGTGCGTGTTGTACATGTTCCCTACAAAGGAAGAACACAAAGAAAACTCGTCAGAAGAGCCGGCAAAAAAGTATTCGTCACGCTCAAAGAAGGAGATAAAATAGAGTTAGCTAGTTAATTTACTTTTGTTTTTGCGTTAGACTATGGCAACCAAATCGTATGTTCCATATACCCCCTCAAGACGTTTTATGACCGGCTATGATTTTAGCGATCTTACCGTAAGTAAACCTCAAAAGGGTTTGACAGAGTTTATCAAATCTTCTGCTGGTAGAAACAGCGCAGGTAGAGTAACTATCAGACATAGAGGAGGAGGACACAAGAGATTATATAGAATTGTGGACTTCAGGGAATATGATAAATTGAATATTCCAGCCAAAGTAGAAACCGTCGAGTATGATCCACATAGAACATGTAGAATTGTCCTCGTCTGTTATGCGGATGGTGAGAGAAGATATAAGCTCGCATGGAAAAACTGTTCGGTTGGTCAAACCATCATTTGTGGAGACACTGGTGAATTGACTCCTGGTAATAGAAAACAACTCAAAGATATACCTGATGGCTTTTCTATCTACAACTTGGAGGTGACTCCCATGACCAAAGGTAAACTCATCAAATCAGCAGGTACTTTTGCTACTATCTCAGGTAAAGACGCGGTACACAATATCGTTTATGTGAAATTGCCTTCTGGAGAGGTGAGAAAGTTCCATGAAAATTGTTGGGCAACGATTGGTGTAGTAGGTAATGAAGAACACAAGAATATTGTCCTTGGAAAAGCTGGGCGTATGAGATGGATGGGAAGAAGACCGGTTGTCCTTGGTAAATCTATGAACCCGGTTGATCATCCACACGGTGGTGGTGAGGGACATACAGGTATTGGTCTTCGTTATCCCAAATCATTCGCTGGTATTCCTGTTCCTGTTGGCAAGAGAACGAGAAATAAGAAATGGTCAGATAGATTCATTGTTTCAAGAAGAAAGACCAAGTTTAGTTCATAGCTTTTATTTATCGTTATTGATTACTCATGGCTCGCTCGCTCAAAAAAGGATTCTGGATCCATCCTAAGCTCCTCAAGAAAGTTGAGAATATGAATCAGTCGGGAGACAAAAAAATTGTCAAAGTATGGGACAGAGCATCACATGTGATTCCTACTATGGTTGGCTTCACATTCGCTGTACACAATGGCAAACAATTCGTGAGCGTCTATGTCACTGAAGAAATGATTTGACACAGGCTCGGTGAATTTGTTCCTACCAGAACATTTAGAGGACATCCATTCTAAATCTTGTTACTCAATTATTACCGTTTTATTCTGCTTAATCGTTAGTCTATGAGCGCCAAAAGTATGACAGCAGTACTCATGTACGCTTTGAGTTCCGAAAGGAAACTCTCAGTAGTAGCAAATATGATCAAAGGCAAACCCGTTGATCACGTCTTGATGATGTTACAATATTTGCCAAAGAAGGCTGCAAAAATTCTCTTCAAAGTCGTAAAATCTGCATCTGCAAATGCAAAGCATAATCTGCAAATCGATACCTCATCTTTGCATGTTGCTCGTGTTGATATTGGCAAAGGACCTACAATCAAGAGAGTAAGACCGGTAGGAAGATCAAGAATGCATGGATATGTCAAACAGAGATCATTCGTGAGAGTTGTTTTAGATACTAAATAATCGTATGGGACAGAAGGTTGACCCTAGAGGGTTTAGAGTAGGTGTGATGCAGCCGTGGCCATGTGAATGGTATGCTGTTACTCAAAAGCAAGGCGCACAATTCTTTGTAGAGGATATCAAAATCAGAGAACTTATTGAGAAGGTCTATCCAAGGGCTGGTATCAGCAAGGTAGTGATTAGAAAATCTGACAAAGAAGGTGAAGTCATGATCTTTGGAGCGAAGCCAGCTACGATTATTGGTAAAGATGGCAAGAAATTATCAGATTTCGAAGCAACACTTACCAAAATGTACAACAAGCCATACAAGATTGTGGTCAAGGAAATTAAAGTTCCAGAACTCTCAGCCAAAATCATGAGTGAGTTCACTGCTGTACAACTCGAGAGTAGAATGCCTTTCAGAAGAGTTGCTAAGGGTGTTATTCAAAAGATTATGGAAAAGGGGGCTATCTGAGCAAAGATACAAATCGGTGGTAGATTGGGAGGAGTAGATCTTTCAAGAACTGAGAAGTTCACCGAAGGAAGAGTTCCTCTCCAGACATTGAGAGCTGATATTGATTATCATTACACAACAGCGCTGACGAAATATGGTATCTTGGGTATCAAAGTATGGATCTGTAAGGGAGAGAATGTAAAAATCTCTCAAAGAAAAACTGCTATGGACAAAATTTAACTGTTAGATTTTACTTATTTGGTTACCAGTCATGGTGTTATTGGCTCCCAACAAATGGAAACATAGAAAACAATTTAGAGGTAGAGTTACCGGTAAAGCTCAAAGAGGTAACCGTGTTTCATTCGGCGAATTCGGAATGAAAGCAACCTCTGGTGGTTATGTTACCAACAGACAACTCGAGGCTGCTAGAAAAGTAATTGTGAGAATTACGAGAAAAGTTGGTAAAGTATGGATGAGAGTTTTCCCGGATCTTCCCTATACCAAAAAGGCCCTTGAAATGCCGATGGGTAGTGGAAAGGGAGATGTGTCTACCTATAGAGTAAGAGTTCATCCAGGAAGAGTATTATTTGAAATCAGTGGTGTAGCGAAAGAGGAGGCTGAAAAAGTATTGATGCAAGCTGGATACAAGCTTCCGGTCAAAGTGAGTCTCGTCGGAAGAGACGAAGTAAATTAGTTTTTATTGTGCTTAAGTTACTCCAATGGCAAAGAAAGTTAAGGATCTCAGTGCTGCTTCCCTCAAAGGAGAATCTTCCAAAGAGTTGGTCAAAGCAAGAAATACCCTTAGAAAGGAGTTGTATGACTACAAACTCAAGAATAGTCTCAAAGGACTTACACAAACGCACCTTATTCGTAAGACCAGGAAGGCAATTGCAAGAACATCTACTGTTTTGAGACAGAAAACATTGTCAGCATAGTTTTACTTTGTTTGTTTAGGTACCATCATGGTTATTATCGGAGATAAAAATATCAAGGAGTTGATTGGCAAAGTGGTTAGCACCAAAATGCAAAACTCTATTGTGGTTGAAGTAGAAAGAGTAAACGTCCATCCTCTCTACAAAAAAAGATATACCGTCAAAAAGAAATATTATGCACACGATGCAGAAAGTGTAGCTCAGGAGGGACAGATGGTCAAGATTCAAGAGACGAGACCAATCAGCAAACTCAAAAGATGGAGATTGATAGAAGTAATAGCATAATTTTATTTTGTGAGTTAACGTATAATGTTACAGACCGAGTCAATGGTGGTTGTGGCTGACAACACATGAGCAACTACCGCCAAAATCATTAGAGTCCTCAAAGGATCACAAAACAACGCTGCTACTGTCGGAGATAAAGTTGTAGTTGCTATCAAGACAGCTAGACCTGGTGGTCAGATTGAAAAAGGCTCTGTGTCTTGGGCAGTTGTCGTGAGAGTGAGAAAGGAGATTGCTAGAAAAGATGGTACCTATATTCGTTTTGAGGATAATGCAGTAGCATTGATCAACAAATCTGAAGATCCTATCGGCAAGAGAATTTTCTGACCCGTTGCCAAAGAAGTCAGAGTTCGCTACAAAAAGTTGGCAAATATGGCAGAGGAAATTATATAGAGAGTTACTATCATATTTATTTTGCGATTTATGGGATGAAGAAAATTAAATCAGGAGATTCTGTACAGGTAATTGCCGGCGCCAACAAAGGTACCGTTGCTACGGTGATGCATGTACATGGCGATTACGTTTTGCTCAAGGACGTAAATATGCGCAAGAAGGCAGTCAAAGGACAATGATTTGTGGAAAAACCAGGCCCTGTCCATATCTCAAATGTCATGCTTTATGATGCAAAATCCAAGAAACCATCGAGAATCAAAATTACCGTAGAGAAGGATAAGAAAACAAGAATATATAAAACTTCTCAACAGCCTGTTTTAGCTGCATAATGCTCCAAGTGATGACTACGTATGAAACATTCAAGAAGACCGGTAGAGTCGCCCTCCAAAAGAAACTAGAGAAAAAAAATATACACCAAGTGCCTGTACTCGACAAAGTAGTAGTGGCAATGGGTATTGGTTCTCTAGCTACGAGAAAAGGGGTGAAAGATTTTAGTGATCTGGAGAGTAACTTGATGGCTATCACTGGCCAGAAACCACAACTCATCAAATCTCGTAAATCTATCTCCAACTTCAAACTGAGAGAGGATATGCCCGTTATGTTGAGAGTGACTTTGAGAGGAAAGAAAGCGTACGACTTTGTTGAAAGACTAAGAACATACGTTCTTCCGAGATTGAGAGATTTTGCAGGATTGGTAGGAAGAAAATTTGATGGTAAAGGAAATTATTCAGTTGGTTTCCCCAATCTAGTTATCTTCCCAGAGATTATGCCTGAGCAAATTACCACTCCTATGGGAGTACAAATCACCTTCAGTACAACAGCAGATACAGACGCAGACGCAAAAGCGCTTTTGCAATCATTGGGAATTATATTTCATCAGTAAGAATTTGTCCACGTTTTATTTGATTGTGTTTCATTCATGGCGAGAAAAGCATTGATGGTCAAACAAGAGAGACTTGCTCAGCAGAGACAAAAATACTACGAAATGGTAAAAGAAGCCAAAGCTGCTGGCAAACCAACTCCTACACTCAAAGGGTATCAACCTTGTAAGTTCTACAATAGATGCGGAACTACAGGTAAGGTAAGAGGATATATGAGAGAGTTTGGCGTAAGTAGACAAGCATTTAGAAGACATGCTAGACAAGGGGTAATTATGGGATTGAGAAAAGCTAGCTGGTAGTAGTTTCCTTTATTTTTTATGGTTTCGTGATGAGCTTGGTAAACGCACCTATCCACGATTTATTGATCAGGATCAAAAACGCATATATGGCAAAGAGGACCCAAGTAACGGGTGTTCCTCACTCCAAATTCAAAGAACAAGTCTTACAGCTCTTGCAGCAGTATAGATTTATCAGAGGATTTGAGAAACAAACGATCGATAACAAACAATTCTTCAGTATTGATCTCTACGTCACAGGCAACATGAACGAGGATGTTCCTGTGGTCAAACTCTATTCTAAGCCTTCGAGAAGATGGTATATTGGATGGAAGGAGATTAAACCTGTGGCTGCTGGTAGAGGTATTGGTATTTTGTCGACCAATCAAGGTTTAATGGCAGCACATGAGGCAAGACAGAAGAAATTGTGAGGAGAACTCATCGCAGAAATTTATTAATATCTTTTATTTTTACCGTTGACGATCATGTCAAGAATTGGAAAGTTACCTATAGTCATCCCTGCCAAAGTAGAGGTGAGTATACAAGATACTCAAGTACATGTCACAGGACCCAAGGGAAAACTCAACTATACCTTACCACAAGGTGTGTCAGTGACCCAAGAGGCAGGTGTCATTACTATTGCTCTCGTAAACAAAGAATTCAAACATATGCGAGGACTAGTAAGAACATTGATTGCTAATATGGTTGAGGGTGTGACCAATGGATACCAGAAAAAACTCCATGTTCTTGGTGTAGGATACAACGCAAAAGTACAAGGCAAAAAGCTTGTGCTTAATCTAGGATATTCACATCCTGTTGATCATGTACTCCCCGAAGGTGTAAGTGCAGAAATTGAAAGAGATCCCAAATGAAATGATATTATTACGCTCACGAGTATTGATAAACAACTCGTTGGTCAGCATGCTGCTAAGATTAGAGGATATAGAGCGCCAGAACCATACAAAGGTAAGGGTGTAAGATACTTCGGAGAGCATATCAAAATCAAGGCTGGTAAAACGGCTGGTAAATAGTTTTTTTATCTATGTTTGCGATACGCAACAATGAACAAGTTACGTTCTAAAAGTCTGGCAAGAAATGAAGAGTATGCTCGTAGAAAGCATAGAACCAACACGACTATCAAAACTACTGCTACCAAACCAAGATTGTTGGTAGTTAGATCAAATGATCATATGCGCGCACAAATTATTGGTGTGGATGGGAAAGTAATTGCTACGGCAAACGATCTTAAAATTACTACAGGCACCAAATCTGAAAGAGCATTTGCTGTCGGTCAAGCGGTCGCAACTTTGGCATTGTCCAAAAAAGTAAATGAAGTAGTGTTTGATAGAAATGGTTATCTCTATCATGGGAGAGTAAAACAACTCGCTGAGGGAGCAAGAGCATGAGGATTGATAGTATAATATTGTTTATTTCTTTATTGTTAGTTGTCGATGGCACCAAGAAAAGATGAGAGAATGGAAAAAAAACCACAGAAAGACTTCGATGAAGTTTTGCTCGAAGTGAGAAGAGTTACGAGAGTAACTACGGGTGGTAGACAGTTGTCGTTTAGAGCAATTATTTTGGTAGGCAACAAGAAAGGCAAGATTGGTCTAGGTCTCTCAAAGGGAGCAGACGTTTCTATTGCGGTCAAGAAAGCTACCAACGAAGCATACAAAAACATCGTAGTGACACCCCTCAACGAGGCTATGTCTATCCCTTATGTGGTTCAAGCTAAATATAAATCTGCTAGCATCAAGCTCTTGCCTGCTGCTCTCGGTACAGGTATCAAGGCGGGTTCGTCTGTGAGAACCGTACTTGGTTTGGCTGGATATACCAATATGCTTTCTAAGATTATGGGTTCCAACAACAAACTCAATAATGCATTGGCTACTATCGCAGCACTACATACATTCAAAGAAGGTAAATTCCCCAAGAAAAAAGTAGAAGTGGCAGCAGAAAGTGAGGAGAATGCTACAGAAGAGATGCCTGCATCACTCAAAGCCAATGAAGCACCCAAGGCGCCCAAGAAAGCTCCTGCGAAGGCATCCCCCAAGAAAGCTCCTGCAAAAAAAGAATAATACTATAATAACTCTGACTTCTTTTATGATCTTATTGTTTTCATCATGTACGTCCATGAATTAACCCCCGGACTAGGTCGCAAAAAACCAGCCAAAAGACTTGGTAGAGGAAATGCGTCTGGCAAAGGAAATTACTCTGGCAAAGGTCTCAAAGGACAGAAAGCAAGAACTGGAGCAAGCATTCCAGCACATTTTGAAGGTGGTCAAACTCCTTTGCATAGAAGAATAGCGAAGTTGAGAGGATTCACGAGACATCCTATCTTGGTCACTACGTACGAAGTAGTGAATGTAGGTCGCCTCGAGAAAGATGCACGTATTACTGATGCCCTCGTGGTTACCAAGCAAGCGCTTGTGGATCTGGGATATATCAAACGTACAGATTGTGCTGTCAAAGTACTTGGCTATGGTGAATTGACTAAGAAACTTTCGTTTACTGGAATAGATGCGTTCTCTGCTCGTGCTCGTGAGGTAGTTGAAAAAGCTGGCGGTTCAATCGCTTAGTCTTTATCTAACAATCTCTTGTACTTGCATTGGTAGAGAAGTTGCTTATGGTGTTTGTGTACTTTATTTTTCTCTTATACGTATGGAGCAGGTGTTTCGTTATCTTGGTGAAGTGTTTGCGAACAAATCATTGAGAAAGAAAATAATCATCACGTTGGTCGTTTTGGCGATCTACAGAATGTTGGTGTTTATTCCTGTACCTTTCGTAGAAATTGACGCATTGATGGGTAAAACCCTTCAATCAGGAGGCGGTCTTGAATACTTTGCAATGTTGCTTGGTGGTACCTTGGAGAACTTTTCATTGCTTGCTGTAGGATTGATCCCATATATTAATGCATCTATTATTTTACAATTGTTGACTGCGGTGATTCCTCACCTCGAGGAGCTTCAAGAGCAGGGTGAACAAGGCGTTCAAAGAATACAACAATATACCAGATGGTTGACCTTCCCGTTGGCTTTCTTGCAGTCTATTGGTATGGTATACTTTATTAATTACTTGCTTGGTGGTGGAGTAATTGCCACTGATGCAGGCACCTTATTACTTTCAGCGTTTGCGTTGTCTGTAGGTAGTATTTTGCTCGTTTGGTTGGGTGAAACAATCACAGAGAAAGGTATCACCAATGGTACTTCACTCTTGATCTTTGCTTCTATCGTCGCTGGTATTACTTCACAAGTATACACCTATCTTGGCTCATCTGGTGGAGACTTCCTCAATACGGTTATCTTCATGTTGGTGATTGTCTTGGTATTGATGGTCTTGTCTATCATTTTGATCAAAACCAAGAAAGAAATCCCTATCGTGTATGCAAGACAAGGTAATGTCCAAGAGCGTGCTAGCTTGCCTATTCCCCTCAATCCTGTGGGCATGATTCCTATTATCTTCTCAGTAGCATTTATTACCTTCCCATATTTGGTTTCACAAATTGTGATCAACACGGGGAGTCAAAGTCCCTGGGTCCAAACAGTCGCTCAGTGGATCGAGATTAATTTCAATATCTACTCACAAGCACCTGGATGGATCGTCATCATAGCATACTTCATCTTGATCGTCGTGTTTACCTTCTTCTACGCGTTGATTAGCTTCAACCCAGAGAGAATTGCTGATAGTATTCAAAAAAGAGGTGGTTTTGTCCCAGGTATCAGACCAGGTAATGAAACAGCAAAATATCTCAATGGTGTCTTGATGCATTTGTGTCTCTGGGGTGGTATGGGATTAGGATTGATTGGAATCTACTCATATATCCTCAATTATATTCCTTTCGTACAACAAGCTACGCAAAGTATAGGATCTATCCCTGTAGTAGTCTCTGGTTCGGGTATTATCATTATCGTAGGTGTAGTACAAGAGCTCATGAACAAGATCAATGCAGAATTGCTTATGGAGAAATACGATAAGATTTAGGTTTCCCCCCTGTCAAGGGGGGATTAAGGGGGGTTTTATAAAACCCCCTCCAACTCCCCCTTATCAGGGGGAGGGAAGAACAGAAAACTCCCCTCAGGGAGTTTTTTCTTTATTCACGAGGTCCTTCCTTTCAATATATTACTTACGTATTATTAGGGTTAGCTTTGTACTTTGCATTTTGTCTCTTTGCAACTTTGATCTACTTCGTAAACAGCTCAGTAAGGGCTTGCATTCATGCGGGAGAGAGCGCATAGCGTTGATGACCGATTCTGACCTCCAAAAGGCCAGGGTGGTCAGATATGATGCTTTTGAGGCGTTGGAGGAGCTGAATATCTTCGGGTATAGGGAAGGTGGGGACACCGGTTTCGGCTAAAGGTTGAGCGTCGGTTTGCCCACTCAATGCAGGCTGTTGGTACTGCTGTTGTTTGAGTCTTTGTTTAATCACAGCTATAGACTCTCCAACGGGAAGTTGTTCGGGCATCGTTCACCCAAGTTCTTGGATAGTATCTCTAACTTTTTTGCCTACCATAAAGTGCAATTGATTGGCTTCTGCTTGGCCTTCTGCTGCCTCTCTCTTGAGAAGTGCTTCGGTCTGTGTGGCACGAAATAAATTGGCTCCCAACTCTTCGCTATTCATATAATCGAGCAGTTTGGCTTCGTCTTCGAGCTTTTTGAGCTCATGGATATCTTTGTGTCTCATACCACCATAGAGTCCCATATAGCCATGATCAGCGAACTCCGCATAGTCTGTGACGCCCGCTTGTTTGGCGGTAGAAGCCAGTTTTTTGTTGTGTTGTTTGACTTCTTCTCTGAGAATGACTCTTTTTTGGTCTTCGAGATATTGGTTGGAATGTTGTACCATTTCTTGGTTTCTCGTCTGGAGAGCGAAGTATGTTTGTCATTGAGCGACGATTTCTTTGCTTGGATCAGCGTTTTGGAGAATAAGATAGCAGGCATAGCGAGAGAGCTGAACGTCAGCCATTTTTCTCATAGTTCATCTGCTGGTGGGGACGAACGTATCTTTGGGAGTGAAGTTTTGATCAACTGGTTGACCACTATTGCGACAAGAGGTCTTGGCCTTCATGATTACATTATGAAAATTGCGTCGTTCTTTGTATCCCAAAATAATGGCAAACTGGCGTGCCATCCACACTTCTTTGCCATCTACGATCTGTTTCATCTGCTCAAATACGCCTATAGTCATAGGGTAGTGGTAATGAAAATGTGGAGAGTTGAAAGTGAAGATTAAGAATTAAGACTTTAGAAACCAGACTCCAGAGAAAGGCGTCATTCTGAACGAATGAAATGAGTGAAGAATCCAGGAGACATTTCATTTCAAAGAGATCTTTTATTTCATAATTTGCGTTTTCCTGGATTCTTCGCTACGCTCAGAATGACGAACGTTTACTTATACAACTTGCAGTATGAGGTCACTGTCTTGTCTCGTGAGAAGGTTTTTTGAGGTATGTTGGTTCGTTGGCCGAGGTGGAAACGAGTGTAGGCGTCGAGGAAGTCCTCTGGACGGAGCTCTTTGTGGAGGGTGATAACCTTACCACAAACCACTTCAGGCAAAGCTCAGAAGTCAGTGACTATCAATGGTTTACCCAGTTGACTTACTTCTGCTGCCACCATGCCAAAGCCTTCGCTTATGGAAGGCACTATCACGACATCTGCACTGCCTATAATCGTGAGGAGTTGCTGTTGTTCGACTCCATGGAGGAGAGTAGTATAGTCTCGACTACCGTTTTTGTGCATCATACTTTGGATTTTGAGGTCTCTGTTTCACGGGATGATATTGGCGAGGAAGTGGAGATCAGGATGATATTGTTTGATGAGGGGGAGGGCTCTGATCAGATAATCAAGTCCCTTGGAAGCGCCACTATGGCCGTAGTAGAGGAGTAGTGTTTTGTTGGCAAGTTGGTGATGGAGCTTGAATGCATCTATAGACGTTTGCTTGATCGCACGAGGATTTCGGATGGTCGTGTCGACACCATTATAGATTAATGCTATTTGTTTTTGGGGAATACCCGCGTTGACGAGTTGTTTTTGTGTATAGTGAGAAACGGCTACTATATGCGTGTAGGGGAATTGCACAATGAGCCATTCGAAAAAACGATATGGCCGATGCACTTTTTTGAGACGTTTTCGTAGATGGCCGAAGAGTTCGTGGACGGTGAGAATTACTTTCTTGCGGTGTCGTCGGCCGGCAATACTCGCGGGGATCGCAGCAGCGTAGGTAGTTGTATGGATGCAATCAAACTTCCCTGCGATGCGCAGGAGATGCCAGAGACTCATCCACATAAATTGTTCTCTGGTCTTGCCGATTCTCCAAATAGTGAGTTGCGGATGTTCTTCGACACTGGGGAGCGTCTTGAAGTGCTTGGTCGTGACGATGCCAATGATGTATCCCTTTTTGATCAATCTTTGAATAATATTCGCAAAAACTACCTCCAAACCACCGAGGTGGGGAAGATAGTAATCGAGCACAAACAGGATATGTTGTGGGGTCTTTGGAATCATCTCATGCAGTGTAGTTTTTTTGGGAGACGAAAAAAGGGGAAAAATGTCTGCTATTGACATTAAGTATTAAATATTTATAAGATTATCTATTTTATTTACCTACGTATTACATTAGATGAGTATAAACCAACTTGCATCAGGAGCAGAGCGTGAAGAGTATTTGAGAAAGAGGAATATGGAGATACTGGAAATGACTAATATACTGCGTGATAATACGATGATAGATCAGAAACTAGAACATCAACACAAAATAGTAGATGGGATTGTTAATGATATATCAGCGGCAATTAAGTTGCAAAAGTTTGGTGTAGAAAAATGAATTTCAAGCGCTGAAGGATTGATTACAAGGGCTATTGCAGATACTCTTATATTATCAAGAAGCCTACAAGATACTTATAAAGCACTGGAAGAATTAGCTCTCTTAGCGAAATTCAGAGAAGCAATTGTTAATGATCTTACGATAGAAAATATACTTAATCCACATTCTCCAGATGGATCACAAACCGTTTGATTTGACTTGGATCATATACACAATGTCCTGAAAGAAAGAGTAAGAACCTTGAAATGACCTGATCCAAGAGAAGAACTCTTAAGAAATTTAAAGAAGAATAGGAATTAATATTTGAGAAGAGAGGACCTACCTCTCTTTTTTTAATCAAAAGACAAATATCTGCTATTGACATTTATATAAAAATAATTATACATACTGCACACGTGATGCTGAATTCTAGTCCAAAAAGAAACTGATAGTTATAGGTTGAGAGAAACTTCATAAAATGCTTCATAGGCACACAAATAATGTAATGATTTTCTAGGTTTGCGGTTAATGATTCTTATTGTTTCTTGTATCTCCTCAGAA
>JAYREU010000009.1:0-84627 GCA_041908765.1 Candidatus Absconditabacterales bacterium
TGTGTCCGATCAAGCGACGCAATTTCCTTAATTTTCTCTTCAACAGTCATGAATACAGGTAACTAAATAAATCTCCTGACCAGTTATTTCATTCATTATTAATTCCTCAAATGGCGGTTTTAACTCCTTAATATACCTAAACCCTATCTTTAAATTATAACTATAATAAACAATAAGTCAATATAATTATTCTTACTCAAACATACAAAAAAGTAGCAGAATTCTGCTACTCTAGGAAAGTCAAAGATGGCCTTAGTTAGTTGATTTTCGACGCGCAAGTTCTGCGTCGATTTTGATGATTTTCTGTTTCATTGTTCGCCTAGTTCCATGATACAGTAGCATCATCACTACGTACAATAGAACCAAGACAGTCAATAGCACCTTGAATGCAAATAAGATGCAAACAAAGATCAGAATGAATGTACCAAATGTAATACCAATAGTACCATCACTTTGCACATCCATCTCCAATTTTTTTCTCATTTCCACAAGTTGCCCATCAGGAGCCGCCTTTATAAAGTCATCATTAATCTCAATTTCAGTTCCTTTTGTTTTACCTTTCAATTGTATATCCATGTTTTAAATTTTTATATTTTTTTATACCGATTATATAATTTTAGTCAATAGTATTTGCTAATTTGTATATTTGCTCATTTGGCTATTTAATTTATCCTGCATTATGAAAAACCGTATCTACATCATCATCGTCCTCGAGGAGTTCAATGATGTTTTGGAGTTTTTCTTCGGTAGCAGCGTCTAGGGTAATGGTGTTCTCAGGCATAAATTGGAGGCCTGCTTCTTCGATATGTCGCTTATGGTCCTCAAAATAACGTAAGGTTTGGATGAAATCTTCTTTGGTAGTGATCACGCACCCACTCCCCTCTTCGAAACTATAATCTAGAGCTGGCGTCTCGAGGACTGCTTCTTCGAAACGTGCTTCATCCAAAGGGAGCACTGTTTGCACGACATTACCTTTGACTGTTGATTCGGTGACCGTACCATCGATATAGAGTTCTCCTTTCTCGACAAACTGCCAAGCAACAGATCCAGGTTCACCCAGATTACCACCGTGCTTGGTCAACAGTGCTCTGATAAATGATCCAGTTCTCATGGTATTGGTCGTCAAACATTTGATATAGAGCGCAACACCTCCTGGAGCATATCCTTCATAATAGATCTCGACAAGCTCCTCTCCTGCAACTTTACCAGCGCCTTTTTCGATCGCTCTTTGGATCACATCTTTGGGTAAGCCTGCTTGCTTCGCCTTTTGGAGAGCGAGCGTAAGTGCAGGATTGAGCATAGGATTGTCACCGTTTCTCGCTGCCATTTGGACAATCTTGCCTACTTTTGCGTAGACCTGTGATTTCTTGCTATCTTGAATTGCTTTGCGATGTTTGATATTATGCCGTTTGCTATGTCAGGCCATGAACAAGAATTAAGAGGTAAGAATTATGAGGGACAAGTTGAAAAGTTGAGAGTGGAAAGTTGAAAAAATTTCAATCTTCAATCTTCAACTTTTCACATAAAATTTAAGCCAAATCGAAGAATTCCATATTTTCTTTCATCCATTTGAGTTCGACGTCTCCGGTAGGACCATTTCTATTTTTGCGGACGAAGACATTTGCCAATCATTTCTTCTCCGTGTAGGGATCATAATAATCTTCTCTATACAACATGAGTACGGTATCTGCATCTTGCTCGATTGCTCCAGAATCTCTCAAGTCAGAGAGTTGCGGTCTTTTGTCGGGACGGGATTCAAGCGAACGGTTGAGCTGTGAAAGAGCCAACACAGGCACTTTGAGCTCTCTTGCAATTTCCTTGAGTCCTCTAGAAATTTCGCTAATTTCTTGCACTCTATTTCCTGCCCGCTGATTGCCTGCTCCAGAACTCATCAATTGGAGATAATCGATCACGACAAGGTCCAATCCACCTTTTTCAATTTTGAGTCTTCTGAGTTTCGATCTCAACTCTGGTAAACTCACCGCACCTTTGTCATCTATGAAGAGTTGGCAACTACTCAATTTTTCCATAGCTTCACCGAGATGTGCAAAATCATCTTCATCCAGTGCACCTCTCGTGATCTTGTGCATAGAAGTACCAGATACCAGTGCTAATATTCTGTCGACGATCTGCTCAGAACCCATTTCTAGAGAGAAGATACTCACTATCTTCTTGCCTTGTAATGCCGCTCTCATCAAAATATTGAGCGCAAACGAGGTCTTACCCATCGATGGACGCGCAGCGATAATACACAGGTCTCACGGTTTGAACCCTCACAGGATCTCATCCAAACCAGAGAATTTAGAGAAGACTTTGTTGTCTTCAATTTTCTGTGGATTATCAACGAGTTCCATATAGTCTTCCACTCTTTGATTGAGCAAGTCTTTGATATGCTTGAGACTATCTGCTAGATTTACTTGTGTAAGATCAAAAATCTTTTTCTCGATAGACTCTAAGATGCTTTGTACTGGTCCATGCGCGTATACTTCGCCAGAAATCGTCTGACAGGTCTTCAAAATATTTCTCAAAATCGATTTCTCTTTGATGATCTTGGCATATTCTCCCGCTACGGTTGGCGTAATCACAAAAGCAGCTAACTCATAGAGATAGTCCTGCCCGCCTACCAAGTCCAGTTGTTGTTGTTTGGTCAGTTGATCCGACAAGGTAATAATATCAATAGTTTTACGTGAGGCTCGCAAGGTAGCTAATGCTTCAAAAACGTATTGATGCTCTCTTTGATAGAAATCAGGACTAAATATTTGGAGAGACTCTGCCAAGTACATCACTTCATTGTCCATCAATACACAACTCAAAAATCACTTCTCTGCTTCGAGATGATGGGGTGGCAACTTCATATCTTCAATAGTGACCATAGATCTCCACATAAGTAAAAAACATGTATGCGAGTGTAGCGGTTTACTCGGCAACTACAAGGTCGGACCAGTTTTTTGTGCTAGCTTTGGGTAATCAGTGAGAAAATGGCTTACTAGAAAGATTATAGAGATATTGACTTCTCTTCTCCAGTATGTATATGCTTTATTTTCACGGTCTGGGAGTGTATTTCGTCGTTTCAGATAAGGATAAGTTGCGTATACCCCTTCTTTTCCGCATAGCTGAAAGCTTTTTGTGCAGTTTTGACTTGGGTACTCAACTCTACGTTGTTTCCTTCCTTTCTCAAACGTATCGCCAAACGAGCTGCCTCCAAAGCTACGGACGCATCGAGGAGTTGGACATAGATGACTTCTTGGATTTTATTTTGAATAGCTTGGAGCAATCCCCAACTTTCCAAAAACAATCTCATCGGTTCATCACCAGGTGCACTACCAATAGCAGGAATTTGTTCTTTGGAGCCGAAGATCTCTGCTAATCCATTGTAACGTCCACCACCAAACATTGCACGATTATTGTCTGGATGTTTATCGAATACTTCAAACACGAGTCCATCATAATAATCGAATCATCTCATCAAACTTGGTACAAAAGTGATCCATGCACCATATCATATGTCGGACATCTGTTGCATGAGCAGTTGCATCTCTGCTATGCTCGGTTGCGTAGCCAAGGCAGGTAATACTTCAAGCAACTCAGATAAACTGGTAGCACTCAAGAACTGTACTACTTGCTCAGTTTGTGAAGTCGATGCACCCAGCTCTATTGCTGTGGCAACGAACGCTTCGCGGGGTAATTTTTCCCATTTATCCATGAGTCTGATCATATTTGTCTTTTGCTCTGGTGATAGTCCAACCACTTCCAACAAAAAGTTCTCAATCAAATGACGGTGATTTATTTTGAGTACGAAAGAGTCCTGTGGTGCGTCGAAGGCAAACATAATTTCCATTGCCATCTGCAATGCCTCTAGCTCAGCAAGTTGCGAAGTTTCTCCAAACATATCTATGTTGAGTTGTCGAAACTCTCTATTGCGACCTCTTTGTGGTCTCTCGTTGCGATAAAAATTAGCTATCGAAAACCATCTGATAGGTTTACTCAATGAAGGATATTTGCTAGCGACCATACGTGTCACACTAGGTGTCATCTCCGGTCTCAAAGCCAAATCTGAGATCTTCCCTTCTCTATCGGTGATGAGGGTCAATTCAGATCCTCACACATCTTCTCCTGACTTCGCTCTCCAAATATCCGCATGCTCTACAAGTGGTCATAGATATTCTTCGTAGCCAAAACTCAGGCAAACCTTTCTCCAGGTATCAAAAATATGTTTGCGCACAGCAAACTCATCAGGAAATCGATCTTGGGTCCCACGAGGGGGTTGTAATCAGAGCGTCATGAAGGGAGAATTAAGAATTATAAACGATGTATACAAACCTGTAGGGACATGCCAAAGCACGTCCGTCATTGTGATTTATCCAATATGCACCACCACCAGTCCTTTCTCCTGCGCTTGCTTGAGTAAGCTTACACTCTGCGGAGCAAACAAATTGATGACATCATCCACTACCACTAGTGATACGGGATAGTCGTTCTTTTGCAACTGCTCTTGTATTTGGAGCCGACCGATAAGTTCATTCCCTCGGTCAGATAGAGCTACGTGTTCTGTTCCCCATACCTCTCCTGTACCAAAAAATACTTCCTCATTGATCTCTCAACGTACGAAACGCTGAAATGCCTGTAACACATATCCCAGACGTGCCGCAGAAATAAGCGAACGCTCAGGATGGTGCAAGATGCTCTCTCCAGCAGTTTTCCACTGCTCTGTCCGTGTGATGTCATTGATATGGCAGAATTGTTCAAGTTGTTTGAGGAAGGCGTTGGAGGACATACACAGTGACAAACACATAAAAAGCACTTAGTAGATATCTCCTCTACTATCTGCATCATAAAAGTAAATGAGTATGGTACTTTCTTGGATCTCATACAAAAACCTATATTTCCCTATTCTTAGTCTTCGATGATTCATCAATCACTTTAGTTGCTTAACGTCAAGTCTTGCATCCAATGGATCTATCGCCAAAATATCTACTTTATCAAAAAATCTTCTTATAATCTCCGGATGCTTTCCAAGAAACTTTTCTACATCTTTTGCAAATATGAGTTTATATCTTTGGTGCATAGGTCTGTTTGAGTTCCTCTAAAGAAACAGTTTTATTTTGTCTTTGTTCCTCCTTTGCCTTTTTGTAAGCATCTTTATTTTTGGCAGTGACTTGTGTTCGCTCAGGATCAAATGCAAATGCATCTGCAATATCCTTGAGTCTTTCGTACTCTTCACAAGACAATAAAATGGCTTTGGGCTTATTATTCACGAAAATATACTTACTCCCTTCTTTGGAGAGCGACGTCAGTACTTTTTTTCGATGCGTTCTTAGGTCAGAAATAGAAACTACTTGCGATGCAATCATGGTATTGAGCATTAATAGTATAAATTTGTAACAAATATATACTTTTTTTGTAAGAATGCAATGAAAAAGTATATGCAAAAAATCTCTCTATGTGCATAATCATACTGTAACAGTATATTCTACAAACCCTTGATTAAACTACTGATATTTGCATCCTTTTCATCTTGGATTTTTTGTTTTTCGACTGCGGATTTTTGCGCTACTCCAGAAAGATGATCATCAATACTCTTGAGTAACTTTTCAGCTACTTCTTTCGCGTTTGAAGGCACTTGATCATTAATAAATAGCTTATAAGAATTATCTTGCCACTCCTTAGGATTAATTTTAATATAGAATTTGATCACTCAATTATCACTTTCCAAGGTACATTTTGTAACTCATGCGAGGGAACCTTCTCCAATCGTTCTAATCAGGTTGTTACGGTTTCGAATAAGAAAAGAATTTTTTGTAATGGTCAATGACATTCAATTTTCTAATGTTGCACTATAGTTGTCTGATTCAGAGTTTCTTAATTTCCTATAATTTTCAATAATATGAGAAGCAATGTTAACTTGCTCCAGTGAAAGTCATTGGTATGGTCAAATCTGCTCGTTATACAGCGCCAGAAGACTTTCTTGATCGTTAGAAACTCTTTTTGAGGGAGCTTCAGAGCCTCAAGCTTCAATAATTTCGTTCATCTTCAAGGATAAAAAGTAAAATCTATTTATTATATACATATAAAATAATATGTCAAATTTATTGAAGGTATTCTTTGCTCTTATTGAACCATCACTATTCCACCACAACTTGATAGTCTACGAGTACAAAGGGCGTTTTGTCTCCTACATAAGGAAGAAATCCTCGAAATTGCCTCTGTGACAAATACATTGCATCATCTTGATGCAAATATGCCTCTTGCTCCGAGGTTTTGCGCAGATATGCTTGCATATGGTCATATCACAAGATAGTTCTCGCATAGAGATACTCCACATACCCATACATGTGCAACAAACAAAATGTCTCAAGCATTTGCTGGTGATGCGTCGTTTCATGACGCAGCCATGATTCATTCATCGGATGATCGTCCCACCTGAAGATTACAAACGGAAAGGGAGCTGCGGCCTTGGCTGTTTCTTTGGGAAATCAAGAAAGTACAGAAATAGTGTTCATCAAACGTTCACTATGTAGTACTATTGGCCTGTAAGGCACCTTCGCCACGACAAAGACAATAAACAAGATACCTCGGATGATCAGTATACCAAGGATAATTCTTAGCAATCGATTTTTCAGTTTCTTAAAGAAATGAGTCATGTACGAAGGTGTATCCTAAAATACTACTGTACTCTGACACTGTGCATCGTACTTTGCCTGCCCTCCTGGCGTTGGATACTTGCCAGTGATGCAGCCCATACAGATATCTCACGTGTCTACACGAAGTGCTTCAGCTAATCCCTGATGAGAGATGTATTGGATACTCTCGGCATGCAAATACGTGGCTAACTTTTGGAGCTCATGAGCGGTTGGACGTAACTCATCTTGGAAAAACTGCGGAGCAATGAGTTCTTGCTTTCTAGCAATATTGATACCATAAAAACAAGGAGCCACAATAGGTGGTGAAGGAATTCTCAAATGTACTTCAGCTGGCTCATAAAATTTCCTAAACGAGTGCACCAAATGCTCCATGGTGGCACCTCTCACAATGCTGTCATCCATCAAGACGGCAATTTTATTCTTGATATATGGGATAAGCTGTTCACTAAAAAGATATTTTTCTTGAATCATTTTTTCTCTCTTTTCGTCGGTCTCTATGAATGTTCTCTTAGCATCTGGGCTTTTGATAATAGCTGGAATATGTGGCACATTGAGCATATCATTGTATCATTTGGCAGAATAATAGGCACTTGCTGGGACATCCACGACAACGGTATTTTTTTCATCAAAACGATCCATATCATGTTTTGCCAGTTCTTGACCCAATCTATATCTATGTGCATTGGAGGGAGTTCACCACAATAGGGTCATGGGATTGGCAAAATAGACCGCCTCGAAAAAGCAGCGACTTTTCACAATTGGCTGCAGCAAATCCATGGTTTGATGTTGTACTGATTGCAGTCTTGGCGACACATCTACCATCTCGCCTGCTTTCATAAATGTAGGGTTTTCTAGGCCCATTTTGAACAAAACAGCACTTTCGCTCGATGCGACAAAGAGTTTTTCATTTTTTGCGAATGCAAGTGGACGGAATCCTCGTCTGTCCTTAGCCAAGGAAACTTCGCCATCTTGGGCAAGTAAAATCATATTACAACAACCATCTATGCGATCATTGATATGCTCCAAAATAACTTTCTGGTCACCTACACCTTGATCAAACTGCTGTTGAATCATCAGCTTGAGTACTTCTGTATCCAACAATGGCTCTTGTTCAGTAACATATCACTGCTGAGCAAGTCCATCAGCTAGCTGTGGTGCATTGACGATATTTCCGTTGAATGCAAAAGCATACCTAGGTGAAGCACTTGTTTCCTCAAACGGCTGCACATATTTGGGTTTGTAGCCATTCCCACCACTGGTAGGATATCTTGCATGACTAATCAATGCTGTTACTTCACCAGCAAAATGATTTATTCTCGCTACGAGATCTGGGGTGATGTCTGGAAATTTGAAGGTATGTATCTGTCCGTCAGTACAACGTAAGGATAATCCATAGCCATCCTGTCCTCTATTTTTGCTTCATAGGAGCAAACTTCTCGCAAGATCTCCTGGCCTATCTATAGTTCCTTGGAGAGCTACTATTGCTCCTACTCAGCACATGAGGATTCTTGGATGAAATAAAGGTTATTTATAGTTTTGATGGACTATCTCTTGAGAAAGAGCTTTATCCAGTTTCCCGTACCCATAAAACATAGGCAAAAAGTCTTGTGTCAAATGGGTTGGTGTCGATACAATATATTTGTCACGTACTTTTTCTAGAGCAATAAAACAATTTTCTTAATCGGACTTCTCCGAAGCAAGCAACGGAGAATTAGCCCGATTACTCTTCGACTTCGTCGAAGGAACGAAAATTGTTTGATCGAAGAGAATTAGCGCACAGTAAACTGTTGCGGTAATTCTTTTCGAATACAATCATCAATATCATACAGATCATCTTGGTGTTTCTTCTCTTCTCCTGCACACAAAACAGCCAATGCTTTCTTGGTCGCAGCAGGTGGGGAAGGAGCAACATAAAAGCCAATTGCATGGTTTTCCCCAAATTTTTGCGGATCATAGCCTCCTGCATTGATGAAATAGAGTTTATTGTCACTCACTTGTGGTGTATCAGCAAATGAGATTTCATAGCCATCTACATACTTGAGCTCAAGAAAGGCATCTATATGACAGGTAGGCAAACCACATCGCTTTTGTTGGAGATCATCATAACAATCCTCTATTTTCTCGCCTACAGAAAATTGTACGTCATGCATTTCAACATGACATCAAGCAACTCTTCCTCAGAGATAGACAGCAAAAAGTTTCATGAAAGAAATTAGAATTAGGATTTAAGAATGGAGAAGTGGAAGAATCCCCCGGTGCTCCGCACCACCCTACCCATACGGGCTAGGTCCTCGCAGGAGGGCACCAAGGCCTTTCACCCTTACGGGTACTTCGCTAAAAGGGGGAGCACGATAGGCAATAAGTTTTGCACTTTGTAACTTTGTTGCTTTGAGACTTTGCTAATACGCTCTCGCGAACAAGACTCTTTGGTTACTTGGTTTGCCAGAGTATACACAAACTCCGGATTCCATTGGACTATTGAGTGGGATGCATCTCGTTACACAGTTGCACTCTTGTTTGATCTTTTCTTCTGTCTCGGCAGTGCCATCTCGGTGGGCGAGGACAAATTTGCCTGCATCGAGCGCTTGCTTGAATTGGTCGTAGGTATCTACTAGTACCGTATTGGATTCTCTCATAGCCAGATTGCGATGCAATAAGTCTTGTTGCATCTCTTGCAAGGTCTGTAGCACAAAACTAGGCAAATCAGCAATTGCAACTGATTGTTTGGTGCCAGTATCTCTACGTACCACTTCAACTACTCCTTGTTCTTTATCTCTCTTGCCGACAGCAATTCTCACGGGGACTCATTTGAGCTCGTATTCGGCATATTTCCATCCTGGCGAATTTTGATCGTCTGCATCGACTTTGAGGGTAAGGGGGACGTGATAGGTGAAAGGCTTGTCCAAGGTATACTGCAAGGTCAGAGTTTGTTGCTCAAGTAGTTGCACAGCAGGTGAGAGATAGTCCATGAGCTCCGTATACTCATCAGGCGTCTTGAAAATAGGTACTATGACTACATGGACAGGGGCAAGTACCGGTGGTAAAATTAAGCCCTTATCATCACTATGTGATAAAATCAATCCTCACATCATACGAGTACTTGCTCATCGTGATGTAGCATAAACGTATTGTTCTTCGTTATTTGTATCCTTGAATTTCACATCAAACGCTTTGGCAAAATTCTGTCACAGGTGATGAGACGTACATGATTGCAAGGCTTTGCCATCCTGCATATACGCCTCCAGTGTATAGGTATGATCTGCTCCCGCAAATTTTTCACTTTCAGATTTTCTCCCCGCTACCGGGTCTATCGCCAAAACGGTCTTGAAAAAAAGCTCATAGACACGTAGCATTTTCATAGCTTCTGCCTCGGCCTCTTCATCAGTCGCATGGGCAGTATGTCCCTCTTGCCACAGAAATTCCGCAGTACGCAAAAACATTCTCGTTCTCATCTCCCATCTCACTACATTTGCTCGCTGATTGATCAAAATGGGAAGATCGCGATATGAGCTAATTCGCTTCTTGTAGGTATTCCAAATAATTGTCTCTGAGGTAGGACGGATAATCAACTCTTCTTCTAGCTTTGCTTCGGGGTCAACGATAACGCCATGTACAGGATCAGCTTTGAGACGGTAGTGGGTGACTACAGCGCACTCTTTGGCAAACCCATCTACGTGATTTGCTTCCTTGGCCAAGTATGATTTGGGAATAAACAGCGGAAAATATGCATTCTGATGACCCGTTGCCTTGAACATACCGTCCAATATCTGTTGCATACGTTCCCAGATAGCATAGCCCCAGGGCTTGATCACCATACAGCCACGCACGTCACTATGCTCTGCCAAACCAGCCATCTCGACGAGTTGGTTGTATCGCTCAGAAAAGTTTTCTGCTCTGGTAGGTAGTTTAGCCATGGTGAAGAGAATTTAGAATTTAGAATTTAGACTCCAGAAAAGACATTCATATAGTAAGATCAAGTTCGTATAGACAAGATGGTAGTACTCCACAAGGGAGTAAAGGGGCATATGTAAATTAGGTTTATTACCAACAAGCACAAATTCTGGTTTCTAGAATCTGGAATCTAGTTTCTGAACCAAGTTATTCCTCATCAAAATCAAACGAAACCTCTTTGTCTTCGACTTCCTCTTCTTCTTCGTAGATGACTTTGACAGCTTTTTTCTTCTTTCTCCTTTTGTCACCTAGTGCTTTGTATTTCTCAAAATCATCCTCGAGACCCAGAAGCTTCTGCAAACCTTCATGCTCCTTGAGTTTTTGAAGGACCTTTTGCTCGATCTGTCTCACACGTTCTCTCGTTACATTAAATTCTGCACCTACTTGCTCGAGCGTATATTTGGGGCCATCAATTCCATATCTCATTTTAATAATCTTTGCTTCTCTTTCATCGAGCATATCCAAAATATATTCAAGGTTCTCTTTGAGGGTCTCTTTTTGGACGTGTTGATCAGGTCTGAGCGTAGCTTCATCTGCCAATAAATCTCCCAAACTATCTTTGCCATCATCACCAATTTCTGCATCAAGTGACACATTACCGAAAATCACTTCTTCCAATTTTTTGATTTTTTTGATAGGAAATCAGAGGTGTTGTGCAACTTCTTTGGAGGTTGCTTCTCTACCTAGTTTTTGAAAGAGTACTTGTGAAGCCTTGTTGTACGCGTTGATTTCGTCAATCAAATGGACGGGAATACGGACATTCTTGGTCATATCAGCGATCGCTTTGGTGATAGATTGTTTGATCCACCAGGTCGCATAGGTGGAGAATTTGAAGTCCTTATCTGGATCAAATTTTTCGATTGCTTTGATGAGTCCTGTATTGCCCTCTTGGATAAGATCCAAAAACGACAATCTCGATCCCAAAAACTTCTTGGCAATACTAATGACCAATCTCAAGTTGGATGAGATCAGTTTTTTCCTGGCGAAATCTTCATTTTCGTTGTATCTGATGGCATAGGCAAGTTCCTTCTCTTCATCTGCACTCAACAAGGGGATCTTGGAGATCTCATTGAAGTAGAGTTTGATGAAGTCGTTGTACTGCTTGTCATTGATCGTATGGGTGTTGTCATAGAGGGTGATTTTCCCCAACTTAGTATCTCCCTGTTGTTTCCTGACCTCCTTGACCAAAATGTCCTCAATTGTTTCAATTCTTACACTGAGTTTATCAGCTAACTCATAGAATTTTTCAAGTAATTCAACTTGCTTCTCGATATCATTAATTTCGGACAGAATTTCATCTTCAGTAATATATTCTTTTTCTAATCACGCTCTCAGAATCTTTTGGAGTCCAGGCGTCAGATCAGAAATATCATCATATAATTTATCCCAAAGTGCAATTTTAGCTTGCATCATCAGCAACGAACGAGCAAAAAGAATAAAAGCGAACAAGGAACAATACAGACTACTCGACAACCTCCAAAACGATCAACTGATTACCTGCACCAATAGTGCTTCCCAAAATTTGTCCTGCAACTTGTTTGAGTGCAGCATCATCTGTGCCAGATTGACGTATACCGAGTAATTGACTAAATGCTTTTCTTTCATCACTCGTCAGGTCTGCCATATCAGCAGCAACTATGGTAGGTCTTCTTGCAAGATCCAACATCTTCTCTTCTCTAATTTGCACACCCATGATCTCAGCAATATCCGTGATGAACGTACCATCTTTGATTCTCTGAGTTGCAATATCCACTGCTGCAGTAAACATAGGCGTGTTAGTGCCACCAAAGAATCTCATAATAGCCATTCTTGCTCTAAATAAGGCGAGTGCATCTCCTTGCATGCCTCCAAAAGTACTATCTGGCATAGTAAATGCATATTTAGCACCGATGTTGTTGGAAGTCACATGACGAACATATCCTCTTTGTGCTAATTTAGCAAGCATAGTAAACGCACCATCATCTATAATAGTATTGGTCGTAGTATCGATCTTACCGAAGAATCTATCGAACAAGGTATTGTTTCATGCCCCTTGCACTACTGTACCAATATTGGGATCAATCACAATATACTTAATCTTTTTGTCTTTCAATCTCAAGTATGATTTGCACGGATCATTATCTGAGAACAAGAGCCACAGTCCTCCAAGCATATTATCAGCAGAGACATTGGTCTGATCTTTGACAAAGTATCTAGCATAGGTACCTGCAATATAGACACCCTCATCTTCTTTTCTGGTATTGATAGTATCCAAGAATGCATTGTAATGCGGGAATTGTAGCGCAAAGACATCATCTGCTCCAAATCTATTGGTAGAAGGAGTCAAACGATTGAGGGATTCATCAAACTGTTCTACTCTTCCATTATTGGTCTTGTACCAAATAAATGCACCACCACCTCACTGGGAAGCTATTCTTGCCAAGTTCAATACCATTTGCAGCATACCGAAGGCAAAGAAGCCCAGTATCAAGAACGTAGCCAACAGTCTATTATTCTGATCACGATCCGTCAATAAGGTATATATAAAGAAAATGAACGACAAGATTGTCCAGATGATGATACCAATTGCATACCACAAAATACCACCACCTACAAACGTCCACAACAACCAACCACACAATGTCACCACGCTGATACCGGTAAGTTGGTGATTACGTGTCGCAATACCATATCCTGCTCCAATCACTACGAAAAGTATCAATATAATCCACATGATACCAATGTCTGTATAGTAACTACTGAGGTTTTGGAGTGACCAGTTGAAACTAATATTGAACACATTCAAATATTTATATGGAACGAAAACATGATTGATGCCATCATAGGAGACTACCTTAATAGTATTATCTTGCATAAAACTATCTACTGCATTGAACTCTGCCGCGTATGTAATACGTAGTTGCGCAGGATTGCCTCATGATTTAGCAGCTTGGGCCAAGGTAGCAAACTCTTCACTAATCGGTGAATCACTCGGGATTTCTTTGCTGAGTGTGTCAAACGTTTCTGGGGTAAGTGCTTTCCATGATGTCTCATAGGTACACAATGCTACTGCATCTTTGACATTCCAATCGAATGGATTGAATCCGTGACACCCAGGACTCATCAATTGTCCTCGCCATACGTCTATGAATGGTTTGATTCCTCTTTGTTGATCATTGGTGCCTCATTTCCAACCATACCCAATATATCTTCCCACATCTTCAGAGTATCCATCACCACCTTCTTCTTGTGATTTGATAGTTGTATAGAGCGCCTCTGCGTCGGCTAGTCCAAGTGTGCTCAATGAACAATCAGTCACAGGTGCGATTACACTGTCTGTCTGAGCATACAGTGGTATCTGTCTATGAGTCGGGAGTGATGACTGAACAGGTGCTTTACTAAACAAGATATTCTTGATAACGGATCATACGGAAAATCAATCAGCATAGACCAACGTATGTGCAACGACATATGGTCATTTGATGACGACAATGGAGATAATAAACGTCCCCGCCCACAACAAGAAATATTGTCCTACATGGAGCAACTTCCTGAGCCATGCACGACCTACATCAGCAATAAATACTCCTCCACCCAATGCGAGTGCCCATTTACCCAATGCAGGGGCAATATATGCATCGATTCCTGAAAACTTCATTGCGCTGAGTGCTCCGATAATTGCCAACATCACGCCAATTACCCCCAAGATTCCAAACCAAATCCATCGCAAGAAGAGACCAAAATTGACCACATCAAACATCGCAGTTGGTTTCGCCAATGCAGCAATTGCATAAAAGAATCCAGATAATACTATGACCATGACAAGATCACGATGTACGCGTTTGTAGTTTTCATCCTTTGCATGTTGTGCTAACGCACGTAAGAAATAGAATCAACTATACATTGCCAAAATAATCAACGCCATTACTCCCAGATCAGTTTTGTTGTCGATGAAGACAAGGAACGCTCCCATGCCACTCATCAACCAAAGCAAAAGCATAAACCATCACATACCCAATACATACAAACGTGCATCACGATTGATCACACGCATCGTATGTCCTAGATATCAAATCACTTCTGAAATCAATCCCAAACCAAACAGTAATACGAAAATACCACTCCAGAAATTCATTTCAATAGCTACCGTATCTGGCGAAATACCAAAGAATGATCCAAACGGTTGTACCAATGAAAACCAAAATGTTATATATATGTACCACAAATGTGGCGTAACTGCCATATTTATCTCATTCCAATAGTAGCCATTATGCGCAGCCCACATCTTGGGGAAGAACATATACGCATGGTTTGCATCCCACGCAGTAGGATAGGGAATATAGGCAAGCATAAATCCAAGGTCCAAGTAGACAATAGAAAGTAAGATCATCAAGAAGATCAAAAACTCTGCCCAGAAGCTCGTAGACAACAACTCCTCTACTCATCGGTCACCAGACTTAGATGAAAACTGTCGATAGGTAGTGATCAAGGCTATTGCTATTGCAGCAGTCACATATGTCCAAATAACCACCTGACCTATCGCCCAAGATTGGACTGCAAAAGCCACGAATGGTAGTGCAAAAAAGATATACCATACATGATGCATTGCTCACTGCATCACATGCAATGATTGTTCAACAATTGCCCAGTCATCTTGCCAGTTTCTTGCTCGGAGAAGTTTGATAAGAATGGGAACAATGAAGATCAACCAAGTCAACACAGGATGGAATATATTGAGGAGTACCAACACATAGGTAACCACCAAGAAAGCTGCTAATCCTAATCCCAGATTAATCAATACATCGAAAATAGCGGTAGTCCCCAAACGGAGAAACTTCTCCTTGAGATAGGTACCTGTCATATAGAATCCAACTAGCGTGTAGATAGCTATACCAAACAACAAGATAGTGTTGATGAGAAATTTTATTGTACCACCTAGCAACTCCGCCCTCATAATAATGTAGGTCAGTCCAAACAGAAAGAGATTGATGAGTAACGCTACGACTAGTGTCCAAAAGTTTTTTTTCTTGCTAAACATCAAATATGCTGTCGGAATCATACCAAATATGAGAGCACTCAAAATCGTTTTCCCATTTTGTCGTCCTTTGAGCATTCACTCATAGTACCCATGATATGCCATATACTCATTGAAAAATGAGAATCCAACATACCCCAACACCACTAGTGCCAGCACCAAAAATACTTTTTTAATCATCGTGAACGATATATCAAAAGGGTAAAAATCAAATGACAATTGGACCTATTCCTTTCCTTCGTAGACAAATAATAGAAACTTCTTGGTCAAAGGCATGATGACAAAGAGCGTCAATATATTATTAACCATCAACATCGTACCAAATCCTTTGAACGCATTGGTGCCCATGAAGAACAACAACATCGCGATCATGAAGGTCGTCATGTTCCCATCAATAATAGCTCACTTGCTTCTTTGGTATCCATCTGTAATTGCATTGTACCGTGATTTATGTTCAGCACGTTCTTCCTTGAGTCTTTCAAAGATCAGTACATTCGCATCCACACCCATACCTATACTCAACAAAATAGCAGCAATACCACTCAATGAAAGAGCATATCACACTAACTTGATAATAGCAAACTGTACCAAGAGATAACTTACCAATGTCCAAAGAGCAATACCTCACCATTTCCGTCAATACATATATATCATAATACAAGCTATGACAACGAATCCTACCAATCAAGCAATCAAAGCGCCTTGCTCAGCAGTTGCTCCTAACGAAGGAGAGACTTTCTCTTCGTGCGAAAGAATCAAAGGTGCAGGTAGTGCTCACTCATTGAGATTCTCCACCAATGCTTTTACAGAAATCATATCAAACTGCCCATCAATTTGTGCGCTACCACCACAGATCTGTTCTCTGATGACGGGAGCAGTCACTAATTCACCTCCGACAAAAATTGCTAACTGTTTACCAACAATTGCTGTAGTAATATTACAAAATACTTCCTTACCTCCATCATCGAAGTTGATAACTGCTACAGGCTGACCTGTAGGAGATTGACTGACATTAGCAAATTTAAAGTTTGCACCATTGAGAATTTTTTTTGTTTTGGGATCTTGTGCAGTCACCCACAAAGGTTTGTAGGTCACTAAAATATCTTCAATGTCATAATATACTTTTGATGATTTGGTTCATGAGAGGTCAGTAGACTCCACAGTACGCATACCATTGAATTTGCTGATTACCCAACCATCAAGTAAGGTCTCCTGAGGTTGACCATCAACCAACGTCAAACCTGTACCATAGACTCATTCTAGCAAAGTCGCCGTCACCGTGCCGGTAGGAAGAGTAGCAAAACGCGAGAGATCTTTTTGATGCATCGCAGGCAAGGTCTCAGCAGTAGCACCGGTGAAATGATTGTAAAAAATATTGTCAGATGCTTTGGTGTTCGCCAACCCTGCAAATAATGCTGGTGTTTGAACTGCTTGTTTGAGTAAGTCCTCAGCCATGAGTTGTCTAGTAGCACGTTGTTCTGTACCATCTCCTACATACGGCAGTTTGAATTCAAGCTCTACTGTCTTACCAATAATTTCTTTAGCTTCATCTAGATTACTAATACCTCCAATCTCTACAATGACATATTCACCGTCACTCAATGACTGAATATAACTTGTGTAATCACTTACTCCGAGTTTGGAAATTCTCCCATCAATATTTTGGAGAATAATATCTTTGACTCACTTGGTGATCTGAGCAAATTCTTGGGGATTGGTATATACTTCTTTGTACTTGGATAAATCCATCTTGTACGAAAGTCTCACACCTCCCGCAATATCCATTCCTTTTTTGAAATGACTTATCCCTTGGGAAGTAAGTATCCGACTACTCTTTCACGTACTCGGATCAAAAGAATTTCACACAAAGAAGACAATACATAAACAAATGGCCATCAATAATCGATAGCCTCCCATAGCAACTTTTTTCATTACCACCTCACACAAAAAAATAAAGAAGAAATATTATTCTTGGGGATCATCCAGGAACTTATTGAGCAACCTAAATGGTTGCATGACATAATTCTGTAGTAGGTCATACTTTTTTCTGACATCACGAGCCATAGCACTAATTGAGAAAAGAATAGAGATCATCAAAATCCCTATCACCATACCCAAAATCACACACAGTGCCCCACCAATAAGCAAGATTCCATGAGCAATCGCATAGACTGTTTCCATATGGTCGTGCATAAATCATAAAAAAGTCGACTGATACTACCTATTTTGCTAGGCAATGCAAGTCCACAACATCTCTTGTACGTGATGATGTGGGCTTATTTATCTGTAGGAAAGGTAAGTGTTTGTTTTTGGAAATGCGGGGCACTTCATCCAAAGAGCGCTTTGGATCGTCGCATCTTTGCTTGCTTCTCATCACCGAGATCCTTCGCAAGACTTGCTAAAGTTTGGAAGAGTCGCGGTTGTGGGTATCGTCTTACCAGTTGTTGGAGTGAGTTGTATGCCTTCTCTTGATACCCATGTGCCAAAAACATTCCTGCTTTGCCATACAAACATACATAGCCATACTGTTCACCTATACTCTCTTTACAACGACCCAAAAATAAAAGAATAGTATGGTATCATTCCGTAAAGAGACTCATTGGCTGTTGCATTCTAATCGGTTTGAAAAACACGAGATCAAACACCGTATAAAAATCATGCACTGTCAATCATGATTGAGTTGCGAGTTCCTCAGCCTGAGCGAGAAAACGATCGGTATCAACGGTTTCTTCATACAATAACAAAAGATATCTCATTACATCCTGAGTAAACTCTGGATCTGTGACTTGTGAAAATAGTGCTATACTCTGAGGAAGATTACCTGCGGAGCGGGTCGCAACTGCTTCCAAGAAAAAGTAACGCTGTTGGTTATCTGGATCAAGTTGTTTGAGTTGTTGGAGTGCGATGATTGCTGTTGGCCAGTCCATCAAATGCATACTCGCATACGCTAGGAGTTGTCGTGGAAGAATATATTGGGGGTCAATTTTGCTGATGCGTTGTGCAACAACACGAACGGGTTGGTAATAGCCTTCCTTGAATAATTCAAGGGCGATCAGTCCATCAAAATAATATGCCGGTGGATCTTTGTATCAACTCATCGTAGCATTGATATGTTCTACGGTTTTTTTCCACGGGAGATATTCTCACGTAAGGAGGTCGGTAAAGTATTGAAAGTGATTGGTATCTCCTTTGGTGAAAGCGACAAGACTATCATAGTAGTTACTTTGCTCTGGGGTCAAGGCGCCATCACGTGCAAAATCATGGACGAACTTTTTGATACGCGCAAGATTTTTGACATGAAGTTCAATGGCATTGAATAAGGTATATACGAAATCAGTAGGACGAATATACGTGAGTAACTTTCCTTGCGTTTGTAAGGTAACCATCGAAGCAAATGCCCCAGAGAAATCATGGACCGCCAATGCGGCATGAATAACATAGGGTAACAGTTCTTGTCCAGTTTGTTGGTTAGCAAGTTCTTTGAGTACGCGGTATTGGGTCAACATATCATCTTGGTCAGCAGCCTGACGATACAAGGTAGCTAAGTCGGTAGCTTCAGGAATTTCTGGCAATGCATTCTCTCCAAGTTCTTCAACAAGTCCTGCAGTCAAGAGTAGGGAATCCGGAGCCATTTTCTCTCGTGTCTCCTCTACACTTCAGGTAATCGTATTTCCACTAAGTGGATCCAACTGTCCAGATTTTCGGACAATTCAAGAAGCAAGAACGATGATAATCGCTCCTGCTACACTCCAAAAAACTTTATTTGTTATCATCTCTCGCCTGTTCACTAAAACGGTCTAGCTGGTGGGACAACACTCCACACGCGCCGATCATGGCAGCATTATCTGTACAATACACAAACTGCTTGGGAAACAAGATATGCATAGCGGTTTGGTGATCTAATTCAAGGTGTTGTTGTACTACTTCACGTAGTCTGTGATTTGCCGAAACTCCTCACACGATCCACACTGATTGCGCATGCTGTTTGGTAGCATAGTATACCACCTTGCTCGCCAAAGCTTCGACAACGGCTTCTTGGAAACCGAAAGCTATGTCTGCTCTATCTGCATCCGTGAGCGGTCCATGCGCTGTTACTCGGTGCTGAATACGTTGTTGCACTTGTCCTTTGATACCAGAGAAACTAAACAGTCACTCCTCGTCATGCTGAGCACGAACACGAAATTCTCGTTGAGGATTTTCTTTTCACAAGAGAGCTTGCTGGCCTATTCGTGCGCCTCCAGGATAGGGTCCGTCGAGCATTCTTGCTACTTTGTCGAAGACCTCGCCTGCTGCATCGTCCATCGTCTGGGCAAGTTTAGTTACCGTGAACGGTCCTACCTGACGTGTAGATCAGACCGGGAGATGTCCTCTTTTGTGTCGTTGCAGATCATCATTTTTTGTTTGTGGTGTGGTGGCAATATCGGTGATCAGATAGATATCGTTGTGGCCACCGCTCACCGTCAGGCAAATGGCTGGTAGTTTGAGCTCATTAATATTTCTTTCGAGCAGGACTGAAAACACATGTCACATAATATGGTCAACTTCGATCACGGGCAACTTGTAAATCGCGCCCAGTGTATACGCAGCCGTGATACCGACGACCAATGCACCTGGCAGTCAGGGAGCTGCAGTCACACTAATTGCATCAAGCGACGCAAAAAAATCTTTGTCACCCAACGATGCAAGCAACGGTACAATTTTCTCCGCATGTGATCTATACGCAAGCTCCGGTACCACACCGCCATACTGCTGATGCAACTCTATTTGTGAAAAACTCTTCAATTGTTCTACCACAAAATTTCATGCTTCTGCACACACGATACTGACTGAGGTATCATCACAGCTGGTTTCTATTGCCAACGTACGAAACATGCCTACTCTTTGAACATAAAATAGAGCAGAAATAACGGAAAGACCACTACACGTATGATTGAAGGTTTCGTCCACAAAAATGCAGGATAATCCCTCAAGAGAAACGTCAAAAATTCATGGAATCTATTGGACTCCTTGTGTGTATCTCGTGGGTACTTGCACATATCGCGCAATAGGAGGAGGAGACCCATAGCGTGTGAACATATAAAGAATGTCGTGTATATACGAGAATAAAGCGAAAAAACAAGGTAGTTTACTAGCATGACAAAAGAAAAAAGTATAATATTATATATTGCTTTTCTATTGATAATATGTATAGAATGTCATTCGTGAACTTTAAAATAAATAATATGACAAATACACAACGTTATGTGCACTACTTTGACCTTCTGTGGAAGAAAATACTTTTTGAAACTTGTAATGCTGGTGATGCAAGCCTAATAGATGATTTCATATTCAAAAAAGAGGAAAATTTCCCTATAGAGACGATCGTCGAAATAGGTGGTATGGCGTATCGTAAGGGAAATAGCTATTTCGAGTTGAGAGCAAAGGTACTCCATTCGAGGATCCAAGAGCTCTCGAGTAACCAAAAAATGAGTATCCCAGAAAGGAAAGAAAAATATTTTTCAATTATCTGGAAAGAACTTATATCTACAAGCACTAGCTCTCTTCATGATTTCTTGTTCAAAAGACCCAGCTATCCATTTCCGATGAGTGAGCTGGAAAGAATAAGCAATATTGCCTTTTCAGAAAAACAGGCAAACAACGAGAAAGAAAAGCTACTTGCAATTCTCTTGCGACAACGTACCTTGGAACTCGTCATGGGAACGAGAGAATACATGAAGCAACATAAATCATAAAGCAAAAAAAAATAAATATATGAACAGTCAACAACGCGATAATTGGTATTTCGATATCTTGTGGTCGAAAATTAATGATCAAAATCCAGAAGGCCAAGATATCACCAATTTCATTTCTGGGAAAAAAGCTGAAAAAACATCCAGACTTGGTGCACTTGCCTATGGCAAGAAAAGAGATAAGTACGATCTCTACCTGTCCGCAGTGCTCAGAGCACGCTTTGAGGAACTAGCCAGTGGCGATACTAAAAAATCTCTAGAAGAGAGAAAGGCAAACTATCTAACCATCCTGCTCAATATATTTGAAGAAAAACTATCGAAATCAGAGTATCCTGATATATTCGATAAAATTCATGATTTCCTCTTCCAAGCGCCGCATGCTGAGACTGATCTTGAAGGTCTAGCTAGCTGGGCATATATATGCTCTTCTAGTAATGTATGTGAAGAACTGCTTGCAGCACTGCTCAAAGCCAGGTTCAAAGAGCTTGTTACGGGAGTAACAACACTAACTCAGGAGACAGTAGATGCAGTAGCAAAAGTAGTCCCTCGCTATCGTGATGAGGTGAAGGAATGCAAAATTGAAGACTTTGCCATTGACTCACCGCAGCGCAATGTCCTCAGTGCAAGTGTTTTGGAATTACACCAAAATGGATACATTCATGTAGTAACCATTTCAAAGTTGACAACTCTAGGTATTCTCAGTGGTCTTCATCTTTTCAAGACCAATCCAGAGTGGTTGAAGCAACACTTTGATGAAAATGAACTGCAAGCAATAGAGAACCTTTTTGTAGGAGCTCATTTGAATTGGGTAGTTCCCAAGGATAACCTCACAGAGGATCAAAAAACTTTCTTGAGTAAGCCGATCGCTGATGTAGCTCTCTCCGCCAGGATGTATAGTTGCATCATGTCGTATAACAATGGTCGAACAATAGAGCAACAATGTCTTACTGCTGGCGACATCTACATGACTAGTAAGCATGATGTACTCAAAAAAATGAAGGCCGGCAAAAAACAAATTAGTGAACTCATTGGACTCTTTGAAGCTCATGGGCTCACCTGGTCGTAAACAAACAAGCAACAATCATGACATCAACCTCCCGGAACTCCGGGAGTTTTTTTTATGTCGACGCGAGAGTGATCATCTCATTTTTGTCTGCTATTGCTATTTCATCGGAAATATGTATAAAATACTATTCGTGAACTTTAAAATTTAATATGGACAAACAACAACGCACTACACATTATTTTGATCTCATATGGCGCAAGATCATAAGTAATTATCGCATGGAGAGAGACTTAAACAACTTCATCGAAAGGGAAAGGGATGAGCTAAGTATTGAAATGATTGCTCGACTTGGTCATTATGCCTATGGTGACCGCCAAGATAACAATGATCTATTTTTAGCTTCTATAATGCAAAAACGCATTGCTGAGCTTCAAAGCGAGAAAACGGAAAAGCTTGAAGTGAGAAAAGCAAACTACTTCTCAATACTCATAAAAGCCATATCTAAAGATCTTAATCAAGATATGGTTGAAACTGGAATGGTTTTTTTGTTTGAAGACTCGCACACTTCAATCAACGTGTACGAATTCGAATTGTTAGCGAGCTTTGCATACAAGGAACATAAAGAATCATTCTATCAGTTATTTGCAATCCTTCTCAAAGAACGCTTCTTTGAGCTCATAAAAAAGAGTCTTGTACCACAAGCGTCTCCTGCAGAAACCTTTCCACGTTATCGTGATGAACTGAAAGACTGCAAGATTGAAGACTTTACCATTGACTCAGCAGAACGAAACGTCCTCAGTGCAAGTGTGAGCAAACTGAGTCTAGATGGAGCATTTAGTAAGGTGACTGCTCAAAAGTTAGTAGCCCAAGGAATCACTACGGGCATGGCATTGTTCAAAACAAGCTCGCTTTGGTTGAAAAGTTATTTGGATGCAAAGGAACTTCAGCAAGTGCATGAACTGTTTATCTTTTCAGGGTTACATGCAAAGGAAGTGGCACAACGAATTGAAACCTTGAAGAAGATGAATGATTTCTTGAAGACGCCTATCGCAGACTTGGATCTCGCGGTCCGACTGACGGGTGCAATCACTGCATACAACGGTGGTCGACCCATCGAGGATCAATTTCTCACTGCTGGTGATATCTACAAGACCAGTGTGCATGAATTCCTGAAGCTCAGAAATGTAGGCAAAAAGCAGATTCGTGACATCACTGAACTCTTTGCCAAGCATAACCTCTTCTGGTCATAACTAGTCAAATAAAAAAAATGGGGATTCCCCATCAACTCCCGGAACTCCGGGAGTTTTTTTTGTATTATTTTATTCTCATCCACAAATCACTAAAATGATATCGAACGCATAATTGCTGTGTTCAGATGACTTTATTTTTTATGTACTTCGTAGAGATACTTTTTTGCACGAGCTCAAAAAAGTATCCAAAAAAAGCCCATCGAACGCAGTGCTTACGTTTTGATAGACTCACTTATACAGCTTATAAAGCTCACTCCTCCCACTTCGTGGGCTCCGGGTCGTTCGCTTTAGCTTTGGTCCTACTTATATGTACAACCTACCTCATCAGCAAAAATGCGTTCGATACTGATTATCTGGAGTCTGGTTTCTAGTTTCTCGTCTCCTTTACCATATACGTCCCTTCCAATACATATCCCAATTTTTCATAATAGCCTCTGACTCATACACCAGAAATTACCGACAGTCTGTGGTATCATCTCACTCACGCGATAGCGAGTGCAAGTTCCATGAGTTGTGTGCCGATGCCTTTGTGTTGCGCTTTGTTGGTGGTGTCTTCCTGCGCAGTAAACAAGAGCGACTGCACCGTTCCATAGACATGTAGCTCTCTAATCAGTGCAGTGCCTGCTCAAAGTCCTGGTTCATCTAAGGTCGTACCTACATCAGGCAACAACAATCTCGCAAACCCATACAAATATCCCAGCGTATCTTCTACCGACAAAAATAATTCTTCTCCATTGGAGGAGAGGTAACGCCTGACGACGAGGATGTTCTTGCTCTCCCCCTGTCAAGGGGGAGTTGGAGGGGGTTTTAACAATCATTCTCCTTCAAAACCCCCCTTAGTCCCCCCTTGACAGGGGGGAAGAACTACCTCCTTCTTCACATGTCTCATCTCTCTACATCTCGTACACAAACAGACAAACTCTCTAGGACTGGTCGTGTCTCCCTCTGCACCGAAAATAAGTGTTTCAAAAGAACTATCTGCATCATAGGCAAGTCATCACGTAGTGACCGTCGGCGTAGCCTCACCTGTATACGGTGTAGCACAAGCTGCCAAAAGATCAGCAGATGCATCACACCTACGGAGATTTGTCCGTAGTCTCGCATATTGGTGTGCTCTTTTGGTAGCGTCTTCTGCAAATGTTTGCAATAATGCGTCCATGACGAGCTGTCTGAGGTTGGGGGTGTTGGCACCAGCGACGACTTCATTGCTATCGAAGTCACGCGCGAGACGTTTGATTCTCGTGTAGGGAGGAAACACTTCTAGCTTGGTCCTGATGATTATTTCTTTGAGTTCGTCTTCGCTGATAGGTTTGTATTCACCCGATTTGAATAAATCGTATAAGGGCGTATTGGGAATCACTGCCGTCGGATAAAATTTCACCTCATCGGGTTTGAGTCCGCGATGACTATACGCAATCTGAAAGGTCTCGAGATCTTTGACGAGATTGGATTTGTACAAGCCCGGCATCAGATGGGTCGATACCTTGAAACCTCGCTGTCTGACTTTGTGCATCGCCGCCAAAATTTCTTTGGTACCATGTCCACGTTTGTTGGCATCGAGTACTCCATCATCCATAGATTGGATTCACATCTCGAGACGTGTCACCCCAAGTGATCTCCAAAAACGACAATTTTCATCGGTCACATATTCTGGTCTCGTTTCGATCGTCAATCCAATAATTCTTTGTCACGCCGTTTCATTTATTTTGATACTCTCCTCTACCGTCTCCGGATATTTGATATCGAGCATACTCGCATCGACCGTCGCTCTCGGCGCTTTGCTTTGTGAACTATCTACCACGACTTGCGACAAGTAGTCATCGAAGCTATTGCACGCATCATACAAGCCTTTGATAAACTCTATCTTATAACTCTGCGGATAGACATCTCGCGTCCCTCACAATACAATCATCTCAATTTTATCGGTACTGTGTCAGGTCAAATGCAAACTCATCAATCTATTGTAGACTTGTTTGTAGGGATCAAACTGATTGAGCAACGCTCTCATCGCACCCGGTTGCGTATTGATATAACTCTTTGGCATCGAAGCATCATTGGGGCAGAAAATACATTCACCAGGACATCGAAAGGGTTTGGTCAACACTTGTATCGGCACAATTCACGATTGTGATCTGATCGCCCTCTTGCGCAATAAACTTTGTAACCACGGCATTTTTGCAATTTCACCGTCCGCCACCAGTTGCTGGTATGCTTTGAGTAATTGTACATTCGTCGGCATCTGTGCCAAACGCATCTCCCTAGAAAAAACTCTCTTCGCCAAAATGACCTGCTCGGGCGTGCGCTCCGCCTCAGGTAATGCTATCAACGAACGAATAAGTGGTGAAAACGTCTCCATAATGAGGTATGTATAGGGATGTTGGGGAGAAAGGCAATGCACTTGTAAAAAATGTGCTAAAAAGTATACTGAACAGGTCATTTACTAACTGATGCATTGATATGACTAAACAAGAAGAGAGAACCCTCCAAAAAACCTTTATTAGGCAATTTTTGTGGCATGCATACGCAAATATGGAAATGGAAAATGAAGTCCATGAGCCTTTTGACGAAAAGAAATTATATAAAAGATATAAAATCACCTTGGATGCACTCATAGCTGAGGGCGTTTACAAGAAAATAAAGATGCCTCATGGAGGATAATACTCTACCCATCTACAAAGAGACTAAGCTTGGCATTCTCTCTACACGTGAAATTGAGCAGATTATTTTTGATAACCTAATTTTGGTGCAAGGATACGTCTATAGAAATTTTGAAACATTGTCATTTTCGATTGAGACATTCTGCGATCTCCATGCTTCGCTCTGTGGAAACCTCTTTGTGAATGCAGGCAAATGGAGAACACACAACGTTCAAGTAGGCGTCTTTGAACCTATCTGATTTCACCAAGTCCCTATTGAAATGAAAAAGCTTGGAGATGATATCAGCTATAGGTTACAGTTTCTCAATTCAGATAAAGAGAAAAAAGAATGTCTCGCTCATGTTATGCGAAAACTCTTGCGGGTTCATCCTTTCTTTGATTACAATGCCAGAGTTGTGAGGGTTTTTGGAGAGCTCTTTCTCTTGCAACAATGACTTCCTATCAATAGTTTCAGAGGAAAAACAAGAAAAGAGTTTGCTGAAGCCATGAAAAAACAAACATTTGAACACGACGCCTCGTGAATATTGAAATTATTGTGATAGCAATCTTCTGGTTTTTTAAAGGTAACGAATTCGTTACTTTTAAAAAGAGCCAGGACTCAATAACATACACCCTTACAGAAAACCAAACATCTGAAGCCTATCGAGTATGTATTCAAATCTAGTATTGTACACATCATCATTGGTAATTTCCCATAGCACGCTTCTTTTAGCGAGAAATCTGATTCTTTCCATATATTCTGGGTTTGGATATCCAAAATAAAGTGTTACTATTTTCTCCAAAACAGCATCATCCACAAATGCAAAATGACAGAAATCTAACTCTATTCATCCTATTCTACTATCCGTAAAATCTATTATGCCCGTAATTTTGTTGGTTTTCGGATTATAGATAATATTTTTCCCCTGTATATCCGTATGCACAAATGCTTGACGTGGTGATGTGTACACGAAAAATAACTCGTCCATGTAGCTATGCAATTGATTGATGGTGAGTATGGGAACTTTATTAACAAGCCTTTGATGTATATCTTCCTTCATAGATTGCACCCAATCCTGGAATGCTGACTTTTGCTCAGCAGTTTGTTCAGAAGGAGCATGCATAAAATCAAACTGCTTGAGTGGAATAGTATGTAGTTCTTTCATAAATCATGCTAGTGTAGCTATGGCTTCCTCAGTAAATGTCCTATTCGCATCATCAAATGTCTTTCATGTAAGTACTGGATACATGATGAACGTATTATCTACCACACTGAGCTGCGGGATTTCTAATGAAATATATGGACGAATAGTGTCTAGCTTTCTTTTCTCCAACTCCATATCTAGTTCCTTACCAGGTCTAGGAAACCTATAAATAATCCCTTCATACAAAACCACTTCGTAATCTCGTCATTTTGAAATCACCTCATATCATGAAGTAATTGATTTTTGAAGATATTGCTCAATAATTTGAATATTTGTACTCATGCTAATGGATACATAAATATATGAGAATATAGTATTTTTGAAGACAATTACGATCCATTATTTCACTACTTTCTTACAGAGGTTTTACTCTTGGAAGCTGACGCATCTTCTATATAAACCTCCAGTTGAACTGTGTGCATTTATTTGAATGAGTAAGATATGGAGAGTGCTATGATTGCATATAGTCAATTTGACTGGTGGATAGCTGTAAGCGTCATGTGTAGTTATATTCTAGTGGACGGTCTCTATGCGAGATATACGCTTGATGTAGTTGCACGCAAACCTGCAATCGCTGCAACCGTGGGAGCAGGCATGCACTTTTTGCTCGCCTACTGAGTAATTAACTATACGCAAAATCGATTATATATATTCCCTTTGGTCATAGGATCATGGCTGGGTACGTATGTTGTAGTAACTTATGAAAAGCAAAAGAACACCACAAAATCATAGTTGCAAGCAATTTCTCATAGAATTTATGAGGTAAGTCTATATAATCCTTTTTTCAATATCCTCATTCATGACCAAACAACGTACCCACCTCCTCTTCATAGATACCGAAACCACCGGTCTGACTGCGACCGATCAAATTATACAGTTTGCAGGCATATACGGTATATTCGATGGAAAAAAACTTCACGAAGAACAGAGAATCAATCAGTATATCAACGTCACTGCACCCATTAATTTCTGGGCACAACGTGTGCATGGGATAAGCAAAAATATGGTAGCGAGCTATAAGTACATCGATCACTATATCGATGATTTTTTGGCACCCGTGCAACAAGCGCATCGCGTCATCGGTCACAACATCGCCTTCGACCTGCGCATGCTCCAGCAAGAATGCAACAGAATTGGTAAAGCCTGTGATCTTAGTACCGTCCCGACGTTTTGTACCATGCAAGATGCTCGTCCCCTCCTCGATATTCCTGGCAAAAGAAGACTCAAACTCAGTGCGCTCTACGAGCATCTGTTTGGCGATAGCTTTGCAAACGCCCACGATGCTATGGCCGATATCGAAGCAACGATGCAGTGTTTCCTTGAGCTCGTCCAAAGAGGTAAAATTAGCCTTGCTACACCGACCCCCTGACTCCTCGCCAAACGTCCTCGTGCAAAAGTAACTGCATAGCCTCAATGCAATCAAGAGTCAAGCGACAAGCTTTGGCTTTTTTCTTTTGCGAATACTACTCTATCTGCACCGACTTGCAAACCAACACGCAAAAACTACACTGAAGCTCATTCAACTTATCCAACACCCATGCCGACCACTGCACATCGACAAGACGCACTAGATACGTTTGTGCAATTATGGAAAACCAGGAAAGAAGTCATCGGGATGGTCATTTGTGGGAGCTACATCACGGGTAGCCCGAGCAAGCAGTCCGACATCGATGTACATATTTTGTTGAGTAAAAAGACTACACGGAGAGAAAGAGGAAATATTATTATTGATGGCGTGTTGATCGAATACTTCGCCAACCCTGTTGCACAGCACTATATCTATGCAGAAAAAGATTATACGCAGAGGAAAAAACATAACGCTCATATGATTGTCACCGGCAAAGTACTCTTTGACAAAACAGGTGAGCTCAAACAACTGATCAAAGATATGAAATGATATATGAAAAAAAAATATCACCCACAAACCCCCTTTCACATTGAACAAGCAAAATATCATCTCCGAGATATGGCAGACAATCTCGCAGAGCTCTATGATGCCAAGGCACCTGATTTTACCTTTGTCTTTCACAACAACCTCTTTACGCTTTTCGATACTTACTCAGGATTTTTGCAGTTCGATGCACTACCAATTCATAAACTCAGACGTTTGCTCGTAGAGAAACGTGACAAGAAAAAATATCATGTAGCTGATTTCCCTGACAAAGCGTTTGCTGCACTTTTCGTAGAAGCACTCACCACAACATGCAAACCCAAAAAGATGCTCACCATCTACGAACATCTCACCCATCATGTGCTAGATAAAATGTGAGGGTTTAGCATTGATGGGTGGAGTTTGAAGACACCGCTCACCTAAATTTTTATTCATCTCTCCAGATGCGATACCTCTACATTCTCGAATGCGCGGACGGCACCTACTACACAGGCATGACCCTCGACCTCGAACGCAGACTAGCAGAACACAACATTAGCGGTCTAGGCGCTAAGTATACGAAAGCGCGCAGACCAGTCTCCCTCGTCCGATCCAAAAGTGGGTTATCAAGAAATGAGGCTGCATCAGAAGAATATCGTATCAAGAGATTGCCGAAAGGGAAAAAGAGGATGATGATTGAGGGGGGAATATAGCAATCACGAGATTGATTCTTTTTGTATAATCCATACAATAACGTCGTATTCCATTTAGGCACTTCGGTGGGTCGGTCATTCAGAGAGATATCAGTAGTTATACGAAAAAGGTATTACAAATTTGTTTTATATGTGTACCTCTACTCATGCGAAATTTCCACATTGAGGCATCAAAACAAGAACGCATTGAAAAAAACACAGAAGGAAATATGTCATTTAATACTACTCTATCTCATCGAACCGCCTAAATGGAATGTATCTCTAACTTTGAGTCATTTTATAAACTAAAACCTAACTATGATAGGTAAAAAACTTTCTGAGGTCGGAATTAGCGACATACTAGCATTGATTACTAACTCTGTCAGTGAAGGAAAAACGATAGATTTCAAAGGAATGTATTGCCTTGATTCACCCCGCCAAAAATGAGAATTCCTTGCAGATATTTCTTCATTCGCGAACACAAGTGGATGAAATCTAATATTTGGCATAAAGGAGGATGAGGGAATTGCAAAAGAGATAACACCTTTTGAGATTGATGATATTGATGCCGAAAAACAGAAAATTGAAAGTATTGTTAGAGATGGTATAAGTCCAAGAATAAATATTGATCCGCAGTTTATTGAAGTGGAGAGCAATAAATTTATTTTAGTGATTTGAATTTCCAAAAGCTGGAACTCTCCCAATAGGGTCGTATTTACTTGAGACTCAAAAACAAAAGACCAATTCTTCGCAAGAAATTCATCAGGGAGATACCAGCTTGATGTATTAGAACTCAGAAATGCATTCATGCTTTCCGAAACACTGACTGATAAGATTCAAAACTTTAAAATGAAGAGAATCGGAAATATTATTGCAGAGGATACTCCGATTCCTCTCTTTAAGTGAGGAAAAACTGTTCTTCATATTATTCCGCTGGAATCTTTTTCTCCAAATTTTAGCATTGATATTTCTGAGATACACCAAAACCCTACTGAATTACTACCCTTTTGGCTGAACGGATTTGAGCATAGATTAAATCTAGAAGGGTTACTAACATTTTCTTCCGTACCAGATAAAACCAATCGTTCATATGTACAGCTCTATAGAACAGGTATTATTGAGGCAGTGGATGCTCGATCTTTGAGTGATGAAAGGTCTCAAAAGGGTTGAAAGAAACTTATTCCCCATACTTTATATGAATCACAACTATTGGAACTTCTAAAAAAGAACTTGAGTCTTTTACAAAAACTTCAAGTTAATCCACCGTTATTTATTTTTCTTTCACTTATAGGCGTGAAAGATTTTGAAATGCCAATAGCAAATGCAGACCCTTTCGACAGATCATATCCAATTGATCGTGATATCTTAAGCCTACCCGAACATTTACTACAGAGCTATGACGAAAGACCTGAAGATATCCTGCGTCCTATGTTTGATTTAATTTGGAATGCGTGTTGACGTGAAAGCACAACTAATTTCGATGAAAATAATAACTGGATTGGAAGATAGATAGTGCGTAGATAAGATTCTTTTTATTATATGGACACCTATAACTATGTCCCTCACCCTCACCTACTTCGTCCACGGAACCACAAATGATAATCTCAATGGCATCTCGTCAGGTTGGTATAACGCAGAACTTTCCGAATTAGGAATTCAACAATCAAGAGATCTCAAAGAACAAACTAAAGATAAAGTTTTTGATGTTATATTTTCTTCCGACCTCCAAAGAGCATCTGAATCAGCACTCCTTACGTGGTGAGGTGGGAACACACCTATATTTCATGATCCAAGACTCAGAGAGTGTAACTATGGCGATTTCAATGCACAATCTTCTGCAATCGTAGAACCGTTACAAGAAAAATATATCTACGAGAGATTTCCTAATGGCGAGAGTTATGAGGACGTCAAAGAAAGAGTTGCAGATTTTGTAGCATTTCTGCAAAAAGAGTATGCAGGCAAACACGTTGCAGTGGTTGCACACAAGGCACCTCAGCTCGCACTCGACGTACTCCTGGCAGGCAAAACATGGGAGCAAGCATTTGCAGAAGATCGAAGACATACTAAAGCACGACAACCAGGACGGGAATATACTATTTCTTAATTTTTTCACTTTCCTTTTTTTGTATAATGAAGAGAAGAAGAAAATCTAAAAAAGTATCCCCAAATTTTGCCTATGAGATAGGATTTATTTTATTTATGATTTTTTTGTTTCTTCTCGGTCTTCTCTTTCAAAATAATCCAGGATATCTCCTCATTATTGGAATTTTTTTATTAATTGGGGGGTATATAATATACAAAAGAGTGAGGTATGCATCGATTTGTAGAATGTATGAAAATGATAGTTTTGAGAAGATATGCGCATTACAACCTTATGAATTTGAGAAACATTGTGCTGATATACTGTGACTGCTGGGATATAGTGAGATACACCTCACACCAAGTCATAAAGATGATGGTGTGGATATCTGGTGTAGAAGAAATGGTCAACAATTCGCCATTCAATGTAAAAGATATAGTCATGCGACATCAGTAACCGTAGATCAAATGAAAGCTTTGTATTGATCCTCCCAACCACAATGAGCACAGGGAATAATGATGACAACAGGGAAATGTACATTACCCGCCACAGAGTTTGCCAAAAAAAATGGTATACAAATCTGGGATGGAGAGAAGTTCAAAAGTGAGTTTATTCACTTGTGTCATACCCCGCCTACCTTTCGCGAATGGATTAAAAAGAATTATATTTAAACCCCCTTTATCAGACGCTCCCATCTGCTTTTCCCCAATCCTATTACCCTAGACAATCATTTCCAAAAGAGTAGCAAAAGGAGAGTAACCACTTCCCCCTTTACTAACCCCCCACCTTTGACTACAATACACGTATTCATTTTTCAATTTCTCCCATGCTACAATATGCACTTCCAAAGAGACAAAAGAAATACTACCTCCTGCTCTGTATTGTCCTCATCGTCTGATGAGTTATCTGGACCTATATGTATCCACCCGTGACCGAGCGCACGACGCAGATCGAAAAGGTGGCTCCTGTAGAGACGAAAACGGGAGACGTAGCTACAGGCGAACAAGCGAGTTTTTCTATCGTGGCTATTGCCAGTGGACTACAAGTGCCTCGAGGAGTAGTGCAAACATCTACGGAGAGATTGCTAGTCACAGAAAGACCGGGACGTGTGAGACAGATAGTCGGTGGTGTGCTCTATGCAGAACCGCTCCTCTCCTTGCCTGACATTAGTAGCAGCGAAGAAGAAGGACTGATGTCGATCGTCCTTGATCCCCAGTATCAAGTAACTAACGACCGACTCTATCTGACCTATGCGTACAAAACTGCTGGCACGACCATGGTCAAGGTCGTGAGATATACCGATGCGGGAGATACGCTGACAGATCCCGTTGTGATACGAGATATGCTTCCTGCTGCCAAACGACACGCAGGGAGTGCGATTGCATTTGGGCCAGATGGCAAACTGTATATTACTGTCGGTGATGCGACCGAGAGAACGCTTGCACAGTCACTTGATACCTTGCATGGTAAGATATTGAGAATCAATGCAGACGGGTCAATCCCTGCAGATAATCCGTTTACCTGATCTGCTATTCGATCGTATGGGCATAGAAATAGCCAAGGTATCGCCTGGATGCGTGATGGTGCGATGTATGCATCTGAGCACGGACCGAGTACGTTTGATGGTCCTCCAGGTGGCGATGAGATCAATCGTATCGTAGCAGGAGCAAATTATGGATGGCCGGTCGTGAGTCATGAAGAGGAAGCACCAGGCATGCAAAACCCTATTGCGATCTACACGCCTGCGATAGCACCCGCGTCATTGTTGATCTATCAAGGCGAGATGTTTCCCACGTGGAAAAATACGCTCTTCGTGGGTATGCTCAGGGGTGAAGGTATCTTGCGTCTCGTCATTGATCCACAAGATCCAGACAAGATTCTCTCTACTGAGAAGATCGTAGATGATCGTTATGGCAGAATTAGATTCATAGGTGAAGCACCCGATGGATCGATCTATTTCACGACCAGTAATCAAGACGGCAGAGGGAAAAATCGCCCCGAAAGTGATGTGATTTATCAGATAGTACATAAGTAAGCAATAAAACAATTAAATGTTTTGCAAAACTAATGCGTAACCGTAGTATGCGTATTGTTTTATCGTATCACCCTTGTATGAAACGGATTATTTCTTACCTGAGTATCTTGGTTAGTCTCGCTGTATTGGATCGATTTCGGTTGGGGGTGGTGATGAAGCAAAAAATTAATCTTTGGTTGGGACACTTGATGAAGCCTGCTCTCTCGTTTGGTCCAGCATGAGCATGGTATGTGTGTTATGCTGGGGCTGTGCTCTACTTCGCAGTACTACCTGCACTCCAACAGCACAATCGACGTCTAGCAGTCCTCAATGGTGCGCTCCTTTGATGTATCGCCTATATGACCTATGACTTCACTAATCGGGCTACACTCAAAGATCGACCAGTAGCACTTGTCCTCCCTGATATCATTTGGGGAAGTGTCGTCACGGCGATAGTTGCATTCATCTGATACCACGTAGCTCTCAAATTCTTGTAGTATTCATTTCGCTTTATTCCTCATTTTTTCATACATGTCACACAAGACAACCAAAATTCTTTTTCGAATCACGACTATTCTCGTGTTCATCACTACTTTTCCTAGTGCGTTTATGATCACCAATCCTGCTACCAAAGAGGCGATGATGCATCTCGGAGTAGGTGCTGATTGGTTTATTTGGACGCTGGAGATTGGGAAAACGCTGGGTGCACTCATCCTCATCTTGCCACAGATCAAAGGAAGACTCAAAGAGTGGACCTATGCTGCCTTTGGTATCGACTTCATCGCTGCGTTCATTGCTCTGCTCAGTGTAGATGGTTTCGGTCAGGCGCGATTTGTGTTACTGTTTATAGCGGTGTTGTTGGTATCTTATACGACCTATACCAAACTCAACCCACATAAAATACCGCTCTACTAAGACATTTTTATTATTATTTTTCTCCTACTCATGGCACAACTTACCTTCTCAACAACCATCAATGCTCCCGTCTCCAAGGTATGGACAACAATGCTAGATCATCCGACCTACGAAGCTTGGACCAAAGCATTTGCAGAAAACTCCACCTATGACGGAGATCGAACTGAATGATCGCAAATAAAGTTTCACGATGGAACTGGTAATGGTGGCATGTTGGCGATGATTGCCAAAAACGACCTCCATCACTATATTTCTATCAAACATCTCTGAGAGATTGGTCCAGATCAAGAAGTAACCTATTCCCAAGTTGAAGCATTTGAAAATTATAGCTTTACGCAGATCGATGAGACAACTACCAAACTCGATATTGAACTCACTGGCTTACCAGATGAGTATAGTGAGATGTTCAATGAGATGTGGCCAAAAGCATTGGTGGCATTGCAAGAGTTGTGTGAACAATAAACAGATTATTTATCTATACAATCCATACGTATGTTCACAACAAAAGAACTTATCACAAACATCATAAAAATCTATGGCGAGAAAGAAAAATATGAAATGCAAAAACATATTTGTGACTTTCATGATGATAAGGGAAAATATATCGGAGATTATTTTAATCTTTTTATTCAAGAAAGAATAGACAATCAAGCACCAAAAATGTATCACATTGGATGACCATACGATCTTATTTCCAAAAAAGCACCACAAAGAGCAACGGTGTATCAAAATGGGGAGCTGCTCATCAATCAAGATATTACGCATGAGATAAACGTGAGAACTGCTGCTATGAATTTCGTTATATTAAGTTTACTTGGCATCACAGACCTTTCTCATAAGAAAGTGTTATTGTACTGATCTGGTAATGTATGAAAAGAATTTCTAAAACTACTCAAAGAGTATGATTGAATGGTGAATGTCATGGATTATAGTAACACAAAAGGTCCAAATAAGGAGTTCGAGGCACTATGAACAAGTCTTGGTATCACCTGTAATTACTTCATGTGAAGTTCATTGCAGGAGTATGACCTAATCGTACTTCTTACAAACTCTAGAACTCACGTCATTACGAAAGAGTTATTTTCTACGGTTAAAAATACTGCCATCATAGCTAGTTTTATTGGTTCTCAGCCAGTATGAGAATTGGAATGATGCATCTATAATAAGGATGTACAAGTAATCATAGATCGAGATCAAACATTAGTGTATGCAAAGGATTTATGAGAGCAAATAAAGAGCGGTGATATTTCTTGAGATACAATACTCACCATCGGGGATCTCTTGCAAGGGAAAAAACCAAGTGTAGGAAAACCTATTATCTACAGATCTACAGGTGCGCCCATGCAGAGCCTAGCTATTGTGCAATTAATCTCTTAACAATTTTTAATTATTCCTATTATTTTTCATGACTAAACTTACCGTCTCTACCAAAATATATGCTCCACTTGAGCATGTACGAAATTGTATGCGAAATCCTGATCACATCACCCATCGAGCATTTGCTGATGAAGCAACGCGACATTGTCCATGGGCCAAGTGATCTGAACCGAAAGTAGGAGAAATCTTTACCACCCGTATGGAAGCCAAAGATGGAAGTTTTGGTTTTGACCTTGTAGGACAATATACTATCGTTAATCCTATGAGTAGTTTTTCTTATACAATGTGATCGTATGAAAGAGATGCAGATTTTGTGCCTGCTGGTCGTATCGTGGATGTCTTGTTTCAAGAAGATGGCTCGTGTGGATGCGTCACCGTCACGGAGACCTTTGATGCCGAGGAAGTACATAGTGATGAGATGCAACTAGCATGACGACAAGCTATTTTGGAAAATTTCAAGAAACATGTGGAAGGAGGAGCTTAGGCAAACAAATGCTTAATCAATTCAATCACTGTATAGCTTCTCTATATGCGCTTTGACTGGATTGTAGCTAAGTTGTGATTGTTCAGTGACCAAACGTGCATGTTGTATATCTTGCAAGAATTGTTTTTCTAGATCTTGAAGAACGTGCTTCATTTTTGGGTCTCAGGACGTTTCTAAGACAGCACATACTTCTCAATGATGTAGTGTAGAAAGAGAGTTCATATTTGCAGATCCTATCAAGACTTTATCATCAAAGATAAAAGCCTTTGCATGCAAACCTTCATTATAAAGGTATACTTCTAGATTATCGCATCATTGAGTCGCATCTAGTATGGATTGTATTGTTTTTTTGTTGGTGTCATCTTGGAGATCAGCCTGCATAGGTATCATCAATTTAACTTCCTTACCGTCAATTACTTGCTGTATAAGTGTTTTTGTAATGTCCTTATCTCACAAGTATGCTATCTGAATTCGTATCCTTTTCTTTGCTTGGGACATAAGATCAATGATGGATTGCTGAATATTCAGTTCTCCAATGAATCGCTCTCTTTTGGCACGATCCCAGTGTAAACTATTTTTTACAACTTTTAATGAAAGTTCTTTTTTCTGTTCTGTTCTTTCCTGTTGATGTACTTTGTTTCGTGATTCCTTTTTGTAATTATGTAGATCATCTGAAAATCAATCTCCTGATAACATCAACATATACCCACGTCGATGTTGATAGTGATCGCCTATATTCATGTCGCCTACAAAGACGACTTCATGGGTAGTTTTACCATCGATAATTATGTATTTCGCATGATTATTAAAATTTCTTAGCCTCTGAGATCATCTGGGACCACCAAAGTCCTTGCCATCACGAAGTTCGATATTGGGGTGTTGCTTAAGTAATGTATGAAATTTACTTTCCAAAAATGTACTCCCTTCTCCATAATAATATGATCATAGCATATCCTTAAAAATTTGAATATGTACCCCTCTATCTGCAGCTTCTAAGATATGCTTTGCAAACTCATTTCATATAGTATCGTCATGCCATTCAAACATTGCTATGTCTACATTTACTTTTGCTGAATCAATTGCAAGCATTATGTGTTGGAAAGCAACACTATTATCCAATAAATCAATAGAATCTAAAACTCCATGTGAGTATGGTATTTCTGCGTAGTGCTTCACTGTTGGTTGTTGCTGAAAACAGTCATGGATTTTTTTACCCGTAAAACATACTACCAATGTGGTGAGCACAGGGAGCAGTATTTTTTTAAATTTTGATGAGGTATGTTGTGAAAGTTTCATGACTTATTATACATATTTTTAGTAATATAACAATTTTTTTAGTGTTTTTTATTTATCCGATTGAACTATAGAATTGTTTACTCATCCCCCATAAAGATTTGCTTTTTGAAAAAATTATCATATACTATCTACTGTATACACTATATAGTATACTGTTTACAGTAATAAAGTAACTATGACCACCTATCGCCCCACCACCTTACAAAAAATACTTCATCACTTTACCCAAGGTGAACGTTTGGGAGTGACTCAACTAGCACAGCTCACCGGTCTTAGTAGGGCAATATTGCATAGGTACATCAAGGCACTCCTCGACCAAGGAGACCTTGAAAAAGTAGGCGAGGGACCCCAAGCTAAGTACTGTCTAAAGAATACATCGAAAATACTACAAACCAAAGACAAAAGCGAACGCTCAGCATTGCCCTACCAAGCAACCCAACTCCTCAATGATACTTTCCTGAAGTATACCCCTCAAGGGACAGTTTTGCAGGGGCACTCTGGACTTATACGTTGGTGTGAGGCAAGGTGACTCGACCCTGTACAAAAAGCTGAGAGTTATCTCCGCATTGCCAAGCATATTAACTCACTACGCAATTCGTGTGGTGTCCTGGATGCGACTAATGGCTTCAAAAAAAACATGAACAATAGTTCATTGGATAACATCTACTATGCGGATCAATATAAGCGGATGGATTTCGGAAGGGGAAAGCTTGCAGAAATGACCTTCTATGCAAAGCAATCACAAAACCGTAAGGGTCTCCTCGCCTCTATCGCTCTGTTTCTCGATCAGCTCAGGTGTCTCATCCAGCACGAAAAGGTTGATGCACTTGCCTTTGTCCCAGCTACCATTACCCGTCAATGGCAACTTTTGCATATGCTTGATGAAGCACTACAAGATGTTAATTTGCCACGTATCACCATCAAAAAATTCTATGAAGGCTCCATGAAGATACCTCAGAAATCGCTCAAGAAACGTGAAGAAAGGATTGCCAACGCACAGCACACTATATATATCCGCGATGCTCAAGCAGGTACTTACCAAAAAGTCCTCCTCATCGATGACTTCGTCGGCTCAGGTGCTACCCTCAATGAAACTGCGAAAAAGCTCAAAAAGGAAGGTGTCAAAAAAGTCATTGGCTTTGCAATCGTAGGGAATATGGATATGAGTTATGATATCATTAATGAGATGTAGAAAAGATTTATCTGCTGTATATCCCATGGTTAAAAAACCAATAGTCGCTGGCACAATTCACGAACTGCCTGATGATATTGAAGCAACATTGCGTGCTCACCCAGATGTATTGGAAAAATGGAACACACTCACTCCCCTCGCTCGTAATGAATGGATTTGCTGGGTAACTATAGTCAAGAAACCAGAAACCAGGCAAGAACACATTGATCGTCTCTGTGAAGATCTGCTCGGTGGCAAAAAAAGACCCTGTTGTCGACCAGGTTGCCCGCATCATAGAGAAAGTGCAAAGAAACGGTTCAAATAATATACCCAATTGCATACTTTATTATTTATATATCGTTATGGAAAAACTTTCGTTGGAGCCTCACACACCAGCTGAATCCTCAGCTTCATTAAAACTTGCAGAAGTATTTGACCCCAAAAGAATGATAGCAAACATGAAAAGAAGAACAAATGAAGAAGTACTTCAGAGTATCCTCCTTGCCAAACACCATGATAAACTAAGAAAACAAGAAGCGGAAGTAACTACAGATGACCTTAATTTTAGGTTCAATTGGTAGCAAACTTTGTTTTAACCAATCCACATACATGTCCCACAAAATTACCCCTTTCATTCGATGCGTCGACAATGCACAGCAAGTTGCTGAGTATTATGGTAGTATTTTCCCTGATGCTAAGATCATCAAGTCCAATCCTGTCGTAGTAGATATGGAAATTTTTGGGCAATCAATTGCGATGCTCAATGGAGGAAGCAATGATGGTGCAACCCTCACCCCTGCTATTTCATTTAGTTTATGGATCAGAGACCTTGACCTTACCAAAGAGATCTGGGACAAACTCAGCGATGGTGGCACCGTGATGATGGCATATGATGCCTATCCTCGAAGCAAAGCATACGGTCGATGTAATGACAAGTTTGGGGTGAGTCGACAAGTCATGTATGACGATGGTGAAGGACGCACCACCCACAAATTAATTCCGAGTTTGATGTTCATAGGAGCAAATGATGGCAAAGCGAAAGAAGCGATGAGTAAGTATATCTCAATCTTCCCTGCAAGTAATCAAGGTGCCATCCATACCTATGGAGACATGGGCGGACCTGATAAACCAGACCATATAGCACACGCAGAGTTTACGCTGGTCAATCAACTCTTCATCGCCATGGATAGCTGACTCGATCATAAGTTCAATTTCACGGATGGTATCTCACTTGCCATCTCCTGTGCAGACCAATCAGAAATTGATATGTATCGAGAAAAGCTTGCGCTCGATGGAGGGAGTGAAGGTCAATGCGGACGATGCAAGGATAGATACGGCGTGAGTCGACAGATTTTCCCCGTGCGACTTCCTGACGCATTGTTCCAAGAAGATAAAGTAAAAGCTGATTTTGCGATGCAAGCAATGATGAAGATGAATAAAATTGTCATTTCAGATTTGTACCCTATGTAAGTATGCACCAAGCAATACAAGACTATAATGACCTACTCACAGCAGAAGAGAAAGCGATATGCGAACTTTTGATGGTAGAAATAAATACACATCTACCGAGCGCAGAATCTAAAATACGACATAGAAATCCCGTGCGGTTTCTCGACGGAAATCCCGTAGTGTGATATAGCAAACAAAAGAAAGGAATTTGTTTACTTTTTCGAAGTGGGCAATCATTTGATGAGGCAGGACTCAAAGCCGAGTGAAGTTTCAAGGCTGCTCAGATATTCTATACGGCAAGTGATCAAATAGATAACCAAGATCTCATGCGTTGGCTGTGAAAAGCTAAGACTATCCAACGAGATTACAAAAATATAGTCAAACGCAAAGGCGTGCTGGAGAGAATAGTGTAGAACTAGCAACTTGTCTGAGAAATTTATTTATGGGAATGTATGGAAATTACTCTCATCCCCTCTGTTGAAGAGGCCGTCAACGCAAAATGACTCACCGTCATCATAGATGTATTTCGTGCATTTAGTACCGAGTGCTATATGTTTGATCGTGGTGCAACACGCATCTTACTCGCCCAAACCTTGTATGAAGCATATGCTCTCAAAAATGAACATCCAGAATATATCTTAGCAGGTGAAAGAGGAGGACTCAAACCTGAGTGATTTGACTTTGGCAACAGTCCTACAGAAATAGTGGAGCACGATTTCACGGGCAAAACTATTGTGCATACCACCTCCAACGGCACGAAGGGTATGCTTTTGGCTACGCAAGCGACAGAACTACTCACGGGGAGTTTTGTAAATGCAGGAGCTATTATTCGTTATATCAAGCAAACTCAGCCTGAGTATGTTTCCTTGGTATCTACCTCCCCTAGCAAAGATGAAGCAGCAAACGAAGACCTCATGCTCGCTTATTATCTTCGTGATTGCCTGGAAGGCAAGACCGTTTCAGAACTGCAAATAAGGGATATGCTTACCAAAACTTCTGCCTACCAGTATCTGTTCAATGAGATTGGCGTACCTGCAACTGACTTTGATTTATGTCTCGATTTCAATAGGTTTAATTTCGTCATTAGACAAGAAATGATTGATGGGAAAAACGTCTTGGTCAGAGTAGACATGTAGATACGAAACTTTACTCCTTCTGCTAAATGAACTATGTCTTGCTCAGTCTTGTTTGTGGAGTTGTTGTAGTTTTGTTAGTGATCTTGCTTCGCATGTTTCTGAAACAGCGGAGATTTGGTGTCCCCTTTGTGAGAAGCAAAAGTCAATGCATTGACTTGTTCATTGATCACCTGCACATGAGTCCAAGACAAACTTTTTTGGATCTATGATGCGGAGATGGTGTCGTCATGGCAGCAGTATTGGAGAAATTTCCGGAAGTATATGCAAAATGATATGAGTTTAACCCTGAAGTATGTGCGCTTTCTCAAGAGTTTCAAAAGAAGTATGGAAAACGCTTTGTTATCCAAAATACTGACTTTTTCAAAGAAGATTTTTCTGAAGCATCGGTGATTTACTGTTATTTGTTACCGCGCATCCTCAAGCGCGTTTGGAAAAAAATAATGCAAGAATGCATTCCATGAACTCACGTATACACCTATGTTTTCCCTCTCAAGGATATAGCGCCAATAAAGCAGATACAAGTACCTGTGCCTTGAAAAAAAGATGATATTTTGTATGTCTATTTGATATAAATTGGTTACAAGTGAGAAAATAATGAACGATTTATTTTATACATATATCCATTTCCATGGCTACCGTCTACATTAATCTTCCCGTTGCAGATCTTGCGAAAGCGACTGCTTTTTATGAGGCGATTGATTTCGTCAAGAATCCACAATTTAGTGATGCAAAAGCGAGTGGTATGGGATACGACAACTCATTGTTTGTCATGCTCCTCACACACGAGTTTACCAAGTGATTCATCGGCAACAAAACTATCGCAGATAGTCATGCAACATGTGAAGTGCTCAATGCTGTCCAACTTGATAGCAAAGAAGCGGTCGATGCACTTTTTGCCAAAGCAATTTGAGCGTGAGGTAAAGCACTCAACTCCTATGATCATGGCTTCATGTATGGCAAAGATTTCGAAGATCTAGATGGCCATATCCGGGAATTGTTCTGGATGGATGCCTCACAAATGCCTCAACAATAAATCTTTTATCTAAAAGTGTTGCTGTATGCGAGAAATAATCTTTGTTAGCATTGCAGCATTTGTTGCCTGATTTGTGGACGCGGTAGCAGGTGGCTGAGGATTAATACAAATTCCTGCATTGTTTATTGCATACCCCAATACCCTACCAGCGCTCCTTTTGGGGACAAATAAAATTCCTTCTTTTTTTGGTACTTCTCTGGCTGCATATAATTTCGTCAAACGTCAAAAGATCGACTGGCAACATGTAGGTGTTTGGATGATCACGTGTGCGTTGTGTGCAATTGGTGGTTCTTACTTGGTCAGCGTGATCAATCCTGAAGTGGTGAAACCTATCATCTTGGTCATGCTGATTGTCATTGCGGTGTATACCTATGCTACCAAAAACTTGTGAGCAATGGAATCGCTCAAACATACTGGCAGGAAGCATCTATGAATGGGCGTATTTCTCGCTGCTGTCATGGGATTCTATGATGGATTTTTGTGACCATGAACAGGGAATTTACTCGTCATGGGATTCATCACGATCATTTGATTTGATTTTCTCAAGGCAAGCACGCACGCTAAATTACTCAATCTCTCGTCCAATTTCTGATCAATACTCCTCTTTGGATCTACAGGACTGGTGCGATGGGCGCTCGTTATTCCTATGGCAATCTGTAATTTGCTAGGTTCATGGCTTGGTACGCATATGGCATTTCTCAAGTGAAACACATTTATTCGCAAGATCTTTATCTGAGCTATAAGTTTGGCAATTCTCAGGTATGCTTGGGATATTTTTCTGTAGCAGTCTGTCTTGTGAAAAGCAATGAGAACAATAAACTACATACGTTTTAACTTTACTATGCGCAATGAAACTCCTCTACATCATTCTCGGTATTATCGTATTACTTTTACTCATTGCTGCCTTCCTCCCAAAGACCTTTGAGCTCAAAGCAGAGACAGTTATCAATAAACCAAAACAAGTAGTACGAGACTACGGCAAATTATTTGCCAATCAAAAAAACTTCTCTGTGCGAGTCATGGCAGATCCCAACGTCAAACTCGAATACAACGGTATCGATGGTACCGTAGGAGCAAGACAATCACGAGATAGTAGTGACAAAAATGTAGGAAAAGGCGAACAAGAAATCACCAAAATAGATGAAGGCAATTCAATCGAAGTAGAAATTAGATTCGAAAGACCAATGAAAGCAACCAATTATGCTAGAGGTACTTATGAAGATCTTGGTAATGGCACCACCAAAGTTTCACAAGTTTTCCGAGGCAAAAACCCACGACCGATGAACCTCATGAGCATGCTTTTCCTTCCCAAGGTTGAAAAAGATATGCAACAAAATATGGATAATTTGAAAGCTGTCTTGGAGAAATAGTTTTTAGTGATTGCAACTAGCTATGAAACAATGCCAATCGTGCGGTATGCCCTTGCAGAATGATCCTAGCGGTCTTGGCGGTGGGAGCGAGAAAGATGGCTCTATCAGCCAAACTTATTGTAGTTTATGCTATCAAAAAGGACAGTTTTGCTATCCATGAAATGATGTCAAAGAGTTTCAACAAATTGTCGATGAAGCGATGAAAGAAAAATGATTTGGCCGGTTGATGAGAACACTAACGAAACGACAAATACCTCGTCTTGCAAGACGGAAACAATAATTTCCTCATACAATACAATACAATACATGGAAACATAAAACTATCACGTACTCTTCTTATTTATGCTTACTACTCTCCTTCCCCTCCTCGTTATTCATTTCTTTGCGCTCGTTTCACCCGGACCAGATTTTCTCGTGGTCGTGAAAAATACGCTCTGACACGGGCGTATCATTGGGACGCGGACTGCACTCTGAATCGCATTGTGAATTATAGTACACATTGCCTATTGTCTCGCAGGAGTAGGCGTAATTATTTCTCAGTCCATACTTCTCTTTTCGATCATCAAAATAGCTGGCGGTCTCTATCTGATCTATATCGGTATCCAAGCAATTCGTCATGCCAAAACCACTATCAATCTCGATACACAGGTCGATCACACCCGCACCAAAACGAATCGAGGATATCTCACCCAGGGATTTTTTGTAAATGTACTCAATCCAAAAGCAGCACTCTATTTCGTGGCTTTATTTACTACCTTTGTGCCACTCACCGCATCTCCTGAATTTCTGTGGACCTTGGGAGTGAGCACCGTAGGACTCACCGCTCTCCGATTCATCGTGGTCGCTAATATCATTGGACTACCCGTCGTGAGGTCTCGATTTGTAAAATATACGACGTGGATCAATACGGTATGCGGGGGACTACTCGCTTTGTTTGGAATGAAACTACTCACCATCCACAAATAATTTTTTCTTTTTGACTCATACTTAGATATGGAACTACTTCTGCTTAGTTTGTTGACCCTCATCGCTAGTTGCATAGGTACTATCACAGGTTTCGGTCTCTCTACCATTATGATCCCCATACTCATTTTGTTCTTACCTCCTGTAGAGGCAATTTTTTTGGTAGCAATTGTCCATTGGTTTGGAGATCTATGGAAAGTACTCCTCTTTCGTGAGGGACGAAGTAGTAGGCTGATTCTTCTCTTTGGAGGAATTGGAATAATTGTAGGTTTTTTGGGAACACGTCTCTCGCTTGATATTCCGCTTGATCCTATGCTCCGTCTACTTGGTGGGTTTCTGCTCTTGTATGCTGTTTTTCTTTTTTGGATGCCTCATTTCAAGGTACCTGCGACTACCTCATCTGCACTTGTCGGTGGAGGCATTTCGTGATTTTGTGCAGGGGTATTTGGTATTGGAGGACCTGTGCGTGCATTGTTTCTCACCGCATTTGATCTCCCCAAATCTGTCTATATTGCTACAGCGGGAGCAATTGGTGTCCTCGTTGATAGCGTTCGTATCATCACCTATGCTATGGATGGTGTCACGCTCACTGAGCTTCATCGACGAAGTTTATTGCTCCTCATACCTACTTCATTCGCCGGAGCGCGATTTGCCAAACGTATGGTAAATAATATTCCCCAGCAAACCTTCCGTCTCATTGTAGTTACCTTTTTGGGCATCATTGGGGTGAAACTGCTGTTCTTTTAATAGAAAATCAGGTATTGACAAATTACGTAAGATAATTACAATGTTTTCACAAAATCAAAAACATATGACTAACAAAAAAAAATTACATTGGATTGTTTGGGTAATTATAATTCTGTTTGCACTTTTTGTGCTCCAGATGGCGGTGGGTGTGCTAGGATTTTTTATTAGCAATCCAATAATTACCCTCGTACTCGTGGTAGTAGGTTACTTCATCTACCAAAAAATGAACTCACCCACGACCCCACCCAAGTGATGGGACGTTGTCCATTCTTCGGATGTCGCAAGGAAACAGGAGCACCGATCAAAGTATACGCTCCTCTCCTGCAAGCGAAGAACATTCACTTACGGATTGCTCGGCTATGGAAGCACTATTGCGTCGAGCATGGCTTTCAGCCCGAACCAAGTGTCCGTAAGCTGATACTAGAGCTTGCTCAAGTGCAAGAGCATGTGATGGTCATCAGCACACTGGGAGGTAACAGACCATACCATAGTATTGGGAGGCCAGTACTAGAGGTCGAAAAAATTGCATCAGGGTTTGGCAAACCCCACAATTACAACCACAAAATGGGAGGAATTGATTGGGAGTTTGTCTACTCACTTGAAAAAATTCTTATCTTACAAGGATAAGATAAGCCGTCCGGAACTCCGGATGGCTTTTTTATTTGCAAAGAGAGGGTGAATTATGTATATATCTAAGTAGTTTTAATGTATTCTCCTCACCATGCTCATTTATATTTTGTTTGTGATTGGTTTTTTTCTTCTCATCAAAGGTGCGGATCTCCTCGTAGATGGAGCATCTAGCGTAGCTAGGAGAATGCATATTTCTAGTATCGTCGTAGGACTCACTATTGTGGCATTTGGTACTTCTGCACCAGAATTTGTGATCAACATGGTAGCCACTACCAATGGTAATACGGAGATTGCCATAGGCAACATCATCTGAAGTAATATTGCCAATATCTTTTTGATCTTGGGTATTAGCGCAATCATCTATCCCATCGCAGCCAAAAAACAAACCGTACATCATGAAATACCGTTTAGTTTGCTTGCAGCGTTGATGTTGGGTGTGCTTGCTAATGACTATCTCATTGATGGCACGACCTTTTCTGGACTTTCGAGAAGTGATGGTTTGGTTTTGCTGAGTTTCTTTGTTATTTTCTTTTATTATATTTGGTGAGTCTCACGTAGCAATGTGCATCATGAAGAAAATAATAGCGAACAACTTCTTTCTCCCCTGAAATCTGGTATGTACATTGTGGGAGGACTAGTATGACTCATTGTAGGAGGAAAATGGATTGTAGATGGTGCAGTACATATTGCTACGCTCTTCAAGGTGAGTCAGTCACTGATTGGCTTAACCGTGGTCGCCATTGGGACATCGCTTCCCGAGCTTGCTACCTCTGCAGTTGCTGCTTTCAAAAAGCAAACCGATATTGCTATTGGTAACATCGTGTGATCAAATATCTTCAATATCTTTTGGATTCTTTGAGCTAGCGCTGTTATTCGTCCACTCCCCTTTGAAGCGAGTTCAAATGCCGATATTCTCATGGCTATTGCAGCAAGTATTATCCTCCTCGTAGCGATGTACACCTGAAGCCGCCACACGGTCGATAAATGGCAATGAGTACTCATGGTTGCTATATATGGAGGCTATCTCACCTACTTGGTAAGTCAAGCTTAGGAGGAATGCATATCTTCACACTCTTCATCATGACAATGCGCATGTGCCTTTTGATGATGCGTATCACAGTGTAATTTGCGATGCAACATCCACTCACCTGCGAAAATCAGGATACCCAACAAGAGAGCTCCTCCTATCATCCAAGGTAATTCATGCTCTGCATGCAACTCTCCTACTTCCTCTGCATGCATTTCTACTGCTGCTCGACCTGCATAGAGATGCGTAACGAGATGGTACAACACCGGCAAATACGTTGCCAAAAATTTCTGTCGCACCTTGTGCAGATACTCTCTTAGCCAGCCTGCCAAGAGTAAGATCACCCAATAGCTGGTGTGCAATACGCCAATTAACGTGATGAGATTGGTCTCAGGTAGCTCTCTAAACAACAGTAATACAAAAATGATCTCGATGAGCATAAAGACCAACAGATGTCGTCAGAAATTATGGAATGATTTTTTCATTGTTGCATCTTAGTATAAAGGAGAGATTCCTCAATAGTTAAATGCGGAGTTTTTACAACTGTTTATTTTTCACAACTCAAAAAAAACCTCGTCTTCTCAAGAGAAAAACGAGGTTTTTTGTTAATAATTTCCTAGGTAAGTTTATTTAGTAAACTGCAAGATTGCGAGATCTTGAAGATATTGTAGCAAATAGTCCAAAGCACTACCTTGTGAAGAGAAACCAATATTTTCGTGTCTCAATCCACGTTTTGCCTTGAGGATTTCAATTCTACATACAAAGTCTCTAATCATGTCATTTCTCGCTTCGTCACTAGGAGCACCACGCAACATAGCAGTCAATTGAGTGGTAAATCTCAATGCTTTTGTTCCCAATTGAATTGCATAACTGGAAGGGATTGCATGAACAATTTCTACTGCCTGCTTTGAAAGTTTGCCGTATCTGTCAAGAATGTATGTATCTTCATTGCATGCTTCATCAATACTTTCACTTGTTGCTTCTGTAGGTGCATTACCACCTTCAGGCCCTGTTTCCAAAAGTTCATTAGGTGTATCTCAACCACCGTTGCTAGAGCCACCTCCACCTGTTTCTTCTCCTCCACAGGTACTAGTACAACCATCACCATTGTTAGTATTTCCATCATCACAAACTTCACCTGCTTGTTGATCTAGGATTCCATCTCCACAATAACTATCTGGCACCCATTCACATACTTCATTACAGTAACCACCGTCGTCTACAAAGTATTCCATAACTTTGTATACCATACCTGGGTCACAATCCTCACCTTCATCTACATACCCATTGCCGCAGTATGCCTCATTCGCACACTCGCTATCACATCCATCACCGTTTTCATTATTTCCATCATCACATTGCTCTCGTTCTTGATTTACTTCGCCATCACCACATGATGCAGGACACTCCACAGGAGATTCAACACTCACGGTAACTGCTACAGAGCCATCGTTATCTCAATTATTGCTATCCCAGTATACCAACTCAAGCGTCCCCGCTTCAGTAACCACCCCATTGAAATAGGTGCCTATCAAAAACCATGCTCCTCCATTGATACGACCTACGAGTGCACCATAAGGGAATGATCCATATAATCCATAGTCACCACCATAGATATTACCTGCAGTGAGACCATTAGCGTTACTTGTACGATCATCTGCTCCTGCAGACCACGTGTCATCACTCGCAGCTGAAACGGTAAGTACATCACCAACTTGTACGGTTACTGTACCAAGTGGGCTTCCACCTTCAGAACTATTAGCAGCAGCGAAGACATCAAAGAAAGAATCTACTACATCAGTACATGCGTCTCCGTCACCATCACCATCACCGTCTCAATCTCAGTCGCCATCGCCATCACCATCTCAACCATGTTCAACATAACACATACTGCTACATCCATCATTATCATTGGTGTTTCCATCATCACATTGTTCATCTCCATTGAGGATTTCATCACCACAGTAAGGACCGTTGTATTCTTGAGGAGTACAAGAGAGTGAGCAATACTCACAGCTCTGTCCATATCCTGCTTCACAGCCGTCGGTGTTTCCTTCTCACATATCACATCCTTCACCTTCTTCTGTGACTCCATTACCACAATCTGGTGCATCACAAACATCACCAATACCATCTTGATCTGCATCAGCTTGATCATTATTTGGTGTTTCAATACAATTATCATCACAATCAATCACGCCATCGCCATCACTATCTGTATCTAGATAGGTAAAGCTGAAGGTGTCTTTAGAAAGTTTGATTGTTCTCAAGCTGAAATCAATAGTTGTACTATTCGTCAAATCTACATCATCTCCTCCCAATGGACCAGGGAAAGTCTCCAATCCTTGAAGTCCTGGATAACTAACATTTACAGAAGGGAAGGTAGCAGGACCATTGATTACCAATGAACCAACAATAGTTCTGAAAATCAAGGGATTACCAGATACTACATCGTAAACTACTTTAAAATTTCATCCACCAATATCAGAAACAACGATTGTTCTACCGTTGCTATACGAGAATGTTTGTGGTAGGCTATCTAAGGGTACTGTTGCTGGATCCTCTCCGTTGACGTTGAGCGTCAAAGTAGCACATCCTTCCTCTACTACGATAACTGGTGCACACACACTAGGCTCACCTGTACAAGTAAATCCTTCTTCTATCATACAAATTTCAGAACAACCGTCACCATCGTTGGTGTTTCCATCGTCACAATATTCCTCTTCTAAAGTGCCATTACCACATAGTGTTTCACATGCAGTATGTGCTTCATTTGCTGCTGTCCCTTCAGGACAAGCTAGACAAGTTGCAGAACCTTCTGTTGATGCATATGTATTATCTGTACATGGTGTACAGCTACCTCCTGCTTCACTTGCTGTTCCTGCTGGACAAATATCACATCCTGTTTGTCATTCATTTGCTTGTTCACCTGCTTCACACGCACCACAACTAGCTGATGAAGGTCCACTCACAGTTCACTCTGGACACGTAGTACAAGCTTCACCTGCTTCACTATAGGTACCTGCAGCACACGCATCACATGAGGTATGTGTTTCATTTGCTGCAGTTCCATTTGCACACACAGTACAACTTGCTGCTCACTCAACACTAATTGCTCATGCACCACATATCGTACAGGTTGCTGAACCAGCCATACTATAAGTACCTGCTACACATAATTCACATGATCCTCCGTCGTTATTTGCGGTTCCAGCTACACACTGTGCACATGCACTTGGTGATCACTCACATGAGAAGCCATTTTCAACGGAACAAGTTGCATTACAACCATCACCATCGGTTTGATTGCCATCATCACATGCTTCAGTGCCATTTATAATGCCATCACCACATACTTCAATAGCACAGGTGCTACTACATCCATCATTGTTGTTAGTGTTTCCATCATCACATGCTTCACCTACTACTGCTTGAAGAATATTATCTCCACAAACTGCTTCAGTATAGTCTACTTCAACATAGAGCTGTGTAACACGAACTGATCCAGCACCATTAGTTCTAGAGAAACCAAATCTCGTTGTCCAGTTATTCACTTCAGTTACTGTCCAAGGTAGCGCTGTCAGAGGGTTTGTCGTCATGACACGACTAAACGTCGCATAACTGCCACCTGCAGTGAGATCTACTCCCTCATCAAACGCACCTCCATTCTCAACTCATAGAGCAAACCTCTTGGTACCTAATCATACTCATTTTGCCACTGCATACAAAGTGACAGAATTAATTGTTGCACCCGCAGGTACTCCCGCGTTTGCTACATTAAAGGTTTGTACATCGTTATTTGTGAGTGACCAAACATAGGTCGTATCACCATTATTGGTAGCTACTGCTGATGCTTTTGTCCCAGGATTAAAAAGATCAATTGGCCATTGATTGTACGTGCCTACAGAACTTGCAGCTAAACCTCATACTACTGCTGCGTTTACAAACATTGCTCCACCAAATGGGGAGAATGATCCTACAATCACCAAAAGTGATAGGAATACATTAAATAATTTCTTCATCTGAATAAATAAAGAATATAAAAAGAATATTTTTACAAAGGAAATTAAGAAAATTTGTGCGAAAAACCGCAAGGACAACCTTAAATTGCAAAAATCAAGTGATTTTTGACATAATTGTATTTCTATGTATATTTTGGTTTTTGTCGCTTATTTAACCAACAATTTAGTGATTGACTACGTATTATATGCCAAAACCTCCATTTGTAACCAACTTGCAAAATATTCTTCGTTTATTCTTGAATTTGAGCAAAAAAATAACGAAAATAGCTATTTATAGCTATTTTTTATAATTCTTCACCATTGTCAAAATCTCTTACAAAAATTGACAAATATGACTTTATATTATATAATAGACTTGTTGTTTATTGACAAAATATAAATAAAATGAATATTAGACCATCTATTCTAGCACACGTGCTACTTACCGTACTCACCACAAGTTTTTTGTGATCTCATTTGGTATACGCACAAGATGCTACCATTGATTCCTATTTCAAAAAATACTCCGTAGAATTCGTCTATTCTCCTGCAGTTGAAACAGCATTCCCCACATGGGCACAACCCGATGATGCACAAGACAATACGGACTTAAACTATCGAGTACATGAAGTTCTCCCCTATACACAGGATAGAAACGCAGAGAGATACCTTGTCTATCCCAAATCATGAATTGTTTTGCCAATTCGTACTCCCAATTCAGAAGATGTAGAGAAAATAAAGAATGGAGAAGTGTTTAATCACTATCCCTATCTTGAAGAATGAGGGTTATTCTACTATTGAAGTGCGCCGAGTGAACGCGTCGGCAATATGGTGATCGCAGCACATAGCTCATTTGGAAAAGATAAACCAGGACGTTATAAAACGATCTTCCAGGCATTACCTATTACAAGGATAGGTGATAAGGTATTCTATTATGAGAAAAATGGTCAAGGTAGCTTTGACTTCTATGAGTACACCATCAAAGATTCATTTGAAACAGATAAAACCAATGTCTCCATTCTCAAGCAACAGGTAAGCAAAGAAACACTGACCACCTACGGTTGCTACAAAATTGGCACCAACGACAAAAGATGGGTAAATGTAGGTGAGTTAACCAAAAAAACACCAAAATTTGTCACTCTCAGTGCTCCCGACAATCATGCAAGTGCACCAGCAACTAGCGAAAAAATAGTAGCACCTACACCTACACAAACAACACCGGTGACACTTTCAGTACAATCTGTGACAACTACTCCACCTACAGCAGAAACCACTACAGCCACACCAACGCCTCCCACTCCCCTCAATACAACGCTCCAAGCATACTTACTCAAAAAGAAACAAGTATTGAGTGGAAGCGTGCAGACAGGGACTGCTATCGCAACTGGTGTTCAAGTGACTCCTCCTACCAAACCCGTGATAGAAGAACTCCCCGTTAGTCTCAGAATCATGTATGGCCCTGTACTCAACCGTTTGGTATATCATCTTATTCAGCAAGTGAAGTTTCACAAGCCAGGCATTGAACAACTTATCGAAAAATTCACGAAACACTATGAAGCGTCTACGCATCCTACCAAACGTCTTATGCAATGATACATTATTCAGAAATTAAACTCCTTCTTGGAGTAGGAGATAGGCTATTTTAGTACGACAATGATAATTTGACCGTGAAAAAGTGCAGAATATATTTTTTGAACTTATCGTGATAGGAAACCCCAGAAGTTGGGATACGTGAAATTATTTCTTCAATTTTCTCCATCACTGCCACGATAATTTCTTTTCTTCTCTCTGGAGACTTTGTTTCGAGTTGGTCAATGAGATCCATAAATCTAAATTTAATCGTATAAGGCACAAGCACCTCATCATTCTCGATGAGCTTACCTCTCAAAATCCATCTACCTTCCAAACCGTTGGTACAACCAAAAACGGTTAATTCCTTGCCACCTTGCGGTTTGAGGATACCCACGTCTGTAGGAGATGTTTCATATGATTTTTCGATAGAAAATTTGAGAAGTTCGTATTCCCCTGAAGGCTGTTTGAGATATATCCACATTTCGTCTGTGATATCTGGATCCAACGCCATCACATCTGCAAAAATCGTTTTGTATTTACCTTCTCCGTTTTTGAAAAAATTACTATGCCCGAAAATTACAGGATTTCACACCTGTCCTGGAATACCCGTGTTGGGATAATGCATCACGCCTTCTATGAGATATTTATTGATATTGATTTCTTTGCCTCCGACCATATTCTCAAAATCTTGTGTATCTCTGGGGACTCCTACTACTGGTACGATCAATCACAACGTAGGGAGTACCAGATACATATCCTCGTTTCTATCTTCGGGGTAGGGCAAAATACTCGTCCAGTAAGCGATATCTTCGGGTGCCTCATCCAAGGTAAACGGAGTAAACCAGCCAGGAGATTCATATTCAAGCGATGCTGATCTCAATACTTTTACTCACTTTTGTTCTTTGGAAGTAAGCGCAAACGCACTACTGAGTAAGCTTACGCACGAAAGTAACACCAATACAAACGACCACTTTACCGACCAAAAACGCTCCATAAGCAAAAATATAGCACAATAAAAGCAAACAGATTTAGAACAACTCTGCCAATAACATCAATATATAATCGACAACAATTTCCTGATTTGCAGATACAGCACCTTGCGCTTTGAGATCCTCTAATTTGGTAAAGAAAAATGAAATTGCTTCAGATCTCTCGGGCTCTGGCAATCGATGAATTTTGAGAATTGCACTATTGATAGCAGCTCTCTTAGCTGGAGGCACATCCGCCCACTCATCCACCAAAGACGCTTTGACTATCCATCTGCCTCCCAAAATATCTGTACACATACTCAACGTAATATCTGCTCCTTCGCCATCTCGTAACATAACGTTAACGTTTTGTGGTGTGGTATTATATGAGGCAACAACGTCATATTTATACAAATCAAATTCACCTCCATTTTCTCTCTTGAAGACCCATATCTGATCGACAGCAACTTCGAGTCCCATGCCCTTGGCAAAGACACTATTGAACTCACCAGGCCAAGATGCTACTCCATTACTATGACCGAAGATGAACATATTACCTTGCTCACCTGGACCAGCGGTTTGGGGATAATGCATGACACCATTTTGGAGGTAGGTGTTGATACTAATAGTTTTGCCTGCTGCCAAAGTTGCATAATCTTGGCTACCATTGGGGACATCAACAATTGGAACTACGAGCCCCATCGTCGGAATCACCAAATACGCGTCTGAAAATCTATGCTCTTCATATGGAAGCACTTCATTGATCCAATACCAAGGATCTTCAGATGCTGTCTCTAAATCGGTCGGTTGAAACCACTCAGGTGGCATAAACTCAAGGGAAGGCAAAGAAGGTACTGATTGAATCTGGAAGACATTTGAAAAACAACTTGAGTCACTACACACAGGTGTAGTTACATTAGCAAATCAAGGGTCTACTCGTCCAAATGCAATATTACCTACAGTACCAAGCAATATAAGACTACTCAAAAGCGTAAAAGAAATATATCATTTTTTGAACATAACTTTCCAAAAGTAAAATAAAAATGTACTAGGAGAGTATGATAAAGTCTCTCAATTTTGCAACTCAAAACCTACTAGGGCAAATCTTCCCAGTGTGCCAAGTTTTCTGGATCAGTACATCCTCCAATAAGATATCCTTTGGACTGTGCTTGATTCCAATATGCAGCAAAGATGGTTTCACTCGGCGTGACCGTCCACCCTTCTGCTAGACCCAATAACACCATCAGGTGCTTACATTTGATCTCACTCGCAGGATGGGTGTAGGTGCCAATCATACGTTTAGCATGCGCAATACGATAGGGCTCGTACAAGCTACTGGTAGGAGATACTTGCGTAAAGACGGGTGCCGAAGGAGCAGCAGTCAATTGATACACCTCTACCAAGGCTGGTAAGAAAGAACTATAGGTAAGCACTTGTCCCTCACGTCCGTCTATTGAAAATAATTTTTTGGGTGTATCTGCTACCGCACCTGTTTCTACTACCACATTTCAGGTTGCAGTGATAGTTGTATCTCAGGTTTTCGCGACATTTGTCGACGGAGCAATACCTGCTTCCATATCAGGAGTCGGTGTCAACAGAGCTACGAGTCAGTTCCGTCAGCGTTCTATTTGGCCTACAAGACTATCTTTGCTCATTGCTAAGTCATCTCCATACTGGCGAGCAATCCATGCAGACTGTGTCCAAATGAATACTCCTATGAGTACAACAATTAAACTATTGATATACCAACGTGATCGATACACTCTCGGTGCCATGCGAAAGAGCCATACGCTGAGTACATAAAAAAATCACCCCCAGAGCAGCGCATAGAGGAAGAACTCAGTACTCCCTTCCCATTGTACAAAAAAATACGTTGCTATGCCACCAAACCATATGGCTAGCCAACCAAATACATCACGACTAAAGAGGATTCTCTCCTCAGGAAACACAGACACAAACAGTGCACTGTTTTGAAAAAGAATAACAAAGAGTGCCACAATGTTCACAACGGACAGTACGACTATCCAGTACCAATCCATGACAATACCTACAAACGCACAATTGATACCAAAGATAACCACGAAGAAGTTGACGAGTAATCTGGTATACATTGCTCCGATATGCTAAGGAGGATAAAAACAAACGTCGTTTCCATCTGCAACCATCATGTAGTTTTGTACAAGAGAATCAAGGGCAGTTGTAGATACTGGTAAGCTTAGCTTCCTCTATTTTGGACAGTCACCAATCGTAATCGTGTCAAAACCACTAGCACGAGTGCTGCTACTATAGCGCTCATACTCGTCAAAGGCGCAGAGAAGTAGTCTACATACATTGCCAAAAAAGTCATACACGCCAATGAAATTGCTCCACTCATCATAAATCTTTCAAAGATAGATAATTCGTCTTGAGAAAATAAAAGGAAACTCATTCGATATCCTGGAAGGTACAAAACAATAATGCTTGCAAACACCCCATAAAGGATCTGTGTCCACAAGGTCTCCACAGGGACAAAACTCACTGCCAGCAAACACATGACACAAAGCTGTGACCACAAGACTTTATTCCAATAGTGGTGCATAGTGAAACGCATGAAGTAAAATGGAAAATTGTGTATTAAGGGGCGCTGGGCAAAGCCCAGCGCCCCTTGTACACCTTTGTTTTATTGCGCACTACCTTCTATCGTCTGTGCTACTCTTTCAATTTGAACGACTCTTGCAAGTTGACCTGTTTTGGGCAAGACAACAGGAAGATCCAAAGGTTCTGGCAAACTAGGCTTTCTCTTGCTAATTATAGAGATGATTTTCTTTTTCTTGATAGAGTCAGTTACTTCGATCTTACACGTTGCAGAACAACCATCACCACTCTTGGTGTTATCATCATCACATTGCTCACCAGATTCCTTTTTGCCATTACCACACGTTGCATCAATTCTACAGTTGCTATCACAGCCATCGCCGTTTCTATTGTTTCCATCATCACACTGTTCACTATTTCTCACTCTTCCATCGCCACAGTAGTTTGATCCACCACCGCCTCCGCTAGAGCCTCCGCCACCACCAGTTGTTCTGATGACATTGACCGTTTTGCTGACTGCACAATCACCTTCACCAGCTGTTACCAAGATAGTATTGGTACCCATGACGAGTTCTACCGTCGCTTGGTAGGTGCCAGACGCCGTAACAACTACTTGCTCACCTGCTACTTTGACTACCGCTCCTGTATCACTAATTGTTCCACTGATAGTTATCTGCGCATTTCTAGTAGTTGCATTATTGTTGGGGGATGCAATCGTGAGTGTCAATGGAGCAGGACAAATGCCTGAGGTACGAATCACGGTTGTTTGCATTGTCTCGGTTTTACAATCCGCATCTAGAGGCACTGCTACTACCGTAATAGTATTAGTTCCTGTACTGAGATTGACGGTCGCAGCATAGGTAGATCCTGACAAAGTTGCTTGTATTCCATTAACGGTAATATACTGAACACCACCTGCGTATGCACCAGTAACGACAATAGTTGAACCAGATGTTACGGTACCACTCAAAGGTGTAGTGATTGTTAAATTACCAATTACATTATCACAACTTCCTCCACCACAATTTGTTTGACTACTCAAGATTTTCTGAGTCCATACATCATAGTTGTTGTTGAGGTTGAGATCACCGTTTGATGCACTGATAGTACCTTCGAGGTTCATCCACGTGAAGCTTCCACAATTACAAGGTGCAAGATTGACGCCAAACTTGACCGTTGAGTTGTCACCAATCTCCAACATACCTGTACAAACAAGTTGATCAGCACCACTAAGGACACATTGCATTGCACTGCCTGCATCAGTAAACACCGTTCTCGAACCACGTGCTAGCGTGATTCCAGCAGGTACATCGAGGTAGGCAACGACATTTTGTGCATGTGCGGTTGCTATGTTTGTATTTGATAATACTCATTGGCATTCCATAGTACCACCACATACTGACGCACTGCTTGGAGTACAAGAGACATCAATTGCTGGGTCACTCTTCACCTCAGAAAGTTTGGTATAGAACAAATTAATATATGCTGTATAGGGCGTACAATCTGGATCAATTGGGTAAGCAGTCACTACAAATGCATTGTTGCCTGTGTTGAGGTTCACCAATGCTGACCATACATTTCCATTGATAGTTGCTTGATAGTTTGCAGATCCTTGCGTGACCACAATATTGCTTACACCGCCAATTACCAAGCCTGTCAACAATACAGAAGGTGTGTAGACCACTTGATTATTGTAGTGAGAACTAATGCTCAAATGAGTTACGGGGTTTTCACAAACGCCACCTGGCTTGTAGATCAACGTAAAGTCTTTCATCACAATATCACAATCTGCATCATTGGGATAGGCTACTACCCAGAAGTTGTTGATACCAACTTGCAAGGGAACCGTAGCTGACCAAACATTGCCATTGATAGTTCCTGTATAGGTAGTGATACCGTCAGTGATCACGACTTTGCTCACACCACCTATGACCGTACCCGTCAGCAGGATAGGACTAGTAGAAACAATTTGTCCATTCGTATGACTATCGAGGGTTAATGTGGTGATAGGATCGATACAAATATTTTGACTATTATTCTTACATTCATTGGTACATGTATCATTGTTGTTTTGGTTACCATCATCACATTCCTCGTTTTGTCCTTTGCCGTTGGGCATTTGTTTGATGCCGTCACCACAGATAGTGAGCTTACAACTATTGTTGCAGGTATCGTTGTTGTTTTGATTGCCATCATCACACTCCTCTCCTGCTTCTTGGATGCCATTACCACACACCGGTGATAGTTGTACATAAATCAAAGTAAGGTCGAGTGTCTCGATCTTGCAATCAGGATCGTTTGGATATGCTATAATCCACAGATTATTTACTCCCAATTGCAATGGAACAGTGACTGACCATACATTATTGGTGATCGTTGCTTTCCAGTTGGTTGTACCATCAGTTACGATTACTTCTTTGACGCCACCGAGTACTTTACCGGTCAACAAGACGGGGGAAGTATAGACGGTTTGACCATTTACATGACTATCTAAAGTGAAGGTAGTAATAGGATCTACACACACATTGTTGTTATTTGTACAGGTATTTGAGCAGCTATCATTATTGTTTTGATTACCGTCATCACACTCTTCATTTTGTCCTTTACCATTGGGCATTTGTTTGATGCCATCGCCACAAATAGTGAGTGTACAGGTATTAGAACACGTATCGTTGTTGTTTTGATTGCCATCATCACACTCCTCTCCTGCTTCTTGGATGCCATTACCACACACCGGTGATAGTTGTGTATAATACAATACGAGATCAATAATCTCCGTCTTACAATCAGGATCATTGGGATACGCAATTACCCATAATGTATTTTTTCATAGTTTAAGAGGAACAGTCACTGACCATACCATATTAGTGATAGTTGCTTTCCAATTGGTTGTTCCATCAGTCACAATCACTTCTTTTACCCCACCTTTGACGGTACCTGTAAGAAGTACAGGCGAACTATATACTGTCTGCCCATTAGTATGACTATCTACAGAAAAGTTAGTAATTGGATCTACACATATATTGGTATTGTTGTTTTTACATTCGTTGGTACAGCTATCGTTGTTGTTTTGATTTCCATCATCACACTCTTCATTTTGTCCTTTACCATTGGGCATTTGTTTGATGCCATCTCCACAGATAGTGAGTTTGCAGGTATTAGAACACGTATCATTGTTATTTTGGTTACCATCATCACATTCTTCTCCTGTTTCTTGGATACCGTTGCCACACACAGGCCCTGATGACTGTAGGGTCAAGGTCAGATCGAGTGTCTTGATAGCACAGTTTGGATCTTTTGGATAAGCAATAATCCACAACACATTTTTGCCAGTTTTCAACGGTACGGTTGCTGACCAAACACCGTTGGTAATAGTTGCTTTCCAATTGGTGGTTCCATCAGTCACAATTACTTCTTTGACACCACCTTCCACGAGACCTTGTAACAATACAGGGCTTTGTGTCACCGTTTGTCCGTTGGTATGACTAGTCAACGTAAGTTTTGTAATAGGATCAGTACAGACACCACACGGTACACCCTCAACCAAGAATCCATCTTGAGAGGTATTGTTGTTGAGATTAACATCTCCGTTAGTAGCTTCTACCGCCCCATTGAGGTTGACTATGTAGGAAGCATCACACGCACATTGCTCAAGCTGAAGCTCGAAAAATGTAGGAACAAACTCTTTGATTTTGAGGTCCACACCATTACAGGTAATTTTTGACCCATTGGGGAGATTCGTAACTTTGCAGTCCAACTTGCCATCATTGAGTGATCATGGGATAATGGTTGCATGTGCTGGTATCGTAATTGATCCAGAGAGATTGATAGTATCTGCTTTTGCTTTATCAGTATTTTGGATATCTGCAAAGCACAATACAGTCCCCCCACACGTATATTCAGGTTTGAATTCACAGTAAATATCAATTGCTGGGTCAGAGAGAGAACCAGTACTGCCGCCACAACCTTCGTTCTTCTGTTTATTACAGTTATTGTCAATCTCATCATTGCAGTCCTCACCATAGTCGTACATACCTAGTATAATTTGAGTGAGTAACATGACATCAGCGGCGGTAATATTGCCATCTTTATTGATATCACACGTTTTACCTGCTGGACATGTACCACCTTGCAAGATAAGTTGTGTAAGAAAATCTTTGTCTGCATCGTCTAATTTTTTATCATCATTGTAGTCTAAGACTGCATAGTAAGGTTTGCACTCACAGTCTTCAGGACTTACTATAGTCACGGTATAGGCATCTTTGTTGTTGGAAAGATCAAGATCACCATTGGAAGCAGAAACAGTGCCGCCAAAAGTAAAATCGTACGTCTCATCACATTGGCATGAAGGCAATCCTACATCAAACCATACATCAACGATATTATTGGGAGAGAGATCACCATCACATTCGATTTTACCTCCTTGGAGAGAACAGTTGATAATATCACCATCCAACCCCGTTACATGAATATTTGAGATAAATACTTTCATCCCAAACTCAAGCTCGAGATGCATATCAAGTGCAGTTACATCAGACAAGTTTTTGATCCATGCACCACAATTGATAGTTTGGCCACACTCATAGAGGTTACCTTGAGTGCCAATATCACATGACACAATCACTGCAGGATCACTTAGTTCTCACTCACCTTCTCCTTGCCCTTCACCGGTCGCAGGACCAGGGATAAGTTTTTCATAGGCAGCAGTTGCTTTACCAAACTTCTTGGTAAGCTTTGCATAGTGAGGAAATGACGTGTCCTTGATTACCTTCTCGATTTCTCTCGCAGGTAGTGGGTCGGTAGCCAATTGCTCCTGGGTAGGTACTGCATCAATAGTGATCGCAGTACGTGCAGTTGATTCTGGTACAACGGGTGCATCGAGTGTATCCTCGACGACATCTTGAGCAACAGCTGCTTCTTGCGGAGCAATTGCTGCTTCTTGAGGAAGCGCAATGACTACTTGTGCAAATCCTGAATTAAAAAGTAAGACTGCACACATCATAATGTATACACCCTTGAGAAAACGTAATGTATGTTTCATACGCGAAACGGTAAAACAATAAAATCAAAAAACAAAAAAAGTCGGCACACGACTTGTGCGCTTGAAATAGTCTTTTTATTTAGTTTTTTTGTATTTGGTAGTTAGCTTATATATTTTTGTATATAAATGTCAATAGATACTTTTATTTTTATTTTACAATTTTCTTACACCTAGACAAATGAAATTTTTTATTGATTTATTGTAGAAAATATATATTGATTAAAAAATTACAAGGACACTTTATTATTTTTTTACACCACACATGCAAGAGATAACTGGCTACATACACATCAATGAAGCAAGTAAAGTATACAACAAAACTAGACAAACATTTTACAATTACATCAGCAGAAATCTCATCAGGACGAAAAAAGTGAATAACAAAGTATTCTTACATAGAGGAGATATAGAACTGTTACTCAGCAATTATATCGATGAGGCATGAGATGCGGTACTACCGGCGACAGAAGATCGTCCCGAAGTCATTGTCATGCAACCAGCGAGCTACTCTACACCTAGCACACCACCCGTTCAACCAAGTACAGATCGACTGTATATCATCAACGACCTCAAGCAAGAGCTTTTCATGGACAATCGTAATCAGCTCTTCAGCCTTCAGCAAACCATACAGAAAGCGACTCAAGAAACCGTCCTTGAAGTACACCACGAACTCAATGCACTCCAAAGAAAACAACTCTATTCCTTCGTCGCACTCAAAAAAGCAGCCTTTGTCCTGGGCTATATGGGGTTCATTATCGTCAATATCTTGATTGTATCACATCTGCCTTAGAGACAAAGGCCTCTAAGAGTTCGCCCTAAAGGCTTATTTCCTAGCCATGATGGTGGCCATGGCGATGCAAGTAGGTGAAAATATCCTCCTGCCCACAAAGCTCGAACAGTAAACGAAAGTGCTCTTCGAGCTTTTTTTTGTTTGCAGGAAGCGTCCTTTCCTCCTGACAGGTCAGTCTAATGGTTGCATCGTGATGATTATAATGGTTGTGATAGGTAGTCCTCAACCAGTTCTTTTGGTCTGGAGTGAGGATATGGCATGGTTCAAGGTGAAAATACCCTTCCGCCTTGGTTTCTCTTTTGTTCACATTTTGACCACCATGTCACCCACTTTTGGAGTGATTTCGGGTAATATGATGAGCAAAAAGCACGGAAATTTGGTCGGGAGTAAGCATGGAAGCTATAAAATAATAAATGGCTTCAAATAAACATTTTTTACTTATATTTTACAGTATTTTTACATATAGAGTATAGTTATTATTTGAATATTTTACAAATTTTTAACAGTTATTATACAATATTTCTTTTCTCTCTCATACTACTGACAAAACTATTTAAACTTGTAATAGAGGTCATACTACGTATACAGAGCAAACTACTTTTTTATTATTCTCTCATTATGGAACATCAAACATTACTCGATCAATACCACGTGCACTACAAAAAACTCACGCTTCTAGGACAAGTTGCATCCGTCCTTTCTCGGGACCAGGAAGTCACCCTACCACCCAAAGCTGCTGAGGAACGTGGCGAGCAAATTGGAATAATCTCCTCACTTGCTCACGAAATGAGCTTAGATAAGCAATTTGTACGCACTATACGTGAGCTCTTTGCTTTACTCACCACTACCCCTGAGGAGTTCTCACCTCTCGAGCGTCGCTCCATTTATCTGGCACACAAACAACTCGAGCGTGATACCAAGGTAACCTCAGATTTTGTTGAACGCTTCGAGACACTCAAATCGCAAGCACAATCCGTATGGGTAGAAGCGCGCAAAAACAATAATTTCGCACTGTTTGCACCCTACCTTGAACAAGTTATCGCAATGAGCAAAGACTATGCGCTCACTATCGAACCCTCCGCTGACCCATATGATACGTTGCTCGATCTGTACGAAGAAGGAGCATCCCAGTACCTCTACGATACCGTTTTCACTCCCCTCCAAAGTGACCTTCGTTCACTTATCCAACAACTGCCCAAAAATCAACCTGCGCCCCTCAACTTACCAAAAGAGATATACACCGCTCCCCGTTTGCTCAAACTGCTCAAAGAACTCGCTACCAATGTCTGATTTGATATGGAAGCAGGAGCAATTGCTGAAGTGCATCACCCGTTTATGACCACGCTCGGTATTCATGACCACCGTATCAATACAAGATTTGAGTCGCCTTTGGATGCAATTACGAGTCTGGTGCACGAACTGGGACATGGTTTGTATGAGCAATACGTCAATACTGCCCAACGTTACACACCTACAGATAGTGGTGCATCGATGGGGATACATGAGTCACAATCTCGCACCCTCGAAAATATCATAGGGAGGAGCACCTGATTCAGTACCTATCTAGCGAATTTGCTCAACAAACATTTCCCCGAGAATAGCATCAGTGCACAAGACTTGCATGCGGAGCTCAACCGTGCAGTGCCCTCACTCATCAGAGTCGAATCCGACGAACTCACCTACAATATGCACATATTGCTCAGATATGAACTCGAAAAACAGCTCATGAATGGCTCATTGGCAGTCGCAGATCTCCCCGCCAAACGAAATGAGCTTATGCAGCACTATCTGGGTGTTACTCCTCCGACTGACAAAGAAGGTTGCCTCCAGGATGTCCATCGATCATGTGGGTTGATATGATACTTTCCTACCTACTTACTCGGGAATATCTACGCTGGACAGTTCTTTGAGCAATTTAGTAGTGCTCATCCCCAGCGAGAGACTGAAGTTGCACAAGGCAATTTCACCAGCTATTTCACGCGATACAAAGAACACATTCGACACCATGGTGCTGCCTTTGCACCACAAACTTTGGTACACAACGTCTGCGCTACAGGCGTAGACAGTACCCCATTCATCGCATACCTGAGAAGAAAGTACACATAAAAAATATTTTTCTTTATTTTTTCTTGAGATATTCCTTGCAAAAAAGAGGAATTTGTATATACTGAACAAGTTCACTATAAGCCGTCCGTTCTACCTCTCGTGGGTTGTATCGTCCGGCTTTTTTTGTGCCTGAATTTTTGATTTCAAGAGATGTACATTGATAAGCATTTTACCCGCTGCTTTTCTCAGTAACCATGATGCATTACTAGCATTAGGCACCAAAACACCACTAAAAACTCCCTTCTCTTTCCAAAATGAAACTAGTACAGCAAAGTCACCATCTCACGAAAATAAGTATCATTGTGAACACCTTTTCTCATAGACGTCTCTCACTGCCTCCAAAATAAGCTCTGCGTCGATATTTCATTTTATATATACCTTTTGTGATCAGTGTAGCTTATTTCAGGTAACATAGGAAGATGTTTGTTTAAAAACCAGTATATATCCAAGTTTTTGTAGATAGTCATACAATCAAATATACTCTTTTCTCCAACCCAAGAAAATCTTTGCTTGTTCCATAGCAAATGTGTCTCTTATATAGATCAAAAATTTCTTCCAATCTATTGTCCAACCAGATGCTTGTGTCCCTAAATGGGCATTTTGACAATCGATATAGATAATACGCATAGGTGTTTTTTCAGTAGAAAAAAAAGTATGGCGATATGTATATGCATAAAGAAAATAAAGGCAGATAAAAAGAATATGACAGGAATTTTTTAATACACAAAATACTTGCTATATTCCTAAATTACTATATAAGCAAAAAAATCAAAGTTTATGAAAACAAAAGCAAAAGTTAGAGCTACCGCGAAAGAAATGCTACCCAACAGAAGCCTAGTACATACTGCTAGAGAAGTGATCAGAGCGATCTATCATGAGAAACGACAAAGCATACTGCAGTATGTCATAGCACATCCCAATTGCCATGTGAACTCTATCTATAGGGCACTTGGGTTGGAACAAAGCGTTACCTCATTATTTTTACAAGAGTTGGCTGAGGTGAATATAGCTATCTTGCAGGATAATGGTCGGTTTGTAGAAGTCAGTATTAATCAAGAGCGACTAGCCAATGTCTATAGATGGATAGCAGAACTCTATGCAATTATGCTCCAATACGTAGAGGACCCCAAGATTACTATTACCAAAAAAGTTTCAGGTGAGCGCCTAATGGCAAAACAAGTAAGCGTGGATGAAAAAGCGGTCAGAAGTGTGACGCACGTGCTTCGTGCATTTGATAACATGCACAAACGTAAGCTACTGAAACATCTCCTGGCAAGCGATCAAGAAATTTCGGTGACTGACTTGTACATCATGGTACGAGGAGATCAAGCACCAACCTCCAACTACCTTTCTCGGCTCAAGTCGTTGGAACTCGTAAGCGCACGACGAGAAGGTAAGTTTATGCGCTACAAAGCGTACAGAAAATATATTGTAGCGCTACAAAGCTACATCGAAAAATCACCTCTTTGAAAGCAGTAGAATACGCAAAAGACCTCCGCATCGGGAGGTCTTTTTTAGTTCGCCCTCCAAAAGCATCATTTGCATCTTCATAACGAAGTATGATTGATGCAATGATATTTCTCTCACAAAAAATACGTAGTGATTTTGGAAGCACAAACTATCGATAAGATTATTTAGTAGCAATCTCAGAACAATAGGTCTCAATTTTTAAGTCTCAATTCTTAAATCTTAAGTCTTAACTCTCAATGCTACTCTCCTTTCCAACGATCCTCTACCTCCCATCCAAGCACTGCATCATACACCGTTTGTTTCTTGTCGCTCAATCGCACACGTCGGACATTATACAAACACCATCCTGCGATGATAAGCATACCTATACCAGAAAGTGCTGGGACAACTGAAGCAAGTCACAAACAAATACCACCAACGACAAAGGGTGCAAGTTTGAAAACTACTCTACCGATGACCATACGTCGAGGCAGGAGTGATGCATGCTTGAGTGGACGCGCATATATGCCGACAATTTTCTCCACCAGCGTGTGTTTGTTGTGACGTTTTGCACGGATGAGATGGATAAGGTAAGCGACTGCTAGCACGGCAGTAGCTCCTCACATCGCTTGCATGAAGACATCACCACCTCGTTCTATGAAGCCCAATGCCGCCACCATACCCGTGATTCACACGCCACCACCAACACATAAGATAATTCGCATGAGCGGTGCTACTATACCTCTTTTGAGAACATGCACGAGTTTTGCTCTTTCGAGATACAACAACGGAATAACGAAAATAGTGAGCATTGTCGTGACCGCCAGTCCAAACATGACCGTATACGAAAGTCCAGCAAAGAACTTATCTTGTAATGCAGTAGGCAAGAGACCAAAGACGGTATTGAGCTGTGTAAGTAAGATCGGTTGCAAACGAGTCTTCCCAGAATCAATCACCGCCGCATCAGGCGTCATACCTCTGGCGACATTGGTGTTAATTTTATCAATGAAGACGATAGCGATGTTTACGACAATTCACGTCAGTGCAATGAAGCCAATACCAAACGCCATACTATAGGAGTTTCAGGTGATCGTGAGACCAATATTTGCACCCAAGAATCCCATCAACACCGTATACATGATGATGATCGGCTGGCTATAACTATTGAACTGCAAGACCAAAATACCGAATATCAACAACAAGGATACAACAAATGCGGTCACGGTCGTTTGGATCAAATCTGCGTTCTCCTGGTTCTCACCGCCCTGTTCATAACGAATGCCACTAGGTAATTGGAAGGTACGCATGAGTTCATCGACTGCTGCTTGTACCTCTGTCGGAGTCACTCCTTCTTGCACATCACTCGATATTGTGATAGTGATATTGGTGTCTTCTCTTTGAATCGAAGTGATTGCTTTGGTGACGACATACTCACCGAACGTCCCGAGTACAACTTCTTGTTTTGGGGATTGGAGCGTCACATCCAAAAAACGTTGCGGATCAAACACGTTGGTGAAATCTGCATTGTGTACTTTGATATCTAGGTCTTGGTCATTGATTCTGAGTGACCCTGCTCCCAATCATTGGGTCATAGCAGATAGCTGTGAGCCTACTTCACGTGGCGTCAGTCCAAACTGCTGAAGACGATTTCGATCTAACGTGAACACAAACTGTCCTGGAGTGCCTTTGCTCGAATTGGACACATTCTTGGTACCGGGGATTGCTTTGACAGCTAGCTCAATCTCTTTGGAGGTAGCGATCAGTTGCTCCAAATATTCATTCGACGTTGCAATGAGTTTGATACCAATAGCACTACTTCCTGGAGGTCATTTTGCTTGGATATCAGAGTTGATCGTATATCCTTGTGAGACCAACGGTTGCAATGCTTTTTGAATTCCTTCCTCTACTTCAAAACTGGACTTCATGCCTTTTCTCTCTGAGGGCTTGAGCAACTCAACATTCACATCAATACTATCTTGATTGACCGTCCACTGATAGGCACGAATCTCGGGATAGACAGACACCGCAGCTTCAATCTCAGGGAGTAACGTCTTGAGTACCTCCTCGTTGGTGCCGGGTTTCGCCTGGATAGTGAGTGAGAGAAAGGGATTATCCTCAGACGGAAATAACTCAAATCACAAACGTGAGCCTAGTAACACAAACGATAAGATAGTGGCTACGAGAGGAAACAAGATTGCAAGCAACTTTCTTTTGGGAGAGGCCATGAGTCGATGCATCTTCGCAATATACCAATCAGTGATACCATTGATGATTCTATCACGTCTGTTTTGTTGTGCCAAAAATACTTCTGTTTTTCCTTTTCTTTCTTCTTCCAAGACTTCTCTTTCTTCGTCTGACAAGTACTCTTCTTCGATGATTCCTTTCATAAAGGTTTTCTTTTTACCGGTCAGCTTGTAGTATAATGCGGAGTTCACCGTCAGGGAAACTGCCAAACCTGCTACGAGCGTTGAAAAAATAGTGATAGGAATATAGGCCAGGAACTTCCCGAGGATGCCCGGCAATGAAAGCATAGGGAGATAGACGATACACGCCGTAGCAGTCGATGCAATCAAGGGAATACTAAACTCTCTCACCGAGAGCAGAATTGCCGAGGTTGGATTGTAACCCGCTTTCATTTTCTCATACGCACCTTGGATGATCACCGTCGTCGTATCAATCGCAATTCCCAGACAAATAATGAAACTGAAATTCGTCAAAAAGTTGAGTGAGTTCCCGAGGATTTGTAACACAATGAACGATATCATAAACGCCAACGGCAACGACACCGTTGCAATAAGTGACTCCTTCCATCCCAAATACAAGAGAATAGAGACGAAGACAATCAGCAGTGTCTCAGCTGCGTTACCCGACAGTTCACGATAATCATCACGAATGAGTTCTGCCATATCCTGCACGTAGGTGTGTTTCAATCACGCAAATCACAAGGTAGCTAGTTCTTGTTCGATGACAACTTTGGCATTCTCAGATGAGGTAAAAATATTCTCACCTGCTTGCTTGTTGATCACCAGAGAGACTAATACGTTTCAGGTAAGTCCGAAACCTCACGCACCTCTCTGGCGCTCATCGACGGGATCTACCGTAATCTGCGCCACTTGCTCGAGTGGCACGGGTCATGCAATAGTTGCTAATGGAACGGAACGTAACTGTTCCACTGATGTAATTTCTCCCTGCATTCTCACATCATAATCCAACTCTCCTACGACAAAATTGCCGAGCGGTTGGTTTATATTGTAGGCGCGAATCGTTTGCGCAATTTGATTGAGGGAAAGACCCATTTGATCAGCCTTGGCTTGATCGACAGCTACTTGTATTTCTTGTTCTGCTTTGCCATCGATGTCTATTCTATTGATACCACCTTTGCCTTCGAGACGATGTTTGAGCTCTTGTGCTTTACGTTGCATATATTGCTGACTATACACATTCGCATCACCATACAGGAGCAACGTAAACATCATTTCATTGTCGGTCGACAGTGCAGATACTTGTGGATCATTGGCATCTGCAGGCAAATCAGCCTTATCTACTGCATCTTTGATATCCACGAGCGCCTTGCTCTCATCTGCATCGGTCTCGAGTTCTGCGGTAATAAAAGAAATTCCTTGATTGCTGGTAGAACTAATCTTCTTGATCGCATCGATATCCTTGATCTCTGCTTCGATATGTTGAGTAATCAGTGTGTCGATATCTACCGGATTGACGCCTGGATAACTTGTTACGATAGAAATAATACCGAACTTGATAGTAGGGCTTGATTCTTTTGGAATACTAACGAGTGCGAAACTCCCCAAGAAGATAATCAACGCCATCACCAAAAAAGATATCCTCCAATATCTCACCCAAAAGCCAAAAAATCACTTTGACCACTCCAATTGACGTCTACTAAACTCTGCCATACTCCCGCAATATATAACAAATAAACAATACGTTCATTATAGGGAAAACCCGTATTTTCTCCCAAAACATACGCACCACTCTAGCCATTTTTGTTCTAAAAACAAGATGAGTATGTATTTCATATTGACTATATAGATAAGATGCATATAAACTATTTGTAAACACAAAAACCATGGAAAAGCAATTACCAACGATCATTAGCATTATTACGAACAAAGATGGTACCTATACGGGCGACCTCAAAGTATACTTCCGCATTATCATGCGTGCTCCCAATGTCCTCAATCCCTACCATGGGATACGACATATGTTGCACGTGCTGTGGGAGTGTTATCAAGGGGCAATCGCCCTGGGTATAGACGGAGATAAACTGAGATGCCTGCTCATCGCAGCACTCTTCCATGACTATGATCATACGGGACAACCGGGTGATGATAGCAAAAATATTGAACGTGCAGTTGCAGGGATGAAAAAACATCTGCTACCCGAAGACAAAAAGCATGGGACGACTATTGAAAGTCTGATCCGTGGTACGCACTATCCGCACAGCGGAGATCCTTCGTCCAATCTCCATGCGTTGTTGCGGGATGTTGACCTTGCGCAAGGGTTGAGTGAAAGCTGGATTGAACTGGTCCTCTTTCGTCTCGGCGTTGAAAAAGGCAACACGATGGAGAGTATGCTCCAGCAGCAAGAACGTTTTCTTCTCAACTTGTCCGAACAGTTTCAAACCAACTGGGCCAAAAGACATTTCTCTACTGCTCTCTCCAACCGCCTCATCGAGGTGCGTGAGATGATGCAGGTATTAACGTAAAAATTATTAACAAGAAAAAAAAATGTATGGAAAAGAAGAAATTGCTCTCATTAAAAACTGTCATGGACAGTGAAATCAAAGGGATAACCTGGGAAAACGTTCATCATTTGGGCAAGAACAACATAGGTCTCCTCGTGAAAGGTCTTCGAGAAGCTCTGCGGGAATACAAAAAACAGTCAACAGAGCTCTTGCAATCGTATAAGAAATTTCCTCAAGGAACAGCAGAATACAAAGAAAGGAAATTATTGGAAGTTGCCAGGGCATGTGTGATCACGCATCGCAAAGAGGTAATTGCAGAGTTAGTTTCGATCTCAAGGGAGTTACCAAACATGCCGTTGCTTCCTCAATTCCAGAAAGAACTCACCTTTGGTGAAACATTTTACCAGTTTGATTATGCTAAAGGAGTTTGGGTAGACAAGTTCTACTTCTACTGCATTCCAAGTAGTCATCTCTTTCCAAGTAGTAGTCTCTATGAGAAATGGATTTCACTAACAGAACTTAGGTTACTTCAACAGCAGAAGAAGAATAAACCTTTTCTTGCGCTATGGAAAAAACATAGACCCAAAAGGTATGATCTCAAAGAACTACTGCCGATAGCGCTCCCGACAGATGAAGAGATGCTTGAAAAGCGTATAGCGGTCGCCACTACACATATGCAGTCGCTAGAATTCAGTCGGGTCAAAGATAATTTGGCAATACTCATTATGCAAGATAAGGAACGTTTAGACGTTTTAAGAAAAGATAATTAGTAACAAGAAAATTTTTAAAAAAAGATTATGAAACAAAAAATCATGTCCTTAGATCGTGCCTTTTTGGGTGCAATTCCTTGGCTCAGCTGGGAAAGTGTTCAAGTGATCGGCAAAAACAACATTCAGTATCTCATTGCGATGATCAATGAGGAAGTGATAGCACCTATAGAAGGTGATTACAAAGATCTGAAAAAAGAGCTACTCACGTATCGTCAAGATGCAATTGCAAGCAAAGAACTCAGCGATGAGCTTAATCTATGCAAACGCAAATTGGAGAATCGCAAAACGTGTATCCTAGAGCTTCGCACCATTGCTCAGACTTCCACTCACATGCCTTGTCTTGTATCCATGCAAGGATACAAAAAATGGCGTTTGGGGGAACCCGTCATCTATGTATGGAAAGGTAAGTGGCGTTATGGTTTTCTCTTGTATGCTAATAGTGCACAAGCGTGTATCCTGCGATGCAAAAAGGATTTTGATGGTCAACAAATGCTAGTGTACTCCTCTGTGGAAACAGCGAGTTGGATGTCTCTCTCCGATGCCAGACTCTTGCAGAAACAACAAGACAACAAGCAGTTTATGGAGCTTTGGCAACAATCCAAACTTAGTAGTTTCTTCTATGGAAACTATCATGATGAACTGGCAAAACTACTTACGATGTCACTCTGTACTCCCAAAGAAGTACTTGCACTGCGCAAAGCGAGCAAAAAAACTTTCATCAAAAAGCAGAAGAAGAAAAGTGAAGAGTCCGGGGCAACAAAATATGCAGTTGAACTAGCGAGTCAAATAAAATCTTAAGTCATGCAACCAGAACTAATTTTATCGATTCTTTGTCTGATAACGGTACTCGTGGAATATCTCCATGCCAAGGACGAACAATACTATGCATTTGCGAGAGGAAGCATGCCACAATTCACGGGCATAGATTTCAGCAGAAGGGCTGAACTCCTCAGCTCCTCCAAAACGGAAAGCGCATTTATTGTGTATAAAGTCATGATGCGTATACTCTTTATACTGCTCTGCATCTTCATACTCCCCTACGCATGGGCAAAGTTATTTGGCTACTGTTTGATTGGAATCTACTTCCTCTATCAACATCATCATCTCTATGAGTGGTATGTACTGAAAAAGGAAAATCACGGCAGACGCACTGCCTGGATGTTCACCCTGATTACGATCGTGTGGTGGTGGCAGGTGGCCAAACTCATAATGGTGTACTTTTCGACCTGATGGAGGAATTCCTTCATCGTTGATCTCTCCTTTTTGGAGAGATTTTTTTATGAAAAAACTCCGTACAGATACGTACGGAGATGGTATTGTTTCATTTTCATTGCCTGCTTGAGCAACTCTTTGATGAGCTTGGTGGGAGCGCAGTACATCGTGTCACCGAAATACCCCCCCTGAGCACCGCCTTGATTGATACCGATCATCGCATACTCATTGGCATGCTCTATAATAATCGGACTACCAGATGTCCCTGGTGTAGAAAAAGCATTGAACACAATTGATTCTGCTAGCTGCATATCAGTAAGTCTGTTATACTTCACTGTATCGTTCTCGTTGAGGAGATTGTACAAAGTAGATCCTGATAAGTTGGTAATCACTTTGAGCTTCTCACGGAAAAGACACTCTTCTTGGAAGAAAATATCTGCCTTCATCCCCAATCCATTGAACGAGTTTTTCACATTTACCAAATCGCTCACTCGTGCCAATGCATCACTATTGAGTGCCACTAGTTTGGGTAGCTTCAGCGGTAACGCATGCTTGGTCTTCAACTCAATAATACAATAATCTGCACCATCATGCTGTGGATAGTAGACATTCACAAACCTGAGGGGTGTACATTGCTTGTCTGCTCTCAGAAACGACCATTGATCTGGAGTTGACCCTGTCACCTCAAAATGATGACGAACCGTAGCGACGAAAACTCTTTTGCCTGTTTGCGCTATGATACATCCTACTCCACGCATCCCATCGAAGAGAGGTCCAAAGCTTCTGTGCTTGAGCAGAAGCACAATTGGCGTTTCTTCAGAAAGAAGCCAGTTAAAGATCATTTTTTTATTTATTTCTTGCATCTCTTTTTTGTTTAGATAGTTTTTTATAAACATCATACACATAATGTCAATATCTCTCTACCTAACACACAAGATTCTTTATATAAGCTTTCTTTCGATTTCCTCCCAGGTGACTCACTTGAGTGTCTGAGTGAACTGTTTTTTGAAATCATAGTCGTACAAGAGGCTAATATCTGTGAGGACGTTTGTTGCTTTTTTAGGCTGTGCATACTCCTGCAAAAACGCTTCTTTACCGCTCTCAAACCATTCTTTATCAATCGTAAATGCACCCATTTGTCGTGCGACCATCACACCCTTTGGGAAAAAATCACTATACCCGATAGGTGCGTAATAATTTCCTTGCTGTATTCTCTGTTGTCGATGACCCGCTGCATCCAAAAGATACTCAAGTAGCAAAGCCACACACACCGTATGTGGCGAAGTCGATTTTGTAGTACAAACATAAAAATTGAGTCAACGCGCTTTGCAGGTATGTTTTTTCCATGTGGTGTTCTGCTCTTGTATCAAAGTAGTATACGATCTTCCTTGGTGAAGCATCTTACCGGCATCATCGACCACCGTCATATGTTGTGGGTTACACCATTGTATGATATACTCTTCTATTTCCTTGAGGGGAAACTTCTGCATACCTCTGAGTGAAAAATCTTTTCCCATAACGTGCTTCCCGGCAAAGATCGAAAGCAGGTCTCACGTATTCTTTCCCTCACCGCGGAGCTCTTGCATCAGGGCGTTTATTTCAAGTTTGAGCATGCTTTTATTTATCTGCTCTACCGCACACCAAGAAATACATTCTTTGGGAGCAACAATTCCATCAGGCAGACTAATATAAAAACCACTTTTGCACGTGTGAGCTTCAATCATTCCTTGCAACCTGAAAAAACGCTCCTTGTGATCTAGCAGTTGATGTACAACATAATGCTCTGCCACGTGAGCGAAAAAATCTGAGTTGCGCCAGTAGGGTGCTTTGATATAGATTCTCATATCGTGAATATAGGGATACTCGGCAAACAAGCAAGAAAAGAACGTTTTAAGTTTCCTACAAGCTTCCTGATTGTAATCTCACACAACATGATTACACTCTCTCAACCTTCAATTTTTCCACTCTCAACTTTCCACATAAATTTGTATGCAATATCTCCACGTCAAAAATCTCCATAAGTCCTATGCTGATACTCCCCTTTTCTCGGGCATAGATTTTGTGGTCGAGCAAGGACAAAAGATTGCTATTGTGGCCAAAAATGGTGCAGGGAAATCAACGTTGCTCGATATCCTCATGGGACTGACCGATGCACCGATCGGTGAAGTGCAATTTACGACCGGCGTCAAAGTAAGTTATCTGGCTCAGACGCTTCCAATAGATCCTACTCGCACGGTGATAGATATTTTGATTAGTCACGAAAACGAACTCGGCAACCTCATCTTGGCCTATGAGTCAGCACTCGAAGATCCTACTACCAGTCCCGAGCAACTACAACTCCTCCTCGATCAGATAGAAAGCAAAGATGCACGAAGTTTCGAAACCAAAGTGAAGACGATAATTGCTAAGTTGCAACTCAATGCGTTGTTGCATCAAACGATTGGTTCGCTTTCAGGTGGTGAAAAAAAACGTGTAGGATTGGCGATGGCATTGCTCAGTGAACCGGACTTTTTGATCTTGGATGAACCAACGAATCATCTTGATCTTGAGATGATTGAATGGCTCGAGAAAGAGCTCAAAAGTAGTGCTGTTACGTTGCTGATGGTCAGTCATGATCGTTATTTCATAGAGCGCATTTGTACGCATATCTATGAACTCGAACAAGGCAAACTCTTTATCTATACAGGTGGATACGATGCCTACTTGGATCAGAAAGCAATTCGTCTCGAGCTCGCCACTAAGCAAGAACACATTATGAAGCAAACGGTCAAAAGAGAACTCGAACGGGTGCGCAAAGCACCAAGAGCCAGAGGCACGAAGTCGGTTGAAAGAACCGCACGTTATTATACCCTCGCACAACAACACCAAACGACCAAGCAGTTCATTGCCAATGCTACGAAAAAACTTGACCTCCAAGCATCGACGAGCAAACTAGGTAATAAAATTTTTCAGATTCACTCCCTCAGCAAAAAATTTGGCGACAAAATAATTTTCGATACATTCTCGTACGATTTCAAAGCGGGAGAACGTGTCGGTATCATCGGTAAGAATGGCGTAGGCAAATCGACCTTTATCAAACTGCTCTTGTGAACGGAGAGTCCCGATAGTGGCCAGATCAAAAAAGGAGATACGCTCGTCATCGGTCATTATCAACAAGAAGATATTCTCTTCAACAGCGACAAAACGGTCTTGGATATTGTCAAAGATCAAGCCGAACACATCACGATTGGCAAAACAACTATCTCTGCAGCCAAACTGCTCGAGCGTTTTTTGTTCACGCCCACGCAACAACATACCAGAGCGCATGCACTGAGTGGTGGCGAGAAAAGACGTCTCCATCTCCTCAGCGTACTGATCAAAAGCCCCAACTTCCTCATTCTCGATGAGCCAACGAATGACCTGGACCTGATGACACTGCATGTGCTCGAAGAATTTTTGCTCAGTTATACAGGATGTCTGGTCATTATTTCGCATGATAGATTTTTTATGGATAGATTGGTGGATCATCTGCTCGTCTTCGAAGGTGCATGAGAAATCAAAGATTTCCGAGGAACGTACACCCAGTGGAAAGAGACACAAAAAAATACTGCAACTAAAAAAATGAGTGCAACGAACAATGTTGCACAAGAAACCTCGCCCACCTTCCCCAAAAAGAAGTCATTGAGTTACAATGAAAAACGTGAATGTGAAGCACTGGAAGCAGAAATTATCCAACTCCAAGCTCAGCAAGACGCCATCAATATTCGTTTCCACACCGCACAACTCTCCCACACCGAGATCAAAGAACTGAGTTTGGAGCTCGGCAACGTCAGTCAAAAGCTCGCCAAAGTAGAAGCGAGATGGTGCGAACTTATCGAGAAAACATAGCATTTCTCTACGGAATACAGTTGCATAACAGTATACATCGCATATACTCTCCCTCTACTCTACAAAATCCAATGACCGCCCCCATCGAAGAAGCTTCAGTATTTCATATAGATCCTGCCTATCTTGGAGACGACAAACTGCGTGCAGATGATTTTTTGCTTGCGAGAATTTTGGGGAATTCTGCACAGTGTGAAAAACAATCGCAACGTCTGAAGCTAAAGACTAGAACTCAACTGCTCGAAGACATCACCACGAGATATACCGATCTCCTCGCACAAATAAAATCAATAAACTTGCATGTGCCCTGACCGTATCCATTTTTGCTCAAGACACTCTCAGACGAGACGCTCAAAAGATTAGCTCAATCAGCACAAAGTCATGGTATGGTACTCCAAGCAGACACGTACTTGGAAGCGATACGAAACCCCGAAGAAAAAGACTTTCTCCTTCACCAGTATCATCAATCACAACTTGCCTCACTCAAACAAACACTCAACTATCTCACGCATGAGTTTGCGCATCATACTCCGTTCATCTATTACATCCTCATGTCGGTGTTGCATTATAATGTGATCACGACAGCAGAATGAGTCTATGCACTCAGCAAAAGATCACCCACCTCTCGGAAAGATTTTGAAGTAGTCGACGCAGGCACCGCACAAATCGTCTATGATGCAATCACAGAAAACTCTCCCCAACATCCGCTCATTATCAATCATGAAGCACATCAATGCAATGATCTCGTCACCCCCGAACACAGACAACAGATACTGGCAAAATATGCGGCAGAAAAAAGACCACTCGGTATGTGGCTCAAATTTCCTCAGGGATCTGATGAAAAAGTTATCAACGACTTCTATCTCATGTGCAGAGATAGTCGGAAGTATGGACTAGCCAACTGGTGTTCTGGCACACCTGGCAAATCCATCGCCAAAAGATTTCTCGAACAAGGAGATTGCCGAAGATTTGTCGACAACGAGTGAATCACCCAACTGGGTATCAGATATGAGGGCATTGATACTATTGCTGAGCCACCGCGTGGTATGTTGCCAAGCCAAGAAATTGCACCTGCATATTATACTGAAGTAGATTATTTTCTCTCATCACATCCCGGCTGAACAAAATATCTCAAACATACTACCTTTGCAAAGTTGTATGAACAATATAAAGATATCACCAACTTCACTACACTCTCTACCGAAGACTTACTCAGAATAGCACTGCATATCAATGCCTGAGATGGTAGTTACAATAGAGAAAGAAACGAAGAAAAAAGAGCGCTCTTCAAAAACATCCTCCTTGCCAACAAAGAAGCAATCAGAATATTGCTTGGAAAACATCATGACGTTGATCCTACAACTATCGCCTTTGATGAATCCGAAGTGAATGACCTCACAACCATCTATGTCTGATCCACGTTAGCCACGACGCATTACGACCATCTCAAAATAATTAGTTGAGGAGTTTCTCTGCTAGGAGAAGGAACATTTTCAGCGCCACTACTCACTACCATAGAATGATTTTTTCAAACAGGAAGTGCATCAGAAATCATCACTCCTCTCCTCACCACGGTGGAAGGAGATATCGATGCAGGTAAAGCAATCTCTTTCATTGCACCACAGCTTACTTCAGTCAGTGGTGATTTGATTGTATGGAACACGACAGATTTCCTGGCGCCTCAACTAACCACTGTTGGCTGTTATCTTTTTGCACGCCACGTCATGCATTTCTCAGCACCCAAGCTCACTTCAGTAGGAGGAGATCTCCATGCACCAGAGGTTATTTCATTTTCTGCTCCACTCCTCGCGCACGTAAGTGGTGATCTTCATATACCAAAAGCAACGATGCGTGATGCACCGTTGCTTGATTGAAATAGTCGTGAACTCAAATAGTCTTATCTAAAGAGATGCGTGTGTCTTTTGATGACAAACAAGAATACCATTCCCAAAGCGATCATACTACCAACTATGAGAACTCTCTCTACGTCACTATATCTCATCATTTCTATGTACGCACCTGTCTCAGGGAGTTGGCTTGGCAAGATAGGATTGGTAGGGAGAATAATATACGGTGTAGGCATACGATTGAGTGGTCTCGTGATAGTAATGCCGTCTGATGGTATGACTTGAACAGGAGGAGGTGTAGGATTAGTAGGATTGTTGACTACAATATCTGCTGCACATCTGCCATCATAGCGACTAGGGGAAAGGTCTCCGTTGACGCAAGTGTCTCTGGAAGGAGTTTTGCTACCATTGCTTCCTCAACCACCACCTCAACCCATATTGCCTGTGAACACAGGAGGCGGAGGCATAAACGTATTTAACAAGATACATGTTTTATCTTCACCTGCGCCCAAAATGATATTACCACTCATATCACAATCTCCTGTGAAACTACCACTATACAATGCAGTAGCATCTTCACTAATGACGTAACTACCAGAGTAGACATAAAATAATGATCATGAAAGTGCTGTTCCAGACGTAGGACTATTTGGTACATCAGTTCATGATAGCGTAAGATGTATCGCAAAATCACTTGCAATTGCGACTCCACCACTAGTGTTATCTATGAGTTTAATGATATGCACTGTAGCTGGAGGAGCTACACACGTATTGGTAATAGTAGCCAAATTACTTGTAAGAGTTTCTCCATAGGTCAAAGCTCTTCCTTCCCAAGAAGTATTTGCTCCTACCGTAATACCAGCATCATCTATGACGGTACCTTTGAAAGTACTATCCGCTCCAAGTGTAGTAGCAGCAGTAGGTGTCCAAAAGATATCACATGCTGAAGCACCACCCGTAAGTGAGACAATCGAGTTCACCGTAGTATCAAATGCACCATCAATTCTAAAGATATACGTACCAGCACCACTCAAGGTAATGCCAGCAGCACCAATAGTGACCGCATCTGTAATACAATAGACACCAGGGATAAGTGGCTGAGGCAAGAGACTCAAGTCGGTAGCCACACCAAAGTTAAAATCACATGTTTCTCCATTGAGAGCTGCCAAAGCTACTCCTTGATCTATACCCGCGGTCGCATACGGAGGCACTGACCCATAAAAGGGATGTATTCCCAGCGGTGCTACCGCAGGAGGTGTTGTAAATCCTACACTACCATTGATGATGGTAACACTCGTGTTGGTGTAGGTACTCGAAAGTATGGCGTATGTATCTGCATTTCCCAATGAAGGGGTAGTAGCAGCGTACGTAGCAACTGGCATACTAAAACAGCATGCTATGAAAAATAAAAAAGATTTTGAGTTGAAAAGTTGTGTTCGCATATGCGACATGGTATTGTTGGTTAGCTGGTAAAGATGTACTTCGGACTACCTTAATTTACACTTATTATATCATATAGCAATAGGAAGACAATAATGATACTTACATTTTCAAAAAAAGACAATATCTATGAATTGTCTTTTAGGTGTTCTCAAGGCTAGCAATCTTGCTTCACTGGTCATTTTTACCAATAAAAAAAGTCAGTTATGCAACAACTACAATAGTATGCTGTTCATTCTGTTGACGATACTGACCTTGCAAGCTATCTAAAGCTGAAATTCAGTTGGCGTTTTTTTTTTATGAAATAAGTGAATGTATTCACCAAATGTACAAAGCACAAATAACTCCCTCTCACAGAGCTACTCAAATCAGCATTTTGCGCAAGGAAATGTTGAGCGTACCTGCGATATAACAAATCAGGTCAGTCGGCGTAAATGGTATGACGCTTCGTGCAATAATAATAGGATAGCCATATCTGTTGAGTCAACGACGCATTTGTTTGATCATGCGTGGGTATTTTTTTTCAAAATATGTATCAATATCTAGTGCTTGTGAAAAACGATAGATGATATAGGAGGTGATTAAGGTTCCCACCAACGTCACCAACAACAACACCCAATGATTAGTAAACGGCACCATCACGACCAATATCGCCGTGAGGGGAATAAACGTCAATCCTCTGAGTGAGATGATCACAAAATAGATCAAATATCCCAAGAGTGGATAGACGAGAAATGATTGCAGATAGCTAAAGAGTATGGCTTTGTGAAATACGTACCCATACAAGAGTACCAACAAAAAAAACTCCCCACGCAAGCAAGATATACTTCCTATGCAGAAATATCCATTTCATCATACCTACTATATGTTTTCTTGTCATCAAGAAATGAGCTAAACAAAGACACAACTACTCTCTCACCAACGTACGCGTCAGTTCATCAAACACAATACTTGCATATGCTCACGATGGTAACGTAAATGAGATACGTAGATCATCACCATCATAATGCACATCACATTTGGTAGGGTTTACCCAAAGTGGTCTTCTCAAACCAAATATTTTATGCTCACGGAATTGTGCAAACATTTCTTTGTCTTTGAGATACTTCTCAAGGAATTTCGCTTCACGCATACCTGCTGCAGATTTCGCAGGTGGCAGGGGCATATTTCGTCACAACACAGGTCATGTAGCGATCATACTTTTTGCATCATAGGGAATTTGTTTCCCCATTCTTTGCACCGCAAAAGTGGCTCATGCATCTGCTCCTTTGATCTCTGTAGGAGAAACTGCTTTGGTGGTCGCATCATAAACGCCCCACTGCATTTTGCCTTGTGCTGTCCATGCGACAATATCTCCATCCACCAACGCCGATCCGACATGATCCACATATTCATTGAACACCTGGCTCGCAAAGGCTTGGATTTTAAACACCATATCCGCTTTGGTCATCTCTTTTTTGTCTTTGGAGGTGCCATGTAAGAGTTCTCGTCCTTGCGTACTATTTCTGCCCATGATCCCAAAACGTTGTTCACCATACCGATTGGGATATCCTTTCTCCAACAACTCTTTGACGATCTGTTGCGCCTCTGCTCTCTCTGCTTGCCCCAAGTTTTTCTGGGCCTTGAAGGTGATATAAAATTTATTGGTAATCGGCGTCGATAGATTCAACGGAAATGGGTGTCTGCTCACCTCGATAATCTTCACGATTTCAGCTAAGGTGTCTACAAACAGTCTCTCACCACCTGCTTTTTTGAGCGCTCTATCATAAATACTAATCCACTGCTTCGCAATCGCCTTCTTATCCTTGAGTCCCGCTATTCATAAACTCAAACGTGATAGTTTCAATTTCTTGCGCAAATGCAAAATCACCTCCTGCGTCGTCACATTCCTCTTCTCTATATACACATACAGCGCCTCACCCTTACCAGCCAAGGCAAAAGGCAACTCCTCTGACACACGAAAATCTGCTGATGTCTGTTTGAATGCGAAAGTCATAGGGAAAAGGTGCTAATAAATGGTGTGTGTTGACGTGAGTATAAGGAAGTTGGGGGAGATTGGTAGCCAAGTGCCCGAAAACATAGGATGGTTGAAAATATGAGCTATTCTTCTTTTTTTCTTCTGTAGTTATTCTTAGCTGAACCACCATATAAATTCGAAGCATGAGAATTTTATGGATGATTCAGCTATACTTGCCGGTTTAGGTTTTATAGCTTTTGAGGAACGAAAAAGGTGTAATTTCCTAAAGCGGAAAAGTATGGTATTGTGGTCACTACATGAGAGGGTTTTATACCATAGCCAACCATGACCACTCACCTCATGCTCTTTCAAAACAGACAGATTCGCCGTCAGCGAGATGAAAAAGCTGAAAAATGGTATTTTTCTGGGATTGATATTGTTGCAATTGCTTCAGGAAGCACTGATCCTAGAAACTACCGAAAAGTCCTGAAAAACCGTTTAATGAAGGAACATTCTCAGGTGGTTACAAATTGTAACCAACTGAAAATGATGGCTTCGGATGGGAAGTTATATAGGACAGATGCAGCAGATGTCGAAACGATCCTTCGTCTCATCCAGTCCATCCCCAGTCCCAATGCCGAGCCACTCAAGCTCTGGCTCGCCAAAGTAGGATATGAGCGCATGCAAGAAACAATTGATCCAGTACGTAGTATCGAAAGGGCGAGAGAAAATCGAAGAAAACAGGGAAGAAGTGAAAAGCGAATCCAAGAACGCATGCTGTGACAAGAAACGAGAACCAAACTCACCGATTATCGAAAAGATCATAAGGTCAAAGCCTGAGGCGAGTATGCTCTCCTGACGAACATCATCCACGAAGAACGAACTGGACTTACTATCCACAAGCATAAACAACTCAAATGACTCCGTTCCCAAAACCTCAGAGATCATATGTCAGAAGCAGAACTGATCTTTACGGCATTAGCAGAACTCTCCACCCGTCAGATAGCAGAAACCAGTCAAGCCACTGGCCTCGACGAGAATAAGATAGCAAGCAAAAAAGGAGGAGGCATAGCCAAAAGTGCAAGAAAAGAACTCGAAGACAAAACGTGAAAGTCTATCGTGACTGGTCAGAATTTTTTGTCACGTAAGAAGAGAAAGTAATTTTTGGGAGATGGCGAGAGTCAATGTATGTATCCACACAAAAATGACGTATGCAAATTGTATATTTATTATTCAATGTCCTTCCCGCTCTTCACATCCCGTATATATTGCTTTTACTCTTGATTTAGCATTAGAAATCATTTACACTTGTGATGTTAATAGTGTTTTACTACCTTCCCCCAGGCACATGCCAAAATCACAATCTGCTGAGAACCCAGGAAGAGCTGAGAATGCTACATGAGAACTTGCTGAATTACAAGAAGAACTACTCAAAGAAGGTATTGATGTTGTCATTGAAACTGCATGATCCGACATTGATGAAATCTTTGCAACCAAGTGTACACACTGAGGATCTAAGTGTGGTTCCTGTTCCAACTCACAACATTATAGTGGTAAATTAAAACCTGGACAAAAGCAGTCTTGGTTTTGGTAACGACCGTAATATCTATAGTAGCGAATCGCGTAAAACCTGCTACGCCTTTTTTTATTGTAACTACAAAATATGGAATACCCGGACTACAAACAACAACGGATGGTAGAGGCAAGACCATGACAATGTAGTATTGCGTGCACTATGTGAATCCTTAATTACTTCTGGTATACTGATTTTTCAAAAAGAGATCGACGGGAAATGATGCAAATTATGAAAAGAGGACGCTATAGGTCAAACCAAGATAGTTTACTCACTGAAGAAGAAACCGGCTATATGTTGGAAAAACTCTGATTTGACGTAACTATATGCTACTCTTCTACGAAGTCATTTTGGGAAGACTATATTTATAACCCTACAGTAGAAAAGTTCAAAACAATGATTGATCCTAGATACCATCACTTCATTCAGGGCAATCAATGGGTCGATCAACAACAAATGCGGATTCAAGATGGAATCAGGTGAGAAGTAACAGACACAAGAATATCTAAGGAAGTATATGAAAATCAAAACATAAAAAAAATATTTGAGATAGATATTTTAAAAATTATTCAACAACAGCAAGGAGAATGAGTGCTATTTTTGCTATGACTGGATTGGTTTACCTTGCATAATGAGAGTCCTGAAGAATGAGAGTCCTGAGGACATATTGTCCTGAGCACAGGGATCGAGGGAGATGATGTGGTAGTCTATGATCCTGGCCCCCCAATAGAAATAGGGGTTAAAAGATCCTGCGAGACTGTAGTCAAGGCAATGAAGGAGATGGGCGATTATTGCTTTCTTATTATAAAGGAACAAAAAAATGAAATACAGGATCAATAAACTTGCCACTTATTCCGAATTAGAAGATTCATTTTTTATTGATACAATTCTTTATCAAGTAAAAATCAAGAAAAATAAGAAAACAAAAGAATTCTTTCAAAAAATATTTGCAAACCCGCAAGTCAACTTACATAGAAGTAAACTGTGATCATTGCTCGAAAAAGTTGGTTTCCTAACTAATTGCAGTGTCAATAGTTGAATTGAGAGTCTTGCCTACCATCAATATACCAAA
>JAYREU010000010.1:0-62900 GCA_041908765.1 Candidatus Absconditabacterales bacterium
ACTTCCTGATCATATCATTCTCCCAGGAGTGTGTGTATTTTCCACCTTTCTCACTCAGTAATGTGCTTTCTTGTCTTCATTGGATCTAAATAGGTGTAAATATCCTATTATATCCAGTTTCTTTTGTTTTTAGAAATTCCCTGCACGTGTTGTGTAGGTACATTACCATTATTCACAGAAAAATTCAAAGTATGACAAATTATTTTAAGTATGCAGTGATAGCTGCAATCGGTGTAATCGTTTTATGGACCATTGGTTCATACAACGGATTGGTTAACCTGGATGAGTCCAGCAATACCGCCTGGGGCAAGGTGCAAAGTGCCTACCAACGTAGAGCTGACTTAATTGGCAACCTGGTGGAAACCGTCAAAGGATACGCCAATTTCGAAAAATCAACCCTCACGGAGGTGATCGAGGCGAGAGCCAAAGCTACGTCGATTACCATCGACCCGAGCAAGGCAACGCCGGAGCAATTACAGCAATTCACCGATGCGCAAGGAGGATTGAATTCAGCATTATCGAAATTGTTGGTATCAGTAGAGGCATATCCACATCTCAAAGCTAATGAGCTGTTCTTGAGGTTGCAAGCTGATCTTGCTGGTACAGAGAACCGGATCAAATTCGAACGTGACCAATTCACCGACACCGTCCAACGGTACAACCGCAAAGTGCGGTCATTCCCGGTGGTGATGGTAGCAGGTATGTTGGGCTTTGAAAAAAAGGCCTACTTTGCAGCTGACGCTGGCGCTGACAAAGCACCACAAGTAAAATTCTAACAAATTTGGGCTGGTGAGAGTACTCATATTGTGCTCTCACCGTCCATCACCCAAAACATTTGAAAAAATGATTCAGAAAAAAATATTCTTCTTCATGTTGTTGATGATCCTTGGGGTGAGTGGTATCGCACAGTCGTGTGATCAACTTCCTATGCCCAAGGTATCACAGACCCGAAAACCGGATGGTGGGATCCATACCCATCAACATCGCATCCATGACTTCTCGAATATCGTCGATGATGCACGGGAGCAAGTATTGGAAAAACTGGTCTACAAGTTTGAAGATTCGACCAGCTTCCAGTTGGCTTTGGTGACCGTAGATGATCTCGGTGGAAATACGGGTATAGACTATGGGACAGCACTGGGTAACTGTTGGGGAGTGGGACAAAAGGGTCGTGAGAACGGCATCTTGATTCTCGTCTCCTTCGGTGCGCGTGACTGGGCGATTGTGACAGGTAGAGGCAGTGAAATCTATCTTCGTGATGGAGAAACACGCCTCATTGCTGAAAATCACCTGATACCTGCGTTGCGCAGTAATGATGCAACCACGGGATTTGAACAAACAGTCCAAGCTATTATAGATCATCTAGGATGGATCTCATGGGAAGCCCGTGAATCCAATCGACTCGAGGAAGAACGACAAGCTGAGCTTATCGCACAACAGCGAAGACAAGAGTTTGCAGATGGAGCGAAGAGTTTTTTCTTCTATCTTTTGCAAATCATCTTGGTCGCTTTAGCTGGCTTCTTTGGGTTCAAAGGTTTCAGGCGTATGCAAAAAAAGCAAAAGCTCAAAAATCAAATGCATGACTGGGAACGTTGGTTTCTCGATCATGACAAAACATTGCTGATTGATACTAAAAATTGGCCAACCTGGGCAGTCACAGAGGGAACAGATATCAAAAACAAACTGAGAAGTAGTATTGATACATACTTTGATCTCAAGAATGCATTTTGGGAGAAACCCTTTGAAGATGTAGATCCTGATATAAAGGGTATCAACAAGCAGGTTGATGATATACGAAACCTAGTGGAGTCCTTTCAAGAGATTCCCGGGAAAATTCAAAGGTATATCAAGCAAGCCCCTATTGAGCTCGAAAAAATACAGGAGATAGAAAAGAATCTAAGCACCTGTATCGCTGATCTCAAGGCAAATGGGTTTACTTTGCAACACAAAGCAAGAGAAGTTGAGGCTCTTGAAGAGTTGCGCCGTGATATTATGGTATGGACTGAAGTGATGCAGAAACCAGCATTAGATTCACACAAAAATATCTTTGATCAAATCCAGGCAGTTGAAAAGAACTGGCATGCACTGTTGGAGAACCTGCAAGGACTACCAGCTATGACAGAGAGCATCAATGCACAAATGCCTGGTTTGTTGGATATTATTGCACTTCTTGAAAAAGATGTCATACATCCTACAGAACTGAGTGCATTGATGAAGATATGTCCAGAGTCAGTGTGGATAAATCTCAAAGAAGCATTTGCACAAGCACCTGCACTTCTGCAACAAGCGAAGGAGAAGGTAACTGTTGCATTGCAGTACAATGCGATGGATGTGCAACGCTTTGATGAGGCAAAACATGCTTCTGGGCAGGCCAAACAATTGGTGGATCAAGTACAGGAAATGTTTCGAAAAGCAGCATCGACATCGAAGGCACAAACTGAAGCACGCGACAAGTACCAATCATTTTATACAAGCGCCAAGCGTGCTATAGAGAGTGCAAGTAGTGCCTGCTCCGATTCAGATGTAGACTATTCTACCAAGGGTAAACTTGATGATGTAGTAGTGGCTCTGAAAAATGCCACCATATCTGAACAGAAAGCTAACTGGATGGCCCTCATTACGTTGTTGCAGGAGCTAGAAAACGATGCAGATACCGTTCGGAGAAAAGCTCAACAGGATATCTCAGATGCTGAATCTGCTCGACGTCGAGCAAGAGAATCTTCTTATTCTTCATCATCATCATCAACATATAGCTCTTCAGGGAGTTCTTATGGAGGTGGCTCGTTTGGAGGAGGAGGCTCTGGAGGAAAATTTTGAGAGATAAAAAGTCTCTATGAGATGGTAGGAAATCCTGCCATCTTTTTTTTATGAGCCAATTTTATTGTATACTTTTCGCTACCAACAAATCATATGGAAACGAAAGGATAGTAGCATCGTGCCCATAAATTTCTGCTTGTTTAGTGGGGTTTAATTCTTTGAAGCGCGCTTGTCGTTCGCATGCCTTACCAAGTAAATAATTGTTTATTTCAGAAGAGTTGGTGAAGTCGAGGAACTCTTTTTCATGTCGGGGATGTTGATATGCTACTTGTTTCGTAATGAACGAAAAAGGAATGCCCGTGCTGAGACAGTACTGAATTGCTTCAGGATCAGTTCTAAAATTATAGGAAGAGAGATCTGCCACGTGCTGATTATTTTCGGAGACAATAGTTCACTGATACCGGATGTGTTCTATTTGTTTTTTTATCGTTGGCATATGCATGAGCGTTTTGGCCAAGTCGGTCGCTGCACAGAGACAGAGCACAGTGATCGGTATATGTTGAGGAAGATGTTGCAACAAGTCTTGGCTGATAGTATCTTCTTCATCCTGTGCGAGAGGGAGACTGCTTCCTTTGATAATGGGAACAGACATTTCCAGATGGCCCAGGAGAGCAGTGATTTCTGCATACCTATGCTCAATATCTCCATGCGTGAGTACAATTGCATATATGGTGTGTGCGGTATGCTTGATGAGATGCGTGATAGCTAGACTATCATCTATATCATCTCCGATGTCTGTGAAAATGAGGAGATGCTTGAGCATTATTTTTTCGCTTCAAAGGTAAAGTTAGCATCATATGATTCAGTGTATCCGGGGCTATCATACGTTACTTTTCGTCCAGCGTTTCTATAGATCCTTTCCATTGCATCGAGTCGTGAGTAGGAGAAATTGACTCATGGATTTTTTTTCTGCCGTGCTTCGACAATGGTTTTTTGTTTGATGTTGAGGTAATTGCCATTGGAGTTGTTGATGAGTATTTGTTTTACGATGAGGACGAGAGATTTCACTTCGGGAAGGAGTTCTTGCGATTGTTGAATATCTTTTCGGCCCAAAGCAATATCATCAGGTCCTATGCCTAGTGTCGCGTGTGAGCTATTTTCTGTAGAGAGGAGGGTGATGAGTCTATTTTTGATAGTAAGTAGTTCTTGCTTTGTTTTTGCATCTTTGGTTTGTGCTATTTCTTCGAGTTGATTGAGTAGGTTGTTCATGTGTGTGATTGGGGAAGTGAGTAAAGTATTAATAATCCACTAATGTTTCTACCTTGTAGTCTTTGATTCTTTCTCTGCCCGTGATGCCATCTGCTCAGGGAATGTGGAGTCCAATGACGAAGTAGCATCCTGCAACGATGCCTCATCCTTGTTCTATCAATCTAATTGCTGATGCAACTGTACCTCCTGTCGCTAATAAATCATCAATAATAGCAACTTTCTGGCCTGGTTGGAGAGCATCGATATGCATTGTTTGTACTGCCTCACCATATTCGAGAGCATAGCTATCCTCTATCGTGGTGTAGGGGAGTTTACCTTTTTTGCGGATAGGGACAAATGGCTTACCAAGTTTCTCTGCCACTGCTCCGCCGAAAATAAATCATCTTGCATCAAGTCAGACGATTACATCCGCATCTTTGACGCGCTCGCAGAGCTCCTGAATTGTATATTTATACGCACGTGGATGCTTGAGGAGCGGAGTAATATCTTTGAACAAGATACCAGGCTTGGGATAGTCTTGCACATCTCTAATATGCTCTTTGAGATCAATATGCGGTCCATACGCTTCGGCGCGGTCGATAAATTTATGGAGGGTATGCTTGCAAAGTTCTTCGAGAGTAAATTTTTGACCCGCGTGTAGTTCTGCTAACTTGAGGAGTTGTCCAGTAATGAGTTGTGCTTGTTGCGTTATTTCATTCAAAGGAATAGTTCTCCTAGCATAGATACCTCTGTGCTTTTGGACAAGGTCGTTTCGTTTCCCCAAAGAGATAGCAATATCAAGGGGTGACACGGTGCTGACTTCTGAGGCAGTGAACGTCGTAAATGCTGGCTCAAGCCTGTATTGTACAGAAAGTACATTGAGCAAGACATCACCAATCTCATCAATGAGATGCGGAAGATCAACGTGTTTTGTCTCATGAACGAGCTCGAGGACTTCACTGACTTCTTGCGTCACTTTGTGGATAATGGCATCGAGATCGAGGATTGCTTTGCGTTCAAGCTGTTCATTTTGTTGGAGGAGTTGAGCGAGTTGTTGCATGTAAATAAGAAAAATAAAGCAACTGATCTGCGCACAATCCCGGGTGAAGATGCATATCTCCTTTGCGCGCAAAAAGTGATATACTCTTTTTTTGGACAAATGCAAGAGAAAATGTAATAATTACAATAATTAATTGAACAAAAAAAGAAAACTGAGTAAAAGTGTCTGAGAAACTGCTATTTTGCCGATATGAGTATTGATGAGAGTGATAGCTTTTTGGAATTTTTCTTCTCGTGTACCGCTGAGATGATGCACGGTGATATTACTGTCCGCTAATGTTTTTTGATGAGAAATGTCGAGAGCTGTTCTCCCTTCTTCTTCGAGGCGACCTCCATCTGGTACGAGTGGACAATCTTTATCCATATAGAGATAGAGATCTGCCTTATTTTCTGCTTCTACCCATGGGGCAACTTGGAGATCACGATAAAATAAGAAACGCCCATATGAACGAGTGATGGTGAGATCGGTATCCATAAAGAGTATTTTATTTGCTTTCGTTTTCAATGTCTTGATACGACGTGCATGTTCTTCGGCTACACCGTTGAGGTCTTCCATTGTACAACCATAGGTATCTGGTATCAGGTCCCTGCCAGCTTCCGTGACATAGGTAGTCGAAAAGTACTCTGCTAAGCGTTTGGTGATCGTTGATTTGCCCGTAGATTCTGTACCCACAAAACATACCTTTTTGACGAAGTAGGGCTGTATATGTTTGGGGATATAGTCTCGATGAGCGACAGGATCATTTCTGATCATCGTAGCAGAAATAGGTGTTTGTGTACGTGCTTCGTCGTAGAGTATGTGCGTCAATTTTCCATATTCTGCGACATACGCACCATAGGGTTCAGAGGTGAAGAGTATACTTACTTCGGGATAGGTTGTATTGATATACTGTGCTCGCTCACGAGAAACCGCTCTATCTGCCTCTTTGCTGTCTAACATATTTGTGCAATCTAGGTAGTGAACAATAATATCTTTACGATCTTTGAACTGTTCTTTGACTCGAGCATATCTGAGTTGCCCGTCAATGGGTTCATCCTTTTTGTATGCGACTAGTACAATGAGTTGATCTACTTGTTTGGCTCCAAACTCTATAAGGTTGATATGTCATGTATGGAGTGGCATGAACTTACCAAAGACCATTCAGGTTACTTTTGGCTTGAGGAGAAATGTTCTCATAGGAGTATGTTAGTAAAAAATACTAAAGAAATGCTTTGTGAGCGCATGCTACGTGATTTGCTTTTTGTATACGTGACCACGAGATGAGACCGTTGATTGCAAGGAATAAAAAGAGTACGTACTCAGCAGAGATGAATTTCACTCATTTTACCCAGTAGAGCCAGATACCAATGATATCTACGAGTATCCACAGATACCACGCAGCGACCTTCTTTTGGATCATCAGGATCGTAGCAGCGAAACTCAAAACAGTAGTGAAGGCATCGAGTAGCACATAGGATGCAGGCTCTGGAAATTGCACGGGAAACCATATGGAAAGATGTTGCGTCATGTATGCAAACAACATCGTGCCAATGAAGATACAGACTAGATATATACCTGCCTCTTTTGAGGTGATTCCTTTGATCGAGGTAACCTGTTCATTCCTTTTGCCGAGCATCGTCCACACATACCATCCATAGAAACCCGTAGCGAGAAAGTAGATTTGCTCAACGAGATCTGAGTAGAGCTGTATTTGATAGAATAGCGCGAGATAGAGGATTCCTCACAAGATCCCTATTGGCCAGTTCAGAATATTGTTACGAGCCGCGAGTCGTACGCAGGTGATATTGAAAATCGTTCCAAAGAACTCTAGATAACTCATTTGATAGTCGCCAATGGTGAAGAAAATAGTGGTAATGTCGAAGTAGGTAAGTAAGGTCTCCATGAAGAATGTATGATAAGATGATAAAACAATTTATTTGTTGTATATTATACAGTAACATTTTGATTGCAAGAGAAGATGTATAAAATACAATAAGTAGTGCTTGACTTATGAAAAAACACGAACTGATACAGTCCGTGTTGAAAGAGTTTACTACATAATTAACTACCGAAACCACCCATGGCGGTTTGCGAGAAGCTCCCAGCAGATTGACTGGCGCTGGTAACTGAGCGAGAGAACACACCGAATGCCTTACGAATTTCGCTGGCAGTAGTGGCTACGGTCAGTATCCAATTGTCTCTGATACCCATATCCTTGAATATGCGACGGAAATCATCAGCCTGATTACCGCTAGAGTCAAACCCCATACCTGCAATAATGTGTCGCTCGGTATTGAGCATATCATCTGCGAGTTTTTTTACATCCGCTGCACCAATGCCTCTACTTGCATTATCATACCCATCTGTAATGAAGAGGGTAATAGTACGAGGCTCTTGGAAGTTATCGAGGCATTCTTGGGATTTAGCCTGAGTGATACCCAGGGTTTCCAAAGCGCTACGATAGAGTGGAGTGTTATGATCTGCACGGTATTCCTTGCGAGTGAGTGGTTGCACATCATCTATCAGTTTGAAAGGATAGAGTAGTCCAGCTGTCATGAGACGGCATTGGACCATGATGTTGTTGACCTGTTTACTCGCTTTGATGGCTTCGATACACTCATTATGCGCTTTGATGACCGCATCAGATACATCTTCCATACTTGAACTGTCATCAATCAACAGATTAACGAGAATGATCTCTCCGGAAGCAATACCCAGAGTAGGCGTGCCTAGGGCATCATTGATGATGTTGCCAAGGTCTTGAATTTTACCGAGAGCATCAATTGACGCTCCACCAATTTCACCAGACGCTAATGCGTTGTTGAAGAGGTTATTTACATTTGTCTGTGACATGATTGTATAATTTAATTTTTTAATAATTTTTTTTATGCATACGTTCTAAAGAGAGCAGGTACATGGTGATGCCACACTTAATCGCTTTAGGAAATAGTAAATTTTTCGTTGCCTCAAATTTACTAACCCTAAAGCGATAAGTATAACTGAATCATCCATAAAATCTGTATTCTACAGATTTTAATGGTGGTTCAGATACACACCTGCGTGATCTTTTTTTTGAAGATTATGAAATCTTACTCATAATATCTGGCCAAGTATCGATTGCATCCGTGGATTTCACGATATGCATACCTGCAGCTTTGAAACGAGCAAATGCATCATTGGCGTCTTTGGTGAAGTCGACGAACGGTGTGACCACCGGACTCGTACAGTCTTCAAGCAAATAGACCTTGGAAGCAAGTGCAGGATCTTTGGTTGCGATATCATCGAGCAAGTCTTGGATTGACCAAGCCACACAGTGACTTTTCGCTTGTCCGGCAATGATGAGTACATCGAGATCCAAAAGTTTTTCGATGAACTTTGTATTGCGAGCTGCGATTGCAACGGTTTGCCCAGGATCCTTGGCAGGTGCAGTAAGCACTTCAGGAGAAAGCACAGAGTAGTTTTCGGTCAATGGATTACCGCCTTTGACTTCAAACTCTACGTCTGTTTTTCTCACGAACCCATGCCATCTGATGGCTTCTTCAATGATAGGAGACAGTGCATGACCTGTACCACCGAGCATTGCATGATATGGCCATACGGTGAGGCTGAACTTTCCTTTCTTTTCAAGTTCGCTCACATAGTGCTGTGCGAATTTGATCAGACCGGTAAGGGTAGCGCCAGGCATGTTGCCTACCATAGCTGGATTGACGGTATATTTCCCACTTTTCAGATCCTGTGAGGTGATAGTCGTGTAGTCGCCTACATTGTTGCCATTTTCATCCAACCAAAAGAATGGATGGAAGATTTGCTTCATGTAGTGTGTATCCATCGTGACGAAAGTTTTTGAAATGCTTTCGATGTTGCGATAGATAAATTCAGCCAAGCGAATGTTGTCATCAGGAGCGCCAGCCACGAACAGTTCTCCTTGCGGATGACAGAAGGTGTTTTGCGCGTCGATAATCATCAATCCGATTTTCTTTTTGTCAGCACTACCGGGTTTGATACCATTGGATTTGGCAAAGTCGTTACCATCTTTGGCAAGTTTACCATAGCTGATTGGATAGATCTTGGTCGCATTAGTGCGATCGAAGAATGAAGGAATTTGAAATTGTTTCATGATTTTACAATTTAATTTGTTGTTAATAATTTTAATACTAGTTATGACATGGTGAGCAACAAGATACTCCGTGCTTTTTGCACATACATACCTTGGTGACTGATATGCAAGATATCGCCTAGCGAAACGTGAGAAGCAGTAGCGGCAAATAATTTATTTTCCACACTGCCATCAGATCGCAAACGAATTCTTTGCAAACCGTCGATAGTAGCCGAGAAGAGATCATTGCCAGAGGCAGTTTTCCCTCGTATCGTTTCTAACCAATCGTGATCATCAGGAGAAGCACTGTGTTGCCACAGAATTTTGCCATGTGCATCGATAGCAAACGCGTGATTGATATAGGATTTGCCTGACTTGGTCTGCAACATCCACCAACACACGGTGTCACTAAATACTGCTGTAGCATCGATGATTTCTCCTGGTATAATTGGTAGTTCGACTTTGGTAGTATAGTTGCTTTGTGGAGAGAAAATAAATCCTTCCAATATACTGCCTGCAGTGAAATACCCAAAGCCAAACTTTTTCCCTGTCCACAACATGGAGTTATCAGTAACGACGGTTCCATGGGTCTGTGGTTTGAAGGAAATACCAAAGCTACTGGGTGAGGATATGGCACCGTTGGTAAGCCATACAAGCGTATCACCTTTTGCATCGAAGACGGGTATATTTCTATATGTGTCTATCAATACGCGCTCTGGAGTTTTATTTGGTTCGAGAATAGCTAGTTGACTACCGCTACCGAAAAGAGTTTTTTCATTACTGATTCGATAACGCAATCTTTGTAATGGTCCACGGAGAACAACTTCTCCGGTTTCACGATAGTATGCATCATGTTCGTGATACAAGTAGCGAAGTCGTCCGTCACTGAAATCTGCCAAAAGTATTTGTCCTGTTGTTGTGAATATTTGAGAAACACTCACTCCATCGGTTGCAGTTACTTGTGGTTTGATCACCATGATGGTGCTCGCGTGAGGATGACAGATAGGGCATTGGGAAGTTGCGTATTCGACATCGTGAATCGTACAAGTTTGCCAATGAAGGTTTGCCAAGAGTGACACAGGAAATATTTCGCGTTTGTCTTTGACAAAGACATCTCGAAAATACTCTTGCATCGTTTTGGGTAAGACTTCAAGTGGGCGTACAAATGCAGGATAACGTACGTCTGGATCATATGCCCAAATTCTGTGGTGTGCTCGTTGTGCAGACTTGATACCTTTCTTGGGTAATTTGGGTTGATGCAAACCACCATACGGATCAATCAAAAGGAGTGATCTCATCAAGAGCGATGTATATGCATACCAGTCACTCGTGACGTTGTGAGGTTGTGTCATTCCCATGATGCCACTAGTATCGAGCTGACAGTGCGTGGGATCCACATATTTGGCAGTATACATCGTCGAGGGAAATCCACCAAACTGATAACTATCGGTATCTATACAATATGCCTCAGTCCCTTTGACCAAGATATTCATATCGTTGAAGTCACCTATGATGACTTGGTTTTGATGTAATCCTTGTACGGTGCTATGAAGATTGCGAAAGATGCTGGTGACCGTATTGTTGGTGATACCTGCTTTGTTGCGTGAGGCAAGATCCCCCAAAATAAGAATAGGATCAGCTTGATCAATAAAGGGCATCGTATATCCAATTAATTGTTTTTTGCTATTGAACAAAAATTCTTGTGGTCCAATAACACTTTTTGGCAATGATTTGGGAAACTGTATAAGTTTCTTTTGGATATACGTTAGTCGGGCAGCTGCACCTTTTTGCTCAGTCGTGTTCCCCGCATAAAATGGGTCATTTGGCGCACGATATATCTTCGCCACGTGCGTTGCATCCAGGAGGTATACGACTGCTTCTTGGCCACCTCCGATGATTTTTTTGAGGTCGTATGATTGACCATTGGCTGTGTATACTTTCATGATGGTACATTTTTTGAAGTTAACGAATGAGTGAGTACGATGAACGTCGTGTCATCTTCCATGAGTTCATGATAATGCGTTATGTCACGTTTCTCATAATCTACACGAAATGATTTTCGATTCATAGCATGCAGTTTATTTTGCGCAATCATTGGATTGGCTAGTATACGTGGATCTTTCCAAAATCCGTCGAGTCGTCCAGCTGATGTTTGTGTCATAGGGATAATTTTTTGTTCGAGATCAAAGATATCATACATACCATCCGTCCCTATGACGATATGATCTAGCTGTGCAACGGGTGAGACTTCGATAGTTATCTTGCACAACGGCAAGAGACTCATCTCATCGATACTGCTCAGACGATAGCTCAAGTAGGGCTGTAGATTTCCTGTTGCAGGTTTGAGCGTATATATGGTATCATTGTACACATACATGCCATCACCACAGTGGAAGACTACCAATTGTCCTTTGGCTACGACGAATCCGACGATCGTGAAGAGTAACCAATCCTTGATAACTTCAGAACGTTTCCCAGGTAATAAGGAAGCTATGCTTCCAATATCGGCCAGGATGTCATGTTCTACTAGTTCCCAGAATCGCTGCGTGGTATGATCTTCTTCATGTTCTGCTAATCGACGCTCGATATGCGTAGCGATGAGCGGAGCAAAAAGTTGAGCACCTACATTGTTGTTGGAGTAGCCTTTGGATGAGGTGCATCCATCGGTTACCACGCCAATAATATGTTTCGCAGTGTTGATAATGTGGAAACTGTCTTGATTACGTTGCATGCTTTTGAGATGTTTTTTGCCTGGCACAGTCGCACCATAGCAAAGCAGTGTTGTATCCATGATTTTATTTTTTGGTTGTGAGAAAATTATGCTTGCCCGTAGTCTCTCAGACGCGAGACGGACAAGACATGGTAATGATCAGTACTTATAGTATCTTTTACAGTAAGTAAACTGTAAAAAATATACTGAACCACCATTAAAATTTGAAGAATGAAAATTTTATGGATGATTCAGTTATACTACCCGGTTTAGGTTTTACCTAGGTAATTTCCTAAAGCGGTTTAGTATATGCAATAGGACGTCAGATTTATTGCTCATCGTACTGGCAGGGTAGTCAGGAACTCGACAGCGAGTATAACCATCCCACTTTTTCCTTTGAGTAAGTGTACCTTATACAATATTTTTCAAATTGCAAGAGAAAATGTAATAATTACGTTAAGTATAAATCTATTGACAAATACTTATTGATGTGTATAAGAATATTATAAAAAAGATCATTAATATGAAAAAATTTACAAACACGTTATTGGCTCTTGTGGTGAAGGGTAAGTACTTGCTTAAGTTACCAACACTCATCAAAGCGGCTAAATTTGGCAAATACGCTATTACTTTTTGGTCAATGCTGGTGAGCATGATATTGTATGGTTGGGCATACGGAAGTTGGGTATTTGGACTAGGAATTGTGCTCATGATTTTGATCCATGAAATGGGACATGTCTTGGCAGCCAAAGAGAAAGGCATAGCTGTCTCTGCTCCTATGTTTATACCGTTCTTGGGAGCATTTGTCTCGATGAAGCAGACCGAAGATCGATCGCAACAAGCCTTCATTGCTTATGGTGGGCCTTTGATTGGAAGTTTGGGTGCTGTGATTTCGCTTATTTGTACTCAGATTTGGCCTGAACAACATATGTTTCTGATCCTTGCCCATGTTGGGCTCATCCTCAATCTTTTCAATTTACTCCCCGTACGACCTTTGGATGGCGGTCAAATACTACAAGTTGTTGGACCGTGGCACAATTGGGTAGGTATTGCTTTGTTTTTAGTTACTTGCATGCTATTCAAGGCAACAAGTCTCCTCGTCATTGGCGTCATTATTTTGGATGATTTTATGCATCCTTCCCGTCAGCGACTGGTACTCAAGATAGTGTTTGGTACAGTAGTACTCGTCGGATATTGGTTTGCTTGGGCAGGATGGTTGAGTTTTATTGTGGACATTGTATTGATTACCTTGTTGGTAGGAATGGATTTCATGTTTCATCGTAAGACATATGCTACGCCACCTCAAGATAGTCTCCTCAAAAAAGATCTCCGCCCATATCCTTCTGCACCGGAAGTAAGAAAATGGGTAGCAAGCTATCTAGTGCTAGTACTTATATTAGCTGTAGCTATATATTTCACTACACATATGATTGCTGAGCTCCCACTCACAAGATAAAATTGATTATAGTATCTCCAGGAACTCCAGTATCTCCAGGAACTCCTGGAGATTTTTTTTAAAAAGAAAAACTGAACGGAGTCCGTTCAGTGTAGAATTTTAACGTATTCATAAAAGTTATGTTAATTGGATTTGGATTGTGTGGAGCGAAATATAATTGAATCATCCAAGAAAGGTTAACTAACGTTACTTTTTGGTGATTCAAATAAAAAAAAGATTGACCGATTCGATCAATCTCTTAAATAGTTGCGGATAGTTATTTGTTGTGTTTATGCAAATGCTTTGTTTTCTGTAATCTGAAGCAAACTGACATTGCCAGAGATTTCTTCATGAGGCACGATAATCCAATCACAATTTTTGCCGACACTCCCAATGTTATTAAATTTAATCCATTGTGCGTTATTGATAACTGCTGGTACGGACTGTGAAAAGTGAACATTTTTAGAAAAATCATCAATCACCATACCAAAGAACAATTGGTGATCACGATCAACCAACACTCCCATACGCGGTGGTGTACCATCATGAGAATCAGCTCCGGGCATAAATCCCATTTCAAAGTCCTTGGGTTTGTACTCGATCCAGATAGGTTGTGCTTTGGTTAGCTGTTTACTATCGAAGCAACAGATCGCAAGGTTAGCCTTTGAGCCATAAAAGTCACGGTACCAGTTCAACAAATCTGCAGAAATAGTTGGCCTTTTGTTTTCTGGAACCAACTGCAATGCCTTTGCGATTGCTTCAGGATCAATACTATCGCAACTCAGTACCGTGTAGGCACCTACTTCTACGATAGAAACCCCTTTACTGATACCCGTACCGAGTTTGGTGCCACGATAGACGGGTGCAAAGTGCCGTGCAATATCCTCCATGAAATTCCCAAAATCAGTAGTGTCATGAATTTTTTGAATGACACCAGGTATTGGCAAGATCATCGCATTGGGCCCATCACTCAAATTTTGAACGCTATTCGCGTAAAATAAATGATGCAACTTCGTTGTAAAGTCGGCAACGAAACCGATTTTGGTGCTGTTGAGTTCAGCAGGAGCTGTAGATATACACATATTCTAGATTTTTTTCTTTTAATGACCACAACATTGATGGACAGGGAGTATATACTTATTTACTATATTTATACAAGAGTATATTGACATATATAGATAGCTTCGCGTAAGTGGAGGAAAATCAGATCTGTCATTTTTCCTTCACTTTTGGGTCGCTTGTTGTTAGCAAGTGCATCAGAGCTACTGCAACAATTTCGTCCAAATATACTCATTCTTAATCAGACCTTGATGCACAATTCTATTCTGCAGACTCGCTTCTTGGTGGAAGCCTACTTTTTCGAGAATGTGGGGGACGACATGATTGCCTTCGAATATACGTGCTTCGAGTCTGATGAGATCTGGGAAGATCAGACGTGCATTATCACACATGAGTTGCATTGCTTCTAGGGCAAGTCACTTCCCACGATGGGCAGTACCGACCCAAGTTCCGGTGTAGGCGGTGTGGTCGTAGGGAAATTCGTTTCTCGTCAGCGACATCATACCCACAATTTCTCCATCGACTTCTATACCGAGGATTCTTTTGTGATTTTTTTGATGCTCCTGCATAGTGTAATCGACGAATTGTTGTGCGTCGGCGAGCTCATAGCTCCCTGACTTCTGCCAAGTGAGCCGTTTGCCATAAATACTCGGATCGTTTGCATTGTTGAAAATACTCTCGGCGTCTGCTTGGGTGACCGCTCTGAGTTTGCAGTTTTTGCCTTGCAATTCGAGTGCGTTGAGTTGTTCTTAGGAGAGTGGTGCTTGTGTGGGAGCTTGATAGGATCTTTCAGAAACAGCTCCAGTGACGAAAGGTGTTTTGTGTGGAGCAAATTCAGCATCAAACCCTGCTTGATCTCGTGTGAAATGTTCTTTGAAATAGGGCATAGTAGCTATTTCTACGATGTCTCTTTTGGCGTTATCAATTGCAGTACTAGCGCCGGGAGATGGAGTAGTATTACCGATAATATTTTCATGTTTCCCAACGACTCTCGTTTCACCGAAGTCGAGCGTGTGAGTTTCTCTGTTGATCGCTTGTGGTCTATTGCCACCATAGCCGTCAAGTAGTTCAATATCTTCTCGCTTGAGTGAAGGATATATTTTTCTGGCGTCTTTGAGGAAGAGCCATTTGCCATAGATGGGAATCAGGAATTTAAAATTCTTTCGCAAATATGCTTTGATAGTCGGGTTTTTGAGAATGGCAAAAAACGTTTGCACATCATGTTTTGCATTGATAATGCCCATATAATCAAACAGACTGTGTCGATTTTTTTTCTCGAGGTAGGGAATCCCAAACGCAGTAGGTCAAAGCCTGACTACATTTGGATCATCAACTTCTGGGTCGAGATGCAGTGCTGCGAAAGGTAGTGCAGGGTCTTGTACCATATACACTTTTGTTCTGACTTTATGGAGTGCAGAGGGAGTAATACGATAGTAATTGCCTGCGATGGAAAGTATGCCTCTCGATCATTCGTATCAGAGCTTTTTGAGCAAGACAGGCGTATAGCCACCTGCGTTGATCACGACCGCCTTGGAGAGAATTATGGTCCCATCATCCAAGAGCGTGCTAAACAGTTGTCCTGACGTATCTTGTCTTTGGATATCTACTACTTTTCTGCCTGTGAGTACGTGGCATGCCTCTGGTCTTTGTGTAAGACTCTCGTCTATCATCGATTTTGCGACTCTGCCGAAATCTACGGCTAGTCCATCAGGATTGTAAAAGGCAGCAAGTGGAATGTTTGGATCTCTCCCATCGACCAACGCTGGTTCGAGTTGCGCTATTTCTTCACGACTGAGGAGACGGTTGTGAGGGAAGAGCTTTTTGAGGAGCGTGAATTCTTCATATCTTTTAGTCACAATATCTACTTCACGCTGTCCAACCCCGAGTAACATCTTTCACATAGCTGCAAACAATTTTTCGCCTTCACGTTCTTTGGCGGTGACATAGGTGCGCATATAGCTTGCAGCCATTTCGACTCTCGTTGCTTTTTCAAACATATAATTACTTTCAATATCGCCTTCATGGAGCGTTTGGCTGTTTTGGGTATAGTGACTGTTGAGCATGCCGATTTCAGGAAGTCTTTCTACGACAACGCTGCGTACAGCACCTTTACCGTCTGTGCGTTTGAGATATTTACTCGTATATTGCAAAGAACCCCCTGAGATACCTCAGCCGACATTCAATATATCTGTCTCTAGAATACGTTGTTGCATGCAAATGGCACTACACATAAAAAACATATATTATCATATTGTATAATAATGTCAATATAAATTGCAAGAGCAAATGCAGCAGAAATTACTCGATACATGACTCTTTACCTGTTTTTTTGACAAGTATGAGTCGAGCAGTATACTTGCATATTCTCTTGTTTTAGGACACAAGTTCGTATGAAAATCATCTATCTGGCCTATGGTGGCGAAAACTACTATATCCAAACGTTCTGTTCGATCGTGAGTTTTTGTCGGCATAATCCAGACCGCCTTGGAGATTGTGTGCTTTATACGGATAGTCCCGATTTTTTTGCTACCTTACCTGTAGAGGTACGCCAGCATACGTTTTTGCCTGACACCCAGTGAGGATTGCATATGCTTGGATTTGCTAGGCTACAACTTTTGCAACAAGCATTAGCAGAATTTCAAACGGGTGTGCTTTGTGTGGATAGCGATACGTTGTGGATGTGAAAGTTACCTGTCCAGGAAATCCAACCCGATGTGGCTTACTTTCACATGTTTGAAGCAAACCTAGTCAATTACAACAACCAACTTTTTGCTCCCGTGTACGAGCATGCTGACCCACGTTTCGGGGAGATTATGAGCACCAAGGTCTACAATGCGAGCACGTTGTGATTTGTACCTGAGCATCTCTCATTACTGCGTGAAGTATACCTACTTGCTTGTAAAATATATCAGGCAACACAAGAGCGAACGGCTGACCAAGTTGCATTCTCCTATATTTTTGGAGCAACGACGCAGATACAGTGTACCTACGAATATATTTTCCATTATCGAGCGTACAAGGGAGCTACGTTACACAAAATCTATCTGCTCATGTGAGGTAGTCATGACTATGATCAAGCATTAAGGCATATGCCAAAATTGTTGCAGCATCTCTCGCTGGGTAGTATGCAGTTTATTGGTAAGACGGGTGATGTACTCAAAGATTATTATATTGAGAAACCTGAAAAACTCAAAGACCTACTGTGACTAAACTAACAAAACTCCCAACCACTCTTGGGATCGTGATAGATTTCACAGAGTTCTTCATCACTAAGGACCTTAGTTTTTGTTTTATTGTTTGTGCTACTGATGAGATAGTTTTTGTTGTTTTTTTGTGCAATAAATACAATGAGACCTTGATTGTCCAATTGTATAAAGCGAGGATCAGTAAGTATTTGGTCATAGCTTTGACTTGCCACTGGCTCGAGTTCGCATGCTGATAACTGTAGCAGTGTCTGTTGTGCTTGAAATATTTGTTGCTCTCTAAATATGTCAGCTAACTTGTAAGCAAAGGCTCATCTATATTGTTCACTACACACATTTTTGATAAATGCTCCTTCGGAGTTTAGTTGTTTACGGAGACGTCTAAACTCACTGATGAAGTGGGTGGTTTGTACTATATCTTTTGGATTGAAAAGGATATGGGTCAGGAATGCATCTAGGTCTTCTGCATCTGGGCCTGCAGTATTGAAGGAAAGTATACGATCATGAATCGCTTCTGGGGTATAGTAGCGAGGACAATCTACCAAAAAGAGTTGCTTATCGGTCGGAGTGTGCCGACTGACGATATGTTGTTCTCTCGTCGTGAGTAAAGATTGATGTGTCAGATCATATAATCACCATTTTCCATATTTGATGACGAACATATATTTTGTTCATTGAAACGTGAAGTGATTGCCAAATCAAATATCAGTGAGGTTATGCATCAGATGTTTAATCGTATCATGTATTATCTGATCATCTAAGTTGCCATGCAATTTTGTCTGTGCATCAAAGGTAGTATGAATAGCATCAATTTGTCCTAAATAACACAAATGATCTACTAGCGTGATTAGTGTTTTTTGATATTTATCTACTAGCTGGGCAAGTGGTCGACTATCTTTTTGGTGAGGATCATATGCTTGTCATACGTGTTTGAAAGTTTTGATAAATTCGTCGTCAAAGATGGACCAAACATATTGTAAATCATAGTGAGAAATTGATGTATGCCTTTGCTCTGCAATAGCGTGAAAAATGCGTTGAAATCTTGTCCTATCAATAGGAGGTCTGTCCTTGAGTGGGTTTTTAGTCAGGGCATCTAGACTATCTATATAGCTCGTGCGACCTACTTCTTCGAGCATATCAAAAAATTCTGCATTGAGATGGGATGCAGGTACATCGTATGGATGACGAGGGAAATCTAGGGGTTGTTGACGTTCCATAACTTGATAACGATGTAAGTTAGGTAGTAGGCCTTTGAAAGAGTGACATAATTGCTTTGCTGGTCCCGGGGAAGGAAATATGTTTGAGCACAGCTATAATCGAGTCACTTACATCTTTTTGGTGTTGCACAATTTTGGTGATTGCAATGGCAATTTCAAGTGCACGTAACTCTTCGATCATATCTCTTTTCTTGAGAATAGGTACAAGATAGCTTTCTTTTTCACTGAGTGTTTTTTCAATTTTCTTGGGTCACAAGGTGTGACAGCTCATCAGGTTGTGCATACTATCTGCTGTTTTGACTCTCAAATCACGATCATCACCATTGAGATCCAGATTTGCAAAGTATTTTTCTCCTCTGATTTCACTGAGATCTTGCTTGTTTGCTTGCAGAAATACTTGTTGATCTTCAGGTGATTTTTGAGCAAACTTATCTTTGGCACTGCCATCGATATAGTTGGGTAGCTCTGCTTTAGTGAGGTTGGCAATAGAACTACGCAAGAGTGGTCCCCATTTTTTACCAAAGGTGTGTGCAATCCAGTCAAGTGCTTCTTCTTGAGTCATCTCTTCATCGTCTTCGGGAAAATCATGTGCGAGCGCAACAATTGCATCCCAGACATTAGCTTTCGAAAAACTCAGGGTGATTTCTACGACAGGAAGTACGTGCGTATCAAAATATTTGCCTCAGGTCATTCTTTTCTGCTTACGATGCGAGTTTTTGACTTTGCTATAGAGACTTTTGATACTTGCTATGAGCGCTTTGCTCTCCTCAGCATCATCGAGTCACAACTGTGGTCCAAACTTGTCCGTGAGCATGGCAATGAAACGATTATCTCAGGTGAGTATTTCAGGAGTATCTTTGAGAGGCATAGGAGTTGGCATACGAGAGTGAGGCAAAATAAAGTGAGATGCAGTGATCGAAAAATAAGATAATTATTTATATGTAAATGTCAACTCTTTATGGCGCTTTGAATGAAAATGTAGCAGGCTTGCTATTTGGTGGAGAAACTGTATACTGTACACATAGCATATTGCATTTTACCTTCTTTTGTGCTATGGCTAAACAACATATTTTGCTCACGGTTGATAACATAATTTTCACAATTTACAAAGAGAAATTGCAGGTGGTACTTATTCAAAGAGCAGTTGAACCATTCAAAGATAAATGGGCAATTCCTGGTTGATTTGTATTGGATACAGAAACATTGGATCAAGCAGCATATAGAGAACTAGCAGAAGAGACCAACGTCAAAAATGTCTACCTCGAACAACTCTATACGTTTTCTGGGATCAAGAGAGATCCGAGAGGAAGAGTCGTTTCTTGTGCGTACATGGCATTGGCAAACTTCAAGACACTTGACCTCAAATCAGGATCTGATGCAAAACAAGTGAAGCTTTGCCCCGTAGACGGACTACCAGCTGCGTTGGCCTTTGATCACAAGGAGATTATTCAATACGCACTCAAGAGATTGAAATACAAACTCGAGTATACCAATGTGGCCCAATTTCTCCTCCCTCCTGCATTCACCTTATCAGATCTGCAACAAGTCTATACGGTGGTATTTGACCAAGAATTTGACACGAGAAACTTCCGCAAGAAAATTGAAAAACTCGATATCATCAAAGAAACAGGAGATACCATTATCAGAGGTGCGCACAGACCAGCGATGCTCTACAAGTTTAATGAAAAACATGTGAGAGTGGTAGAGATCTTGTAAGAGTTGAGATTTAAGAATTAAGATAGAGAGCAGTGAGTCTTCGGACTGACTGTTTTTTTTGAGGTGATTGCTTGGTAACGGAAGAGTAGTTTACGTTACGCGTTTAAAAAGGGGCCCCGCTCAGCGGGGCCCCTTAAAAAACCTATGAAATCATCCTTACTTTTTCTTACATCATTTCTCCATCCACCCAGCTCCACAAATCCTCAAGGCTGAAGATTTGATTGGTAGTAGCATGTGCTGTGCCATCACTCTTGAGATGAACGAACGTATGTTGTGTGGTGACTCCGTGAGTCATTTTGAGTGCATTTGCGCTATCATAGTCTACTTTGAAGATAGCAGTACCTGCTGGTAATTCAGCCATGTCGTTGCTCAGTGCACGGTCTAGCGTCTGACAGTTGGGGCATCGACCTGCGAAGAAATAAAGGACAACGGTATTGCCTCCTTCGAGTGCAGCGTTTACCATTTCAGCATCGTAGTTCAAGTATCCATGTGGTGCATTTGGGTCGATTGTTTTCTCCTCGTCCATTGGCATCTCATCTTCGCTAGGAGGAGTAACGAGACCATCATCACTATTACCAGCATCTGGATTGGTGTTGCGGATTACATTTGATCTATAGAGCCATTTTGCCATAATTCCTCTCGCTACAGGAGTTGCATCAGGCGTGTTTGATAATTCATTTTGCATCACAATGCCCGTTTCTTTTGCTCTAGCAGAGTAGGCAGCATACCAGGGATTACCTGTCTCATCCAAGAAACCTTCTTTGATTCTCATAACCATAGTCATCGCTTGTGCTTGCGTAATAGCTTCACTTGGCCAGAACTTTCCATTTGCACCTTTGAGCAATCCCATTGCGCATGCTTGTTGGATATACGGCGTCAAGGTCTCATCGTACCCAGCTACGTCTTCGAACGTACAGTTGGTATTGGTTTCTTCGAGCCCAATCATGACTCCATAGGTAGCAATAAATTTAGCAGCTTGTCCTCTTTGGAGATAATCATCTGGCATAAATCCAACTTCTGTGTCATAGCTCGTCAACCCATTGTCATACATCCATTGGAGTACTTCCCCGAATGATTCAGCTTTGACAGTAAGCGTACATGCAAAAAGGAATGCGAGGACACAACTCATAATTTTTTTCATCATCTGCAAACAAATAAATAAAAAGCGCTTGTAGTGTAGTAACTTGAGAAAGAATTACAACCAATTTTGATTGACTTTTTATGTTTTGAGTAGACGATAGAGCAACTGCAGAGCACGTTGTTGTTCCAAAAAATACGGCGAAGTAGCAATAGTACAGAGCTGTGCTCATGGGAGTAGTGTTTGTATGTGCATGATCTGTTCCTCTTCTGCTCCAGGCTCTTGTGGAAGTGCAAAAAAATCGAGATCAATATCTAGGATATAGGGTGTTTGGAGTTGTGTAGCGTGTATTTCATGTAGTTTAGTGGATGTCCTGACTTGGATGCATTCATGTACTATACCAACAGCAACGAGTGGTTGGATAAAACTGGCAATCGTACAAACTTCATTGGTGTAGTGTCGCAGATAGTCTTCATTATTTTTTTGTGTTAGATCAAAGGAGAGTGGCGTCGTCCCTAGATCTGCGTGTTGATCTATATGAACGACAGTGAGGGGTGTATTATTTTTGTTGTATGCGGTGACCCAAGCATAGAGTGCATGATTGTGATTGTCCATAATTCGAAGAGGTGGTATACTTGGTTGCTCCAAAAGATAAAGAGCGGCAAGACCTGTGCATTCTTTTACGTTCCCTTGTGTATCAACTTCTGCAAAAACAATTTCATTTCCCAGTTGCACCTCCGTAACGTCGTATATATTTTGTAGTCCAGGAATGAAGAGCTGTGCATTCCCACTAGCTTTTCTTTGTGTATAAGCAAATTGGTTGTTTCAAACGGGAGCGGTGAGATAGGTGGGGGAAGAGTAGGACATGGGGAAAGTTGAAAATTGAAAAGTTGAAAATTGAAACAAGTATACCATTTCATGTAGCACTTGCAATACACGTGAGAGAGATATTGCTTGCTTTCTTTTTTTTCTTCAGTATATCGATACGCTTTATTCTTGATTAATATGGTTAGTGATGACAGAATTTATTGGAATTATGCTGGAGTTGACGGTGCTTATTATGGTAGCTGGGGTATGTAATTTGATTGCCCCTAAATTGAAGTTGCCGTATACGGTTCTCTTGTTTGTGGTTGGTTTATTGCTCGTGCCATTGAGTCATCTACCTCATTTTTCATTCTTGGCTGCCTTTACGCTAAGTCCAGATTTATTGTTTTATGTATTTCTACCTATATTGCTTTTTGAATCTGCATATAATATGAGATTTGCAGAGGTCAGAGAAAATGCCCGGTCGACCTGGACGTTGGCAACGGTGTGATTATTTATTTCTAGTGGATTGATTGCGTTGCTTGGATATGGCGCAATGCAACTCTTCAATATTCCCATACCATTTGAGGTAATATTATTATTTGCAGTCATCATAGGTACTACAGATCCAGTTGCGGTCATGGCGCTTTTCAAAGAATATGGCGCTCCCAAAAGGCTTTCTTATATTTTTGAAGGAGAATCATGTTTCAATGATGGAACAGGTCTTGCCCTCTTTTTGGTTGTCTATGAAATACTTAAATCCTGAGTTTTTTCAGCAGGATTAGTATGGACATGAATGATACAATTTTTGCTGATGATCATTGGAGGAATTTTGTTGGGGTGGGGATTTGGTCTCTTATTTTCTCATATTATTCAACATATCAAGAATAATGAACCGGTAGAAATTGTCTTTACAATTGTAATGGCACATTTGACCTTCATCACTGCTGATCTCATTGGACACTATGTGCACATTTGATGAATGGAACTCAAGATTTCTGGCGTAATTGCAACGGTGTTTGCTGGTATTGTTATGGGAAATTATGGTCGTACCAAGATCTCTCCCAAAGTTGAAGAATATATGGAAAAATTCCGATGATTCTTTGGATTTATTTCCAACTCATTGGTATTTATCCTTATCGGTTTGATAGCGGCTTCACTCACGATACCACTTAGTGAGGTTTGGTTGCCGATTGTTTTATTGATTCTTTGTGTAACTATAGCAAGAGCGGTGAGTATTTATGTCCCTATCGGTATTCTCAATAGATTGCGTCTCGAAGAACATATTCCCGTCTCATGGCAACATCTGCTCGCCTGGGGAAGTTTGAGAGGTGCACTTGCGTTTATGATTGCCTTGTTGATTGAGGATTCTTTCACGTTGCCTAATTGGCCATTTTCGTATACTATCAAAGAGTTCATTACCGTAGCAATTATTGCCAAAATTGCCTACACGTTGTTTTTCAAAGCAACTACCATTCCTTTGTTGATCAAATGGCTCAATATCGGAGGACAAAAGCAAAGAGATGTCTTCCAAAAGATTGAATCTGAAATTTTGATTTTCACGACGATTCTCAAAAAAATATCTACGATGAAACAGTCATATGCTATACCTACCCATACGTTGGAAGCTTTGCATCAAAAATATACGGTGTATTTGGCAAACGCCAAAAAAACGATGCAAGATTTTCTGGCAATTGAAGATAGAGCACATACAATTCGTCAATCTTTGGCGTTGCAGGCACTAGGAGTTGAAAAAGAATATCTTTCTACCTTATTCCGCTATAGAGAAATATCAGAACGTGCCTATCTGCAATCTAGCTTTAGATTGGACAAACAAGTCCAAAGAATCGAAAAATGATTGAGTCAGATGAATGAAACCAAAGGCAAAAAGATGTACGATGTACTGACGCAAACAAATTTGCGATTATCTGACAAATCTCATCTCACCAAAGATAACTACATGAGATATAGAGCACAATACATTGCTACACAAAAAGTAATTGCCTACTTCAATGAGTTGAAACATATAGACTTCGTGTATGATCCTGCATATATTGATGAAGTGATTGAGCGCTATAACTATTTCAGAGATCTTTCTCAGACGAGAGCTGAGGGAATTTATGCGCAACACCCGGAGGAAATGGATGCCGTCAATAGCAAACTGTATGAGAAATGATTGCTCAAATCTGAGGAGATTCTCATTGAAGAGCTGTTGGAGAAGAATATTATTTCGCATAAGCTCTTTGGTGAATTTATGCGCATTATCGAGGAACATGTGGAAGATATTAGGTAGAACGAGCCGTTTGTTTAGCCGATCGCTCTCGAGGTTGCAATTGGAGGTAAATTTTCTATAGTAGCGAGATAATTGTTTCTATTTAGCTTGTTAGAAGGGTAGTATTCATGAATTATGACGCATCGCAGATTAAAGTATTGGAAGGATTGGAGCCAGTGAGGCATAGACCAGGTATGTATATCTGATCGACAGATACGAGAGGTTTGCATCATATGGTCTATGAGATTATCGACAATGCTGTAGATGAGGCTTTGGCTGGCCATTGTCAAAATATCACCGTAGTCATGAGCGAAGGCTCCAAGATCACCGTATATGATGATGGAAGAGGTATTCCGGTAGATATTCATCCCAAGACAGGGAGATCTGCACTTGAGACTATTTTGACGACCTTGCATGCGGGAGGAAAGTTTGAAAAAAGCGCATACAAAATTTCCGGAGGTCTCCATGGTGTAGGTTCCTCAGTCGTCAATGCGTTATCTAGTTGGATGAGAGCAGAAGTACACAAAGATGGCAAGATATGGATGCAAGAATACTCGAGAGGTAAGCACAAAGAAGATGTCAAAGTCATCGGAGATACAGACAAGCATGGGACAACGATTTTCTTCATCCCCGACAATACTATTTTCGATACCATGGAGTTTTCTGCACACACGTTGGCAGCGAGACTCAAACATGCAGCCTATTTGACGCCTGGAGTGACGTTTACGCTTATCGATGAAGTAGGCAAAACTCAAGAAAGATTCTATTTTGAGTGAGGTATTCGTACCTGGCTTTCTAATTTGCTTGGTACGCAAAAACCACTTTCTGAACAATTTTATGTCAGTCAGGAAGGCAAAGAGGTCCAAGTAGAAGTTGCGTTCCAGTTCGTAGATACGACCAATGATTATCTCCTTTCGTTCGTCAACAATATTACCACCAAAGACGGCGGTACCCATGTGTCTGGTTTCAAAGATGCTTTGCTCAAAGTAGTCAATGAAATCGCCCAGGCGAGAGGTGAAATTGACAAAAAAGTTGGTGAATTCCAAATTTCAGATATTACCGATGGACTCTATGCAATCGTTGCGGTCAAAGTTCCCGAGCCACAATTCGAGGGACAGACCAAAGGTAGATTGTGAAATGCATACGTGCGCAAAGAGGTAGAAGATATTGTGACGCAATATTTGACTGCACATTTCAAAGACAACGAAAATGCAATTGTTAACTTGCTCGAGAAAGTGAAGTTGAGTGCCAAAGCGAGAATTGCAGCGAAGTTGGCGAGACAGACTGTCTTGAGAAAAAATGCCTTACTCGGTGGTGTCTTGCCAGGTAAACTCGCAGATTGTAGCAACAAGAACTCCAAAGGTACGGAGCTCTATATCGTCGAGGGTAATTCTGCGTGAGGTTCGGCTAAACAAGCTCGTGATAGTAGCTTCCAAGCTATCTTGCCGCTCAGAGGTAAAGTCCTCAATACCGAGCAAGCAGCTATCCAAAAAGTATTAGCAAATGCCGAAGTCAAATCGCTGATCTTGGCTATCGGTGCAGGTATGAAAGACAGCTACGAAGAGGAGAAATTACGTTATTCCAAGATCGTGATCATGACGGATGCCGATGTGGATGGAGCGCATATTAGGACATTGCTTCTCACTTTCTTCTTCCGTTATATGAGACCACTTATTGAGAAGGATCATTTGTTCATAGCAGTTCCTCCTTTGTATAGATTCAAAATGGGCAAAAGAGAAGAATATATTTTCCCACCCGAAGAAGATCTCAACCGTGCACTCAAGAAATACAAATATGACGCAACCAAAACGCAAATCACCAGATACAAAGGTCTCGGTGAAATGAATCCTGAGCAACTCTGGGAAACTACGATGGATCCTACCAAGAGAAGAATGCTCCAAGTCACGATAGATGATGCAGCTGAAGCTGACGCACTCTTCAGAATCCTTATGGGAGAAGACGTCATGAATAGAAAGCATTTCATTCTGACCCATGCGAAATCAGTGAAGGAATTGGACGTATAGTCATCACCTTAGGTGTGCGTGTCATGTTTACTATATAAAAATCTCCACTGCAGTGGAGATTTTTTTTATGGGTACATTGTTTCTCTATGGACGATATCGTACGCCATAATCCCTAGATTCATCTGCTTCCAGGATGAGGGGAATTGAGAAAATATGTATTTCACTATAATTATCTCATAAGATAGTAGGTGAAGGACATAGTGAAGCAAGTTGATCTTCTCGACCATCATTGTGACGCATAATCTTGGGTGATTGAGCACGCTCAGGGTGAAAGCCAACACGAGGATTTGATCTGCTGATGACACCAAACATTTTTCATGATATGTTGGTTGCTCATCACAAATGTGCAATAGGCGGTCTTGCACAATTACTTCTTACTTCCAGCAAAATGGCACTTGCATTCGAGTAGGTAGAGAAATGAGGTGGCTCGCTACTGGAGAGTGCTGAATCAGGTATGATAATACCGTAGTTGCTATGTGTTTTGTTGTATTCATGGAGTGTTTGCAATCCTCCTGCATAAGAGATGAATACTCGTTCTTTGATCTCTTTTTTTCAACTCGTTATGATTGAATTGAGATAGGCTAGTGTTTTTTCATGAGGAACAGTTTCAATATGATGATGTGAATGAGATAGCGAGGCAATTTGATTGATATATCGTTTGCTTCACTCAGGAGTTTTTTGAAGAGCAAACTCGAGGTAGAGCTCTGTTCAGATACGTGTTTTGAGATCTGTAATCTTATCCAATAGTGGTTGCAATGGTTCATGCAAGCCCGCATGCAGTAATGAGTCATATCTGGTGCGTCGCGCACGTGAAAAATCTTCATCAATGACCACACTGTCAGGTTGGTTTTTGGTCAGTTCACCCCATTCATTTTCATCAGTGAATGTCCATACTTCAGGCGAACGATGTGTGTCTCGAGCATCTGTAGTGTGCATGGCATGATTTTGCACTCTCTCAGCAGTGTGAAATTGCTCTACGTCATAAACGGAGAGAGGCAAGATATAGGGCGCATGAATACCTCATCAGATGCCAGGGCCTATGTTAATATGTAATCCTTGCTGAAACTGATTGGTGAATGCATAGCCACTGATAGCTGGAGCATAGACATTTTCAAATCGATTGCCAACTATGGGGGTGATGATGACCGCAAACGTTGCATCGAGACCTGCTTGCTGTCTAAACAAAGTTGCTTCTTCAGTTTGGTTGCTGGCTAGGACAAATTTGAGCGAAATCTCCAATGACGATATATTATTTTCACAGAATTGTGATTCTCGAACGCCCGTACCAGCACTGTCTCCACCCGCAGATGACCTGACGAGCAATGCATCATAGGCAGAGAAATAGGTATGGGCCTCTTGGAGGAGTAAGGTGAGATTGCTAGGTAGATCTGGTAAAGTCTTTTTCCACGGAGCTTGAGGATCACGAACTAATTCTTGTTGTTTGCAATCTACGAAACAATCATCTGCCAAGATGAGCATCGGCGAAATATGCATGCCAGCAGCTAGGATCTGCGGTGCATAGGTGATAAGGTTTTCTGCTTTGGCTCAGATTGCACCATGCCCTATGATTATACAGTCAGGACGTGGTTGTTGGACAGCATCAAGCGTTTGTGCAAGTTGAGGAGCGGTTGACGATGGATCTGTTGATAATCAAGCGAGACGTTCGACACGATATGTTTCCATGGAGTGAGACGGGTAAAGTCATAACCATATATCTATTCTCTCTAAAAAAGCAATATTAGTATTGATTTAATTGATATTTTATACATAAAATATTATTTCAAAACGAATTCACTACGCTTTATTTGTCCGTCATCATGGCATCACCTAAGGAAAAGCATTTAGAAAAGGGCTGTATATTACCACACCCGCTCGTGCAAGAAATTGTAGGAGAAGAGACTGTTGTGCTGAGTAGTTTAGTGCGTTTTTGTGCTTGCTCCAAGGAGGATATTATCAAAGTGTTGGAGCTGAGAAATCAAAAAAGAGGCGAGGGTACGGTGAGTAGCAACGGTAAACAAGAAATCAAAAGAATCCATTATGGCTATAGATACTACGAAATGAAAAAGAAGCTCAACGAGAAGCAAAGGAAATACAACGATGACTGAACTGAAATAAGAGGCAAGAAGAGAATTATCTGTACTCCCGAAATTACCTTGGGACGTATCCAGGCCACACTCAAAGAACGCTTTGCGCATATCCCCGTATCACTGAGCGCCACGGGAGGCAAACCGTGAGATTCTGATGTACGTGATGCAGACTTGCATAGATATCACCCGTATTTGCTCAGTATGGATATCAAGGACGCCTATCCATCGATCGATACCCATAGAGTCTACAAAAATTTGCAGTGAGCTATGTATAAGTTACTTGAGATACAACTTCCCTTACTCAAAACGCCTCACGAAAAAGATCTGTTCATCAGAGCGATTACGCATCTGTGTGTTTGGCAAAATCAACTTCCCCAGTGAGCATCGACGAGCACGCAACTTCAAAATATTGTCATGGCATCATTCGATGCAAAGGTAGAAGATACCTTACCAGAACTTGTATGATCCCACATGATTTATTCTAGATACGCTGATGATCTGCAGGTGAGCTTTCCTCACTTCAAAACTAAAGAAGTGCTGGAGGAAAAAATGCTTGGCTATAAAAAATCGTTGGCTGATATCTTGATGATCTCAGCTACCAAAGATGAGCAGTTACCTATGCGAGAAGAACAATTCATGCGTGACAATTTTGTGGTCACTGATAGTTTTGAGATGTCATATCTAGACCAGCAAATCGAACAATTACAAAAGATACTCAAGGAAAAAAAATATATATGTACGGATGAAGCATATACTACTTTAGTTGGCAAGCTCCATACCTACAAACAACGCATTCGTCGAAGTGATTGGAGAATGACTACGCATCTGAGAGACAAGATGCTCGACATTATTCATGCCCAGTGACGACGTGCAAACGATGCCAAGACAAAAATCCGAACTCCACAAAGCGGTAGTGCGAGACAGATACATGGTATTGTCTATTCACCCGATGGAACGAGAAGTATCAATGCCAAAGACAAAAGCGCCTATATCAGATTGTTCAAAGATCTGATCGCTTCATCACCTGTGGAACTTGAGAAAAATCTCTATTACAAAAATAAATTTAGCGTAAGAGCTGAAATTTCTGCAGACAAAATCATACGTGTCATCGATGGTATCCGATGAAGATGCAAGTTGATTTATGGAGCACATAGTGTGCCGAAATCATTACAAGAGCCCTATCTCTGAGCAAGAACTAAACGAGTAGCATTGAGTGGTACACCACATATATTTTCCTCATCAGAGCATGAGAGTCATGCAGCGTGAGATCAACTGCCAGAAGATTTGCCCTTCTAATTTTTACCCAATACAACAAAGCTGGTGGCCTGTGTCCTTGAGGAAAGTGGTAAATAATCACTTACTTCATTACCGTCCATAAAGAAAATTATTTTTTTTACCATATACAACAAAGCCTCGAGGACGTGGTCCTTGAGGAGCGTGACGAATAATCACCTGCTTCATTACCGTCTGATTAAGCAAATTATTTTATTTCCACATAAACAACAAAGCCTCGAGGAATTCCTCGAGGCATATCTTGCAGAAAGATCCCTTTTTTTCTTTAAAATTTCTCTTCAAAATTTTTGTTGTGGTAGTCTACGTAGGAGACTACCTCCACTTATGTCGGAAATGGGAAGACTTTCCCATCACGAATATAAGCAGAGTAGTTCAGGGGAATATGTTTCTTGAAATGAGGGCACTATGTGCCACTCCAAAACACGGAGCACAAAATCTCCTCCCCAATACAGACTTACCAAGGTAATCTGTAGCATGAAATATAAAGGATCTTTCATCCGCTTGCTAGCAAGATAGGGAAGGAAGAGAGTTTTGCAAGTAAAAAAAAGGCCCCACAGATAAACTGTGGAGACCTCGCTCTTCGGATATACCGAAGGACGACTCAGTTGGTAACAGTACAGTTAGGCATATACAGTGATCTCCTCACGATGAGGTCCATTGCTTTCGTACTTGATGCGAACATCACGACATCCAAGTTCACGAAGATGTTCCATCATGACTTCTCGAAGCGGCGTATCATGATTATATGATTGATATACAGGAGTCACATGATCAAGATACATAGGGAACTCATTGAGTAGCTTACCTTTTTGTTCATAGGCAACGCAGATTTTATACTCTGCAAACTGCTTAAGAATATCCAACTTGGTGACGACTAATTCAGTCGTTCCTGTCAGCTTGATAGCTTGAGCAAGCAGTGGTAGATCGAGCCATCCACAGCGACGTAAACGTCCTGTCGTAGCTCCTTTTTCTCCTCCGAGAACTTGGAGACGAGTTCCTGTTTCACAAGATAATTCAGTCGGGAATGGTCCATTTCCAACACGTGTGGTATATGCTTTGGTAATACCAATCACTTTATTAATTGCCTGAGGAGGTATACCTAGACCTGTGCAAATGCCTCCACTTACCGTAGATGATGAGGTAACGTATGGATAGGTGCCAAAATTTATGTCTAGCAGAGCACCCTGTGCGCCTTCAGCAAGAATAGATGAACCAGCACGAAGATGATCATGAAGATATCCGACACTCTCAACAATACGTATTGCTCCAGATGCAACTAGTTCTTTGAACGCATCGACCTGGATCAACCAATCAGAAATAAATGTTTTTTGTGGTAACTTGGTAGCATGAAACGAAAGTAAATTACGTAGTGTTGAGCGAAAATTTCCTTCAAAAATATCACCAACACGAAGTCCTTTGCGACCTACTTTGTCGACATACGTAGGTCCAATGCCACGTTTAGTACTCCCAATGTTTTGGGCACTTGATTCTTCAGCTTGCACATCAAGCTTGATGTGCGTAGGCAATATGAGATGAGCCTCTCTCGCGATGAGAACTCTTCCAGTAGTTTTGATACCCATATTTTGAACTTTGGCTATCTCTAAGAGGAGTTTTGGAATATCTATTACCATACCTGCGCCCAAAAGGTTGAGGGTGTGGGTATAGAGAATTCCCGATGGCAGTTGATTCAATACCAACTTACCAAGATGATTTTCAATAGTATGGCCCGCATTGGGCCCACCGCCGAATCGAACAATGAGTTGATATCGTTCTGCAAGATAATCAACTATTTTTCCTTTTCCTTCGTCTCCCCATTGGAGACCCAAAAGTGCGTCTACAGGCATACAGATTTTTTTTTAAATGTGTTTTAATGAAAGCAAAACGTCACCATATCAATTTTTGTGCGCGAGTCAAGCAAAAAAACCGCAAAGAGATTGCGTTGTAATTTATGCCTAGATTACTAGAGTGATGCTAGTTTTTTTTATTGCTATATGCGTGATGTTTCATCTGTTTCATGGCTACCAAAGACTACTAGGAGAGCAGGTCTACCTCGACAACGGCATTTTTGGTATTGAGGTCATCTATACAGGAGTGCAACAAGAATGAACATTTTTTCTCTATCCACAACTTGATCAAACCACCAACACCGTCAGATATTTCGCCTTTGATACCCAGCTCCAAAAGAATCTTTTCCTACGTATGCTCAAGATACAAGGGATTGGTGGCAAGATTGCCTATCCTATCGCTTTGGCCCCTGTCAAAGAATTGAAAGAGGCTGTCGAAAGTTTTGATGTAGGTTATTTCTCACGCATCCCTGGCATCGGTCCCAAACTTGCCAAAAGAATTGCGATGGAACTCAAACAAGATTTTTCAGCAGATGACATACACAAACTCTCCACTGACAACGCTATGTTTATGGATATTGTACAGTCACTCCAGTCGCTTGGGTTTACGGCAGCGAAAATAAAAAAGGTGTTACCGCATTGTCCGCATCCATTGACCAAGCCAAATCTTCCGCAAGTGATCAAACGAGTAATAGATCAACTTTCATAGTTGCCCATTTCATTTAGCTTCGTAGTATGCATGTTCGATTTTGGAATCCTGTGAATGAATGCAAGGAATTTGCAATATATCAAAAAGCGAAATCCTCGTAAGGCTATACGTTTAGCCGATAATAAACTCAAGACCAAAGAATTTTTATCAGCGAGATGAATCCCAGTTCCTCAAACATACGGACACATCAAAACAGCAAGTGAACTTGCAACGTTTGATTTTTCTGCATTGCCCCAAGATGATTTTATTGTCAAACCCAACAAAGGGAGTAGAGGAAGATGAATTTATCGTGTCCATCTCGCGGAGCAAAACACACCCATTGATGAGCCAGCACCATCGCATCCTCGACGAGCACGTTGGTCACTAAACAAACCTTCACACCAACATGATCAACGTTATCGTGTATCATGAAAAACTATTGAAGATGTCACGTTGAGAAGATATTTGACCGATATTTTGGATGGTAAGAATTCATTGACGACTACCCATGATACTATCTTGCTCGAAGAGGTGTTACATCCAGGGCTATGATTTGAAGCATACTGTGCACATGGCTTGGCAGATATTAGAGTCATTGTGTTCAACCTTGTCCCGGTTAGTGCGATGCTGAGAATTCCTACCGCCAAGTCTGATGGCAAGGCGAATCTTGCCAAAGGAGCAGTCGGGATGTGAGTGGAAGTAGGAAGTGGTAGGATTTATGCACTGTATGATCAAGGGACAGTGTATCATGAAGACTTTCCAGCACCCTACAAATCATTTGTAGATCAAACACTTCCTTTTTGGGATGAGATTTTGTTGCACTCATCGTATATTCAGTACTTTGCAAACCTCGGATTTATTGCATTGGATCGAGTCATTACGGATGAAGGACCCAAATTGCTTGAGATCAATGCAAGAGCAGGGCTCAAAATTCAAAACGCAACGCTCGTACGTCTCAAAGAAAGATTACTCAAAGTGACTGATCTCAAAGTTACGACTCCTGAGAAGTGAGTCGCTATTGCACAAACATTATTTTCTTCCCAGAAATCGCCGACCATATCTCCTTCCAAGGTGATCTATCTATCGCAGTATGGTGAGCTCCAACGAGGCAAAAAAACAAACAAGCAACGTTTTGATGTGATTGTCAGTGTGGCTCTCAACAAAAACCGCAACTACTTAGCCAAAGATTTGTATGAAGTATGGAAGTCGTCCTGAGCTCTACCAGCGACTATCTTACTAGGTGATCAACAAGCTAAAATTACTGATCTCATGTGGCATCCTTTGCCTGGAGAAGAAAAGAACAAAGTCATTTTGGGCAAGGAAGCAATCAGTGACTTCTATCTCAAACCAATTGAGAAGATCAAAACTGCAGCACAATTTCTCGATAATGAAGCTATTCTCAAAAGCGAACTTGATGAACTCCATATTCTAGATGAGAAAATTACGGAAATTAGTCACAGACTCAATCTCTCCAAAGTCCTGAGACCGATCAACTATGCAGAGCAATTGGATTTGTTTATTAGCGCACAGGGCAAGTACGATCCTCAATTTCGCTACGCACGACCTTCTGCTACGGTCCTCGAACGCGCAAGAGATAGTTTGCAACGTTTGTATGACACCTATTTCAAAAACTTCCCATTGCAAAGTCGCTTTGCACAGTTGTATGCTCAAAAGATTGAGGAACTTCAGCACAAAGTAACACTTCTGGAAGCGTATAGTCAGCAGAATTATACAGGTATTGAACAAGGTAATAGAGTGATGTACGGTGCTTTATCATCTGAGTATATCGAATTATCATTACAATCACTTGTCCCCTCCCATAGCGCAAATCGTAGAAAATTGGGAAGAGTGCTCAAGAAACATGAAGTAGAAGCAGTAACCAAGAAATATTTACATGAGCAGTGAGTAGGTGATGTTGTGGTGAGATTCACCTCAGAAGGGTATGGAAGAATGAGCGTGATCAAAGGCAAGCGTATCGTGATCAAGATTGCTATCAACGCAGGTATTAGAGAAAAGGAGCTACTCGCAAGTCTTGCGCACGAGGTCGATGTGCATATCAAGAGATATCTCGCTGCTAGACATTCATGACGACGTTTATTGATGTCAGGGACTGCAGGATATATGACCGATGAAGAGGGACTAGCGTTACTCCATAGTGAACGTTATCTTCCGACCTCATACGAAAAAATGGGTATGTTTCGCAAATATCTCGCAGTCTCACAAAGTGCTACTGCGTCGTTTAGCGACCTTGCTCAACAGATGAGAGAAGGTGGCAAGAAATCTTTGGTAGGTATTTTCATATGAGTCTTGAGAGTCATAAATTGATTGCAAGATACCTCGGTGACTTGACTGTGTACTACCTAGTTCAATTACAAATTCTTTCTAGTTGGCTATCTCAATGTCCGTCAATGGATAGAGCAGTGATGAGACGAAACCAAACTCATGTTGGGCAAGATCAAGATTGCTGATTTGCCGTTGTTGGGAATGGAAAGCAAATAAACAAATAGCCAAATATGCAAATAACCAAATGGAACACTAGTTATTGCGAGGAGGAGAAATAGGAGACAAGACTTAAGATTTAAGAAACAAGACTTAAGAAACTGTATTCTAGAAAAACTGAATTTCATAACTTTCCATCTTCAATTTTCACTTTCTTGACCTATTGATTCTTTTTGAGGAATAGCTATAGTACGTCTTGTTTCTATTTTTTACTCAGCTATGAGCTGAACTGCTCCGCAGATCGAAGCCACTCGAGGCAAGTTACTTGCAGATGTTTTTGATGAACCATTTTTTGGAGAAATTAAAGCACGTTTAGTTGCAGAAAAACAAGCTGGCCATCAGATATTTCCCCCAAGCAATCTCATATTCAACGCATTTGCGCAGACGCCAGTAGACAACGTGCGTGTCGTCTTGTTGGGACAGGATCCTTACCATGGAGCTGGACAAGCACATGGATTGAGTTTCTCGGTGCCAGCAGGGGTTGCTTTGCCACCTTCTTTGCAAAATATCTACAAAGAGATTGCAGATGATGTTGGTTGAGTCCCTCCCAAAAGTGGTGACCTGACCTATCTTGCACAACAAGGAGTTTTGCTTCTCAATGCTATCTTGACGGTGAGAGCAAATAGTCCCGCTTCGCACCAGGAGTTTGGACGACAACAATTTACCGATGCGGTCTTGCAAAAGTTGTCACACGAAAAATCTGGTTTGGTATTTTTGCTTCGAGGTAACTTTGCAAGATCCAAAAAGGAGCTGATAGATAGTTCAAAACATTTGATTCTTGAAGCAGCACATCCCTCACCGTTTTCTGCGTATAAATGATTTTTCGGTTGTAAACATTTCAGTATGACGAATCAGTTTCTCATTTTGCAAAATAAGGAGCCTATTAGTTGGTTTCCACAGATTTAGTTTTGAAGTTACCTATGTTTGATCTTACCGGGTGAGAAATAATTAACATTGGCTGTATCATAGGAGCGGTTTGGCTTTTTATTGTTGCGCGAAATTTGTTGCGTGCGAGGCATTTGTTTTGGTGATGGATTTTTGTGATCGGGTTTCGGACACTTATTCGATCCAGACGACTCGAGCCATCGATCATCCGCGTCCAAGAAACAGTAATTCCGTTTGGGGTGAGTAAAGAGATTGTGCTCATTGCAGATATGCATCTGGGAGTGTTCAAAGATGCAGTATTTATGCAGCGTGTCGTCAATCGTATCAATGGACTCTCTTGAATAGACCTCATCCTGATAGCAGGAGATTTCACCTTTGAGCCTACCAAAGACCAAAAGCTAGAAGAACTTTTCGCTCCGCTGAGCCAGTTGCGTGCACCTGTCTATGCGGTCCTCGGCAATCATGATGTCCAAAAGCCCGGTCCCGAACTGACTGCTGAACTCGTCAACGTCCTCACCAAGCATGGTGTCAAACTCCTTGATAATGATATTATTTGATTGGGTGATAGTTACCTTGTGTGACTAGATGGATTGTATACGGAGAATGGTGATCTTTCTTTGTTGCGTGAACTTGCGCATGACAAACCCTCGATAGTTCTCTCCCATAGCCCAGATATTACGTTGTCGTATACTGCTGACGAACGTGCAGACCTGACCTTAGTTGGTCATACACATTGCGGTCAGATTAGATTGCCATTTATATATAAACGATTTATTCCTACGCGTTGAGATTTCGATTGTGGCTTTTCACATGAACGTCTGACGGAACTCTACATTACGCCATGACTTGGTGAATCAATACTTCCCTTGAGAATCTTCAATCCACCCACGATAGATTTGTTGCATTTGTATTAAGTCATTCTGAGCCTTTGGCGAAGAATCTCATGAAGGAGGTGATCCTTCATCCTCGTAAACTCGGACTCAGGATGACGAATGTGCTTCTGGATTCTAGAGTCTAAATTCTTATTTCTTATTGCTTGTAATATGCATCTCTTCATCACCACACCTCATCTCAAAGACGACTCACTCATCATCACCGATGAGAAGCTTGTGCATCAATTGACGCATGTACTGAGGATCAAGCCGAGTGAGCACTTGTGTGTCCAGGAAACGGTAGGTGCAATGACGCAAAGACGAACAGTCACCTGTGATGCTTATTCCAAAAAGGAGGTCGTTACGACAATAGTGGATTGTCAAAAGCGTGTCAAAAATGAGTCAAAAATACGTCTAGCGATTGCCTTCCCCAACAAACGAGATAAAGCAGAGTTGATTGTTCAAAAGCTGACGGAGGTAGGAGTAGATGAAATTTTATTTTTCACTGCGCAAAGATCTATCTTACGTGATTGTCCTGAGAAAAAATTACAGAGAATGGAGGATATTGCTCGTGAAGCGGTAGAGCAGTCATGGTGACGGTTTCTTCCCACTATCACCTGCCACAAACAGCTTGCTTCCTGTCTTGCACCTGGGCAACGTCTGCTTTTGGCTGATGGGAACGAGAGTGCGACTATACCCTTACGTGAACTGCAAGCAAACGTATGAGACCTTTTGTGTGTTGGCCCTGAAGGAGGATTTACTCCAGAGGAGGTTGCATTTGGAAAAGAAAAGGGAACGATAGTTGGATTGGGAAATACGGTACTCAGAATGGAAACAGCAGCTATCGTGGGTGCACGAGTGCAGGTACAAAAAAACCTTATCCAACATTCAGGATAAGGCTATGCTAGCAGGATGCAGTGAAGCTACCCTCTCGGGCGAGAGGCGTATAGTCTGCACACCTACGTTGGCCAATATACTTATTTTGTCTATAACCACAAGTCGTTTCTCAACATATCCAAAATTTGACACCAAGAATGATGATGGATATAATAGTGTATGTTTTATTTTGTAGCAACGATGCAGGAAACACTTCCCCCACATCTCAGCAATGAAGACCTACAACTCCTGTCAAACAACGATGCGGTGCGTGATGTTTTGTTGTCTCCACAGTTGCCAGAAGTACTCAGACCGTTTTTGACTCCTGAGTATTTTCAAAAAAAATGCAATAATTTTCATTTGCGTTTGTATCATGATCCAAGCGTACGTGCTCTATATACTACAGAAACACCTGAAATGCAGGACTTTTTGGCAACTGAGCAAGGAGAGAAAGTGAGTAAGTTTTCTTCCTACGCGTATGTGACCATAGGATCTGAGACCATAAACTATTTTTTGAGTACTTCGCCGCTCAGCCTCAGTGAGTATATCTACGAGCTGATTGTAGAAACAGAACTTAAATTGCAAAAGCTAGGTATTCCTGCTCCTAGTTCTCTCGTAGATACCTATGACCAAGAGGAATTTGCTGCGGTATTACATACGTATCTGTCAGCTGACCCCGCACAAGTGCTTTCATGAACTTTTAGTCGTGAACTTGCACAACAGATAGCTATCTTTTTTGATCTCTATTTCAAAAGACCTACGAAAGAAGGCCTCAATGCGGTACAATTCCTTGCCTTCCAAAACTGTTTCGCAGCCCATCTCCAAGCGCCATGAATCCATGATATGTTTTCTCAGATGACCCCATCTGAAGCAGAAGAGTATATTTGGGTGAGATATTTCAGGTAGTAAAATCCCATTTTCGCTTTGCCTTTAGCCATATTTTCCCTATAAAGAAGTTCATTTTTGTTTTGTTGTATGGGGGAGATGACGGACGAGCCAAAGAAACATCAGTTAACGGAAGATATTTTGCAATTCTGGGAGCAAACCAATGCGTTTGCAGCTTCCCTACAATCGAAATCTGAACGTCTCAATTTCACGTTCTATGATGGGCCACCGTTCACGAGTGGAGATCCGCATTATGGGCATTTGTTGCAATCGATTATCAAGGATATGGTCCCTCGTTGGATGACGATGCGTGGGTATCGTGTCCCGCGCAAATGGGGCTGGGATTGCCATGGCATTCCCGCAGAAAATTTCGTCAACAAAGAACTCGGTATTACGTCGAGGAAACAGGTCGAAGAGGAATTTGGTATTGGTAACTACATAGAGGCATGTAGAAACATGGTCAATCAGGTGAATGATAGCTGGAAATGGACGATTGACCGTGTCGGTCGTTGGGTGGATATGGACAATGCCTACTTCACGATGAGCAATGACTTCATGGAATCGGTCATTTGTCTTTTCTCAGATCTCTATCACCGCAACTTGATCTACAAAGGTTTCAAAGTACTCTGATATTCACGAGCATTGGGTACAGCGCTTTCCAATTCTGAGATTGCAGAAGGGTATGAAATGAGACAAGACCCTGCAGTGACGGTCAAGTTACCACTGAAGAATCTCAATCTAAGCGATACAGCAATACAATACAATCCTCACGATGGAGCCATTGAAGTAGTGGCTGGCGTTGTCAGAGATGAAGCAGGTCGCATGTTGATGATCTACGAAAATAGACATAGTATTTGGTTTTGTCCAGGTGGTAAAATAGATGCAGGAGAAACTCCTGCTGATGCACTCAAGAGAGAGATGAAAGAAGAGTTGTGAGTAGTGGTCACGAGCGAAAAATTCGTGTGACACGTGAAAACAGTGCACAAAGGCAAAATTTTCCGTATGCATTATTTTGAAGCAACTATCACTTGAACGCCTGCTATACAAGAGACTGAGAAACATGGCAAGGTAGGATGGGTCGAAAAGATACCATCTGAAAATAAGTTTGGTTATGTCCTCAAAGTGGGTGATTTGGTTATTACCGACGAACACCAGTTGCGCCATGAATTTAGAAGCGTACATTTTATTGAGCAAGGGTTATTCACTCATCCAGATACAGGAGAAGCACCGATTTGTCTCTTGCCATGGACTACGACGCCATGGACCCTACCTGCCAATATGTTTGCAGCCGTGCACAATGATATTCGCTATGTAGAGCTGTACGATATTACGGAGAAATGTTATTTCATTTTAGCAGAGGCGTGTGTTGAGAAATATTACAAATCACCTGAGCAATATATTCACGTACTTACTTTATCAGGACGTGAGGTAGTGGGCTTGTGATATACTCCCTTGTTCCCCTATTACCAAAATAATCCAACCATTGCTGACGAATACAAAGCACAAGTCCATCGCGTCTTGCATGCAGATTTTGTGACGACCGAGAGTGGGACGGGAGTGGTACATGAAGCGCCTGCATTTGGTGTAGATGATTATGAATTAGTCTGTACTATTTTTCCCAAAGACCAAGCGCAAGAACGACTTTTCGATCCCGTCAATGTGTATGGAGAGTTCACGGACGCGGTACCTGATTTCGCTGGCCAAAATGTCTTCGAAGCCAACGCATTGATCATCAAAGATCTGAAGAGCCGTGGCTTACTTGTGAAACAAGAAACTATTAATCACTCCTATCCGCATTGTCCTCGTACAGGCACACCGATGATCTACAAAGCAATTGAATCTCGATTCGTCAAAGAAGAAGAACTTAAGGCGGTGACGATACCTGGTGCTGAGCAGATTCATTTCGTGCCTGAGACCGTCAAACAAAGATTTATCAATGGCCTCGAAACTGCGCCAGACCGAAATATTTCTAGGACAAGATTTTGGGGATGTCCGTTGCCGGTGTGGGAGTGTAGTGCTTGTGATGCAACAGTTGTGTGTGGTAGTATTGCAGAGATAGAACAAAGAAGTGGCAAAACAGTTACGGATTTGCACAGACCATACATCGATGAAATAACTTTCCCGTGTGCCTGTGGAGCAACGATGCACAGAATCCCAGAGGTACTCGACTGTCGATTTGAGTCGGGGAGTATGCCGTATGGGCAAGACCACTTTATGAAAAAGAATCTAGAAACCAGAAACCAGAATCTAGAAAAAGACGCATTGAACAGTTCTGGAGTCTGAAATCTGGAGTCAGGAGTCTTTTGAAATTGTGCTGACTTCATTGCCGAAGGCCTTGACCAAACCAGAGGACGATTTAGAGCATTGCATGTATTGTGACACGCATATCATGGACAAAATGTGTTTCGCAATGTGGCGGTGACGGGGATGATCTTGGCAGAGGACGGCAAGAAGATGTCGAAGAGACTCAAAAACTATCCTGATCCGAGCTATTTGCTCAACCAATATGGCGCAGATCCCTTGAGATTATACTTACTCAGTTCTCCTGTCGTCAGAGCAGAACCACTGAGATTTTCTGAGAAAGCGGTAGAGCAGATGCTCAAAGATGTGATTATTCCTTTGCAGAACGTGAGCAACTTTTTGCAGATGTATGCTGAGGTAGATCAATGGAAACACCCAGGGACGCAGGTCCGGTTTATGCGCCACGCACTCAAACAGAAGATTAATGTCGCAGGTGAGACAGATACCTGATGGATCACTACAGAAGGCGAAACTATTGAAGATATGGATCTTACCTTGTCTCCTGAGGGGTTTGCGCAACTGACCTCTCCAGAATTCATAGAACAACTTGTTCGTATCAATCCTGATGTCATCGTTACGTCTGATTTTTTGCGTGCACAACAAACGGCAGAGGGTGCACAAAAAGTGCTGCGTGACTATCTCGGCAAGGAGATAGAATTGGTCACAACTGCTGATCGGTGATTGTGAGCCAAACGAGAAGACTGGTGAGATGACTACAATACCTTTGTGGCAGGAGAATACCAAGATACTGCCAAACCTGTTTCACAAGTCTATGCGGAGCTATTGGAAAAATATCCAGGCAAGCGTGTCTTGGTAGTTTCTCACAAGCGTAGATTCCGTTATTTGTGGCAACGATTGTGTAATCTGCGCGAAGATATCAACACTTCCGAGGCAGGCAGGCAATACTTTATTGAGTCAGCAGAGTGTGTGCCCTTACCACTTACTCCCTTGCACAACGAACTAGACCAATGGATCTTCGCAGAGTTACATCAAACCGTCGTGACGAGTGATGCATTATGCAAAGCCTACAATGTGGAGAGTGCCACCAAGACCTTACTTACGTTTGTAGATAAATTAACCAACCGATGGGTGAGACGTAGCAGAAGAAGATTCTGGGCACCTGGTATGGAATCAGATAAACACCAAGCATATACGACGTTGTATTGTGTCTTACATATCTATCTTCGTGCTATGGCACCTATCATGCCGTTTACAACCGAAAGTATTTGGCAAACGTTGGCATCTTTGACGACTGCCCCTATGGGAGCACATCCGAGTATTCATACAGACAGTTGGCCATTGTGACATAGTATATTCATCAACAAACAACTGATTGATGAAGTACAGCAGGTGAGAGAAATTATCACCGGAGCATTGTATCTGAGAGCAAAACAACAGATCAAAATCAAACAGCCATTGCAGTCGCTCTCTGTACGTCTCCTCAAGAGCTAGAGTATTGTTGCAAACGTACCATACATCACTATAACGTTCTTCGTTTCCTTTATTTTTGTTCCTTGTGTCCTATGGCAAATCTCAAGCAAATTAAATCCAAGATAAAATCCGTCAGCAACCTCAAAAAAATCACGAGAGCACTCGAGGTAGTTTCTACGGTCAAACTCCAAAAGACCAAGTCACAAGCAGAAAACCTCAAAGAATATCTCACGGATCTCCTCGCATTGGTTGCAAGTGTGTGAGGTGTTGATAACTTATTGACTCCTCCTGTGACGACGTCTACCAAAAAATTGATTATCGTGTGTAGTTCAGAGAGAGGATTGTGCGGTGCACTCAATACGAGATTGTTTAGAAAAGTGTTGCAAGATATCGGCAGTTCAAAAGACGATACCGAACTTTTTGTGTTGGGGAAGAAGGCGCTAGAGTTTTTCAAAAGAGTGAAGACGCCTATTATTGGTGCTTTGCATTTGAGTGATACCTATCAAGAAAAAGACTTGCTTCCTTTGTATACCTTGTTGGATGAGGCAATGTCATCAGGAACCTATAGTGAGGTTCGTCTCTATTTCAATTATTTCAAAAACGTTATCAATCAACTTCCAGCTTCACTCCAGTTGATGCCGTTGTCAGCTAGTACGTTTGCCTCATTTTGTGCAGATGTAGCATTGGACTATGGGGTCGTCTTAGGTGCCAACAATAAGGAATTAATTATTGAACCATCGCGTGATGTCTACCTACACGAACTCAAAAGACAAGTCAGAAACTATATTTTGGCATCAGCTATTCTCCAAAACAAAACAGGAGAACATGCTGCGCGTATGATTGCTATGAAGAATGCAAAAGATAATTCTATCGCATTTATCAAACAGTTGACCTTGGCATACAACAAAGCACGTCAGTGAGCAATTACCCAAGAAATTTCAGAAATCGTCTCTGCGAAGATAGCTATCGAAGGATAATTAAGTCACGTCTGAAGCCATGAGATGACTACCTGCAATTTCTTTGCACAGATGCAATCGTTGGTAGTATTGTGCATACGAAATATATCCCAGTGAATGTGCTCCATAGATATACCAACTGATAAGATGAATGTAGATCCCCATCTGTTTGGCGCAGTCATCCTGTGAGCGTAACTCAAGATGTCCTTGAATAGTATACGTGAGGAGTTGCCAACAGCAATGTTTGAGACGATGTGCTAGTGGTTTGTCTTGGAGCAATGCAGTTTGTCTGCACAGCATATAGATAGCGTGCGTGAGCAATCGACAGCGCTGGACGAGAAGAAGGCTTGGATCCATGGATACCGCGAAAATAAAAAAGTAACCTAGCTCTTGTTTACTCACAGACCTACAAATTCCCAAGAATAACTACAGAATTTTTTAAGAATCTTTTGCAGGATGTCGGAAGAACTCTCATTGATGCTCCAAGAATATGCTCGCGAACCGGTCAATTATTTTGTGATGGACGATGCAACTATCAGTTTTACGCAACCCAATAACATCTGTGGGGACAGCGCTACCGTCTATCTCAAAATTACTGATACGCATATCGAAGCAGCAAGTCATGCAGGAGAGGAGGCATTGCATACGTCAGTAGCAGCTAGCTTACTCATGGAAGAATTGCCCGGCAAAGATCTTCAAACCGTCCTCACGCGATGATATACAACTATGCAAGCTTGGTGATTTTCAGTTTCTCCAAGAAGAAAAAGAGCAGCCGTCACGGCGCTCTTGGCAGCGAGAAATGCAATTCATCTCTATTTGCAGGATGGACAAGTGGATACGTTTGAGGATCTCCTTGAAAGCAAAACAAATTAAGATATCTGAGGTTCCCCCCTTAAGAAGGGGGGTGGCCCGTAGGGCCGGGGGGTTTTTGTACGCGTCCTTTCTCTGTCTATTTGCTTATTTGTACATTTGCTTATTTGATATCTTCATCGGTGAAGAATGCTTCGAAAGCGCTGTCTAGTGCGTTTTCCTCTTCTTCAACACCTTCTAGGAGTTCTTCAACTTCTGCATTTTCGAAGTGATTGAGTGGCGTGTCTCCCAAAATATCTTGAGATTCATCAAAGGTATCAGCAGTTTGCTTGCGTGACACTGTTCAGCTTGTTGCTCAGCATAGCTAGTCTCTTGTTCTCTGTAGTTTACTTTTGGACGACGTATACCTTTTCCGGGCATGGATGAGGGCAAGAATGAATATAAAATCTCAGTAATGAGACACCATAATTCTATGACAACCTTAAATAGATGCAAAAAACGGCAAAGCCTGCTGAATATTTCCTTGTCACTTGGGTAATTTATGGTCTATTAGGTCTGAAGTAACGTTGTAATTGAAGGAAAATTGGGTAGAGTGTAGAGAATCCAGAAACTAGAATCCAGAATCTAGATCTATGTACCACATAGACTGTCTGGAGTCTGGAGTCTAAAATCTAAATTCTTCTCATGCTTTCTCTCTCCCATATCTCCGTCTCCGTTCAAGATAAACAGGTAGTCACTGATTTCAGTGCACATTTTGCCGTAGGTAAAAATTACTGCTTGTTGGGCAAAAATGGTTCAGGGAAATCTTCCCTCGCTTTGGCGATCATGGGACATCCACACTATAGCATCACGGCTGGTGAGGCGACGATCGACGGCGAAGCCTTGAACGACATGACCCCTGATCTGAGAGCACAAAAGGGTATTTTCTTGGCCTTTCAAACGATCCCTGAAATCAAAGGTGTCAAAGTATTTGAATTTTTGCGCACAATTTACAACATAGCCCATGAGACAAAGGAGACCTTCGTCAGTTTCAAAAAAATTATTCTCCCGTATTTAGACCTTCTCAGTATCGACAAAGAGTTTTTGCGAAGAGATCTCAACGTAGGATTTAGTGGAGGCGAAAGAAGAAAACTAGAGCTCCTCCAACTTCGTTTACTCACACCCAAATACATTTTCTTGGACGAAGTTGATAGCGGACTGGATGTAGACGCGTTCAAAGCTGTAGCGAAACTCTTGGCAGAAACCGCAGGTCCAGAGACCTGTTTGATTATCATCACGCATTATTTCACGATACTCGAGTATATCAAAGTAGATGAAGTTTTGGTCATGCAAGAAGGCAAAATAGTCGCACAAGGGGATATCTCCTTGGTGGAACGTATCAAGCAGCAAGGATTTGGAGATATGGAATAGAGTAGTTTTCATCTGCTTTTTTTCGTTATTGACTTTGTCTTATAAGTAAATATAAGCAACTATTGTGAACATTAAAACCAAAAATATATGTCCATACAAAGAAAAAAATTTTTTACCTCAGATTGGCATGCAGGAGAAGTTGCTGCACCGCAAAATCACAGTTTTTGTCGGCCACGACCGACAGCAGAGATGATTGATGAGTGGCTGGCAGAGTGCCACGATAAAATCAAGCCTGACGATGAGTTGTGGTTTGTGGGTGATCTGGGTTTGCAACTTGCGAACTTAGCAATCTACAAAGAATTGCCTGAATGCTACAAAGTTCTCGTACTTGGTGATAAAGAGTACAATAATATAAATTATTCTGCGCAGGAGTTTGCCAGAGAAGAATCTCGCTTACATCTTTTTGATGAAGTGCACCGATTTCATCATGTTGAGATAGATGGCATTCAGTTCTTCGTTGCTCACAAACCTGAAGATTGTATGGATGCAAACTTGCCTGCACTTTGTGGACATATCCATGGTATCTGGCGAACCCAGAAGATGAATAACGGCCAACCGATCATCAACGTAGGTATAGATGCTTGGCACCAATTGGTCAGTGAAGAGCTGATCATGCATCAGTATCACGCAGTTATGAAAGCATACTATGATGGCAACTGTTTTATCAATCTTGATCTCCCTTTTTTCAAAAGAGGTTAGAAGAAACATACAAATAAGCCCAGCTCCAGGAATTCCTGGAGTTTTTTTGTGTTTGAAAGAAAATATGATTCCTTGACATTTATGTCATAATAACTATACAGGAGGCAATCAATAAAGAATACTCTACATTCACTTTATTTCCTTCATTTTCCCCTCATGCGTACCTTACTTATAGCAGGCTTTCTCGCAGTATTTTTGAGTAGCTCGTTGGTGAGTGCTGCGAGCAACGATGAGTATGTAGACTACATCGAGCAGTATTGTGATGATATGCTCGAGCTTCGTCGTTGTGGTACCTTCCAACCGGTGGCGGTCAAAGTGCAGAAGCAAGCAAAGGCGTTGCTTGCGCGTTTTGTGACGATGCAAGATACAATCGAAGAGATCGAAGATTTCTTGCCACGTTTGGAAGAGCAATACGAGGAGACTGATAATCGCGTGGTGAAATTCGCTGCAGCATACTATATTACGTACCTAGAAACCTACCTAGATCAATATCATGGGAGTGATGACGAAGATGATCTTTTTGCAAGTTTGTTTGAAGACCTCGATGTGGATTTTTTGGATACCCGTAGTTCAACGAGACGTCCTGTGCAATCTGTAGTACTCAAGAAGAAACAATATGATGATTTCACCGATAGTCTCAGTAGAGGCACCTATCGTGAAAGAGCAGTTTCGTATCGTGACATCACCCGTAGAGAATGAGGAAGTATAGAGAGTGTACGTTCTGATCAAAATGATGTACATATCTCCAAGAGAAAAATAACCAAGCAACGTTCTGTTCTCCAACTCATGATAGAAGCAGAAGATGAAGATGGTCATCCTGCTACCGAGAAAAAAGGCTATCGTATGGTAGCAGTCTTGGAAGATGGTGATGATGAAGAAGTGATTGCTATGCGTTATGATCACTATGATAACGAACGATACTTTGCGAGAGCAATTGATACGGAGTGGTATGATGAAATCTCATTCTATTTGTTGTGTGAGGATTGTAGCGGCGACCGTTTTGGCTATCCAGGTAGTCGACGCTATCGGGACGTAGCAGATGAGGTCACCTATCAGTTGGATACGGATGATGATGATTATTATGATGATGACGACGATGGGTATTATTGCTATGATCGCAACGACAGAAGATATAGATGCAACCGCAATGATAGCCGCATCCACCGTCGTAGCAATGACGATGGCTACTGTTATGATCGCTATGACAATAGATATAGATGTGATGATGAGTACAATAATGACTATCGTTATGATCAACTTGCCTTACAACAGTTAGTTGCTTCACCGAGCAGACCTTCTGGACAGTATCAGGTCACGACCACGCTTTCATTTACCAATGAGAGCAACAGATCGCTTTCTATCAATGTACATAGTTTCAGCTTTTCGCTCCGTTCGTACAAAGAAGGTGGAACGCTGAGTTATACCTCAATGACAAATGAGCTACGTTGTGGCAGTACCAATGCTACACAAATCTCACTTGGGAAAAATCAATCTTGTACCCTTACAACTACCTTCTATGGCGTCAATGCGAGAGAGGGTGAACAGCTCTATGTCCAAGTACAATACCAAGGCAATGGCTATCATAGCAATAGTATAGCTACGCAAACTATTTGGCCCAATCGACAGCAACCAGCTCCACTTCCTCCTCAGCAACCACAATATCCGATTCAGTATCCAGTACTGCCTTGCCCAGATCTCGCTACAGCGGTTGGTGCATGGAAAGCATCAGTCATGCCAGAGTATATGCATTGTAGGTGGAAGTGAGGACACACAGGTAAATGATATGATAATCTCTTACCATTACCCAATCCGTTGGACCCCAACTACGGCGGACCATTTGAAATATATAGTAATTAAAAAGCTTTACTTGCACAAACACCCGCTATCAGTAGACTGTGGGTGTTTTTTGTTTTTCCATTTCGTATGAGTGTAATCAAAGAGTGTATGATCACGGTAGTCCAAGCTATTCCTCACGGTAAAGTTGCATCGTATGTACAAGTCGCAGAACTGGTCCAAGCCAGATGCACCAAACGTGTCACTGCACAAGTAGTAGGTTGGCTCCTTTCAGGTATGCCAAAATCTGAGCGATCACGCCTCCCATGGTGGAGAGTAGTCAACAAGCAAGGATTTATTAGTACACTCAAGTTGGGTGATAAATGATGGGAGCAAGAGCAACTCCTCCGTGCTGAGGGCGTCCAGGTCATCAAAGGATGTATCTTGATGTCCGTGTTTGGAGTGAGTAGTGACGTTATCAAAAGTAATCTCGAGGAGATGAGCGCAGATACAGAAGAGTCATCATCTGAGACAGCTTAGCTACATGATTATTTTTGTGTTTTGCCCTTCACAACATATGAACAACATAGGCTTTAGTACTTTTCCATAGATGATTACACCAGAAGTGTTGTTTGCCTTTGGATTAACGGTATTTGCATGACTTGCTACGTGAGTAGGAAGTGCACTTGCTTTTTTTACTAAGAAAACAAATACGCGTTTCTTGTCTGTTGCACTATGATTTTCTGCAGGTGTGATGATTTATATTTCTTTGGTTGAAATTCTGTTTAAAGCAAGAGTCAGCCTCAGTGAAATATATGGCACGATACCATGAGGACGATATACCTTGGCATGATTCTTCGGAGGGATTGCGTTGATTGCACTTATTGATACACTCGTTCCGCATGTACTCAATCCTCATGAGCCACATTCGGTTGAAGAACTACACACACATGACCATCATGAACATATGAAACAAAAGAAACTTTTACGTATGTGAATGATTACTGCATTAGCCATTGCGATTCACAACTTCCCAGAGTGACTAGCTACGTTCGTGGGTGCCTTACATGATCCCCAGTTGGGAGTAGCGATTGCAGTCGCTATAGCGATTCATAATATACCCGAAGGTATCGCTGCCTCTATTCCTATTTATTATGCGACATGAAGTCGTCGCAAGGCGTTTTGGTGGTCTTTCCTTTCGTGACTAGCTGAACCAGTGGGAGTCATTATTTGATACTTCTTGTTGTATTCATGGATGTGACCTGCTACTATGGGAGTCACCTTTGCATTTGTGGCAGGAATTATGGTGTATATTTCATTGGATGAACTCTTGCCAACAGCGAGAGAGTATGGTGAACATCATCTTTCCATATATGGCCTTATAGCGGGTATGGCAGTCATGGCAGTGAGTTTACAATTATTTGTTATTTAATTCATAGCATATTTTGATGAAACAGTGTATGTATATTCATGGTGGAGACGTTTTTTTGGGGCGAGATGAGTACTATGCAAGACTTGCTGAATCAGAAGTTGATCCAACTCAAAATAGAACAATGCGAAGACAGCGAATAGAACAAGCAATTCGCAATACACACACCATGCGAATGCCTGACATGCCAGGCAAGCAAGTAGCCACCTATCTTGCACGAAAAATTCGATTTGAAAAATTATTGCCCTTTTGCAACGACGAAGGAACTACATTGATATGATATTCATTGGGAGCCTCTTTTTTGAGTAAACGATTATCTGAAAATAATTTCCCCAAGCACTTGGAGCAACTCCATCTCGTGGCTGGTCGTTATGATTGGCAAGAGAAAGGATGAGATTTTGGGTTTGATTTTGAACAGGCCTCACACATTGAAAAGCAGTGCAACCAAGTTTTTTTGTATCATGCGACTGACGATCCTATTGTCCCCTACAAGGACTCAGAAATGTTGAAGTCCTATCTTCCTCATGCTGAGCTCATCACCTTCGAAACGAGAGGACACTTCTTCCAGCCCGCATTTCCTGAGTTGTTGGAGAGGATGAAGGTGTATAAGAGATAAGAAACTAGACTCCAGAAACCAGAAACAAGACTTCAAAATTGAGACCTATGTCGTTATTTATTTTTTCACTAAGATCATGAAACTCTTCCTTGCATCTGCATTAGATAAAATGAAAGACCAACTTCTGGCAGAAGTAGGTAGTTTGCAGGGCAAGAAAATCGCGTATATCACCAATCCGGCTGATCCATACATTGAAAAATCATGACCTAATCAGTGGCGGCTCAAAAATGATAAGGAAATGCTGCTTGCATTTGGTGCTGAGCTGATCCCAGTAGATTTGCGTGTAGTTCAGCACGATGCGCTTTCTTTGGCATTGGGAGACAGCCAGGGAGTATATGTGTCTGGAGGCAAGACCTATTATTTTCTTCAGCTAGCAGATGCAAGTTGATTCACAACATTGATCTCTGCCTGGGTGGCTACTCCTGGAAATGTATACATGGGTAGTAGTGCGTGAAGTTGTATTATGGGAAAACAGATTAAATATCTAGAAGATGGGCGAGAGAAATTCGCTCTATTTGAGGGATTTGGTATGGTTGAAGCAACTCTCCTTCCTCACTGGTGAGCAGAGTGATCATGGGAAGAATATCAAAAGACACTCAATCACTTTTATGCAGAGGGCTTGAGTCTTATCACACTTACCGATCAACAAGCGCTCGTTGTCGATGAACACGGTATGAGGATAGTGACGGCAGCGAGTAAATAATTTCCTACTTTCTTCTGTAGTTATTCTTTGATTTTTCTTGCTTATGCGATATGCTGTGGATGTGTCACAATTTTTCAGCCAATTCATTTGCAATATGGAAGAGCTCTTTGATCAATGGAATCGTGAAAAGAAACTCTTGGATAGTAAGTCAAAATTACCGTTTTTGAATGAACGTGAAATTCGGTTTATAAAGTTGTGAAAGAATATTGGTTGCGAAGAAAACGGAAAAACATTTTTCTTGAGACCATTCCTCATTATCAAAAAGGTAGGAACATTGTTTCGATGAGTGCCTTTGACGACATGATGAAAAGATTCTCTGTGGTATATGACTTTCCCATCTAGCAGTTTCACAGCCTGAAGGCACCAAAAGTGAAAATCAAGAGTATGTCTTTGACATGCGAGGACGATTGACCCAAGAAGATGCACACAACGTATATGAATTTTAAACAATAATCATTTTCAATCTATAAAAAAATCGCTACAGATGATCTATCTCTAGCGATTTCTTGAATTTACTCCGAAGTAGATCGGAGGATCCCGAAGGACGAATGTACCTACACTATACAGATTTTTTTCAAAATTACAATATTTTGTTCTAGAAAAAATCATCTATTTCTCTATATTGAGGTTATGAAACTCTTCTTGGCATCTGCTCTCGACAACATGAAAGATCAACTACTCGCAGAAGTAGGTAGTTTGCAGGGCAAGAAGATTGCATATTGTATCAATCCAGCAGATGAAAGAACAGCAATAGAATGAACTGATATCCGATGGCTCAAAAATGATAGAGATATGCTGGTAGAATGTGGAACTGAACTTGTGCCAGTAGATTTGAGGGTGATGCAGGGTGAAGAGTTGAAGCTAGTTTTGGAATCTTGCGATATGCTCTTTGTGTCTGGCGGGGATACGAACTATTTTCTAAAATTAGCTCACGAAAGTGGGTATGCAACTCTCTTGCCTGACCTCATAGGAAGACAACAAAAAGTGTACTTGAGCACGAGTGCAGGGAGTTGTGTGATGGGAAGTTTCGTGCGTGCATATGCTGCTGATGGATCCATTACAGAATTGATTCCAGGATTTTGATACTATCAGACAATGATGGTGCCACATCGATGAAGAGGAACTGCATTCAACAAAGCAAAATACCTCTGACAGATGGAACGCCTTTTTGATGAGGGCTGGAGTTTTTTGGCATTGACGGACTATCAAGCAATTGTCGTTGAAGAACACTGAATGAGGATAGTGACGGCAGCGAGTAAATAATTTTTTAATTTCTTCTGTAGTTATTCTTGGGAAAATGAAGTGTAAGTGGTATCACAGTTTGTGATACCTTTTTTTATTTGTCTCAAATCAACTATGCATACTCAGCTCCCTCAAGAACATATCATGGCAAAAATTCTGGTCATCAGAGGACAAAAAGTACTTTTAGATAAGGATTTGGCACATTTGTATTGAATTGAGACTAAAGTGTTGAAGCAGGCAGTGCGTAGGAATATTGCGCGTTTTCCGGATGATTTTATGTTGACATTGAGTGAAGAAGAATATAGAAATTGGAGGTCACAATTTGTGACCTCCAATTCTGGTGATGCGAAATGACTTAGATATAAGCCATTTGCATTCACGGAACATTGAGTTCTCATGTTAGCCAACGTATTGAAGTCACAAAGAGCATTGGAGATTAGTTTACAGATCATCAGAGTATTCGTTGCTATGAGGCATATGCTCGCCACACAACAGTGGTTGGAGCAGAAAATGCAAGAGATTGAGCAACGTCTGGGAGAGCATGATGAAAAAATGCTAGAGCTTTGGTTTGAACTCAAAAAACTGACAGATACGCCTGAGCCGACAAATACCAGGAAGATTTGATTTGTTGTAGAATAAATTTACCCTTTGCTATAATTCGCTCCAACTATTGTGGAGGAGGTCCATAAGGACATAATGTTATATGTATGTTTAAACTGAATTGGATTTCAAGTAGAAATCGCTTCGTCGCAAGCTCCTCGCGATGACGGGGGAGTAATAAGAGTGGCATTCTCTCCTCAATTGGATATAACAAGGCATTTATCCGTCCAAGAGGTATGGCAAAGCGAGTTTTTCCTATTATGATGCTGATCGCTTTTGAGGCAGTAGCAGATTACTTCGCGACTAAATGGGGCAATGGAGGACAAAAAGCAATTATTGCTTTCACGGCAATTTTTTTCTATATTGTCTGCAATACATTTTGGTTGTTCGCACTCAAAAATGGCGTAGGACTAGGCAAGGGGAATATCATCTTCGCCGTGTGAAGTAGTATCTTGGCGATTGCTTTGTGAATCTTCATCTTCCATGAGCAGTATTCGCCTATCCAAATGGCAGGATTGGTGCTCGGTATTATTTCGTTGTTGTTGGTGAATTTGGAGTAGCGATTTTTTAGTTCATGCAATGCGATGTCAGAATTACTTATGGTACAAGACGAACATAATGCGACCTTTCCCTATGATAGAAAGCAGTTTTATGATGAACAAATTAGTCAGTTTCAACAAGGGATACCACCCACACAATATATTCATATCATCAACGTCCTTTTGGTCAATCACGCAGGTGAACTCATCATTCAAAAAAGATCACACGACAAAAGACATAATGCAGGTCTTTTGGATAAATCAATTTGAGGGCATGTGCAGTGGTGAGATACCGTTGATTATTCGGTGATGGTGGAAAGTGTCCAAGAGCTCCAAGTACCAAGTATCGTGATCAAAGCAGATGACGACTTCGCAAAAAGATTTACGTTGTTGCAGGACTACTTGAATACTATAGCATTGGTCAAGCACATTGATTCAAATAAGTTTCTTCTCCAAAAATGCATGCAAGAAGGCGTGATACCTATCTGACACTTTGTACATATTTTCTTTGGTGCCTATGACGGCGCCATCAAAAATGTCGACAGCGAGGCGAAGTGAGTGTTGTTTTACACACTAGATGAGTTGCTTGCAGAGATGCAAACGGTACCACAAATATTTACTGACGACCTCCATCAGTTTATTCCCAAGTATGAAAAGGAACTGAGAGATTTTATTACGTTGGTGAAAAAGTAGCATGGATAAAGCCCTTCGTGATGCCCTCGATAGCACCGACAACATCACCTACACGCAACAGATACGTGGACTCAATGAGGAGACGGTGCGTGCAATTTCTGCACACTTGGAGGAGCCACAGCGGATGCTGGAGCATAGATTAGCATCTCTCGAACATTTTTTCAAGATGCCTATGCCTACCTGGTGACCTCCACTGGATGGATTGGATTTCAATGAGTTGGTCTATTATGCACAGCCAGAGCAGTCAGAGATGCAAAGTGATTGGGAGAAAGTAGATCCGACGATCAAAGAGAAGTTTGCGCGTTTGGGGATTCCTGACGCTGAGCAACGCTACCTTGCAGGAGCGGGCGGACAGATGGACTCTGAGGTGGTCTATCATAATATCAAAGCAAAGCGAGCAGAAAAAGGAGTGATCTTCGAGGATATGTCGTGAGCGGTGAAATCACATGAAGCATTGGTCAAAAAATATTTCATGAAGTTGATTCCCAAACATGACCATAAGTTTATGGCGCTCCATGGTGCGGTCTGGTCGTGAGGGACATTCATTTATGTGCCACAGGGCGTGATCGTAGATGAACCTCTCCAGGCCTATTTTCGCATGAACTCATTGTCGTGAGGGCAGTTTGAGCATACGCTAATTATCGTAGAAGATGATGCACAGTGCGATTATATCGAAGGATGTAGCGCACCCAAAATGAATAAAAAATCCTTGCACGCAGGAGGCGTGGAAGTCTATGTCGGCAAACGCGCGAAGATGCGTTATAGTTCTGTCGAAAACCGATCTACCAATACCTACAACTTAAATACCAAGAGAGCAACGGTGTGAGAAGATGCATTTATGGAACGAGTGAATGGCAATCTGTGAAGTTGCACGACGATGTTGTATCCGTGTTCAATTCTGCAAGGCGATCGTGCGAAGACCGACATGCTCGGCATTGCTGTCGCAGGTGCGGGACAAAACCAAGATACCTGATCCAAAGTCATTCATATTGGTAAACATTCGAGCTCGACGATCGTGAGTAAATCTATCTCCAAGGACGGTGGAATTTCTACCTATCGTGGTATAGTCGACATCAAAGCTTCGGCAGAATGAGCAACCAATGCAACAGAATGTGATGCATTGCTCATGGATGATATTTCTGTCAGCACGACTATTCCCATCATCGTCGCCAACAATGACACAGCAACTATTGCCCATGAAGCCAGTGCGGGTAGAGTGGATGAACTACTCCTGTTCTACTTGCAGTCTCGTGGACTGGGAGAAGAAAAAGCCATGGCCATGATCGTGAACGGCTTCATCTCTCCTATCGTCAAAAAACTCCCCCTCGAATATGCATGAGAGTTGAATAGATTGATCGAGATGGAAATGGAGTGATCAGTCTGATAGACTTAAGATTTAAGAAATAAGAATTTAGAATCTAGATATAAGTGTGCTGTCATTCTGAATCCTTGCGGAGCAAGGGTGAAGAATCCAGGAGAAATAAAAATACTAAATAAAACGTTTCCTGGATGTGCTATCCCCGTAAGGGGGCTTCGCTGCGCTTCCAGCTTGTTCAGCATGACGACAAAAAAACCTGCTTGGGACAAGCAGGTGAAAGGGGTAAGTGATTTTTTCTGTGTCAGTTTCACTGGGTGAAGATAGCTACATAGGTCATTATCCAAAAGATAAGACCAATGACCGCTGAGGGAATCCATGCAACTTTTGTCTTTCTGATGAAGTACTGATAAATAAAATTGGCACTTGAACATAACGTTACGTACATTATCAGTACAGGTGTGTGTCCGGGATTTTGCGGATTGAGTAAGTACTCATATCCAATCAGTATCCCCATAACTATCAGAGTTACTGCTAGTACCCCGAAAATAATGTTTTGCGCAAAATCCATTTCATCTCGCGCGGCTTGTTCATATACGTTCATACTTTTTTTTTATTGCCTACTTGGCTCAAACAATGTAATTATTTATCATAATAAGTCAATATAGACTTGATTTTTGTCTCATGATGGTTACTATGAGCGGTATTGCTCATCATTAAAAAATAAGCTTATGAAACAAGAAAAAATAAATGCCCTCTATGTTTGGGGGAAAGTGGTATTTGGATTATTTGTTTATGCATTTTTTGTGTACTTCGTGATGGTGTGCACAGATGCGAAGATTACAGAAACAAGAACTTGGGTTGGAGCAGGAGTATGCTGGATATTTACACATATTATCTACAGATTTATCTTGCGCAACGTACCTATTGCTCACAACAGAAAAACACTTGCAGGATGATGCAGGTAGCACCAAAACTCACGATCAACGTCCACTGCCCTTGGGCAAAGGATGATACTGTAGAGTTTCAATTGGCACTCCATCGCAGAAATTCCCAACAGGAATTTGTAATGGAACCAGAAGAGTTCTACCAAAAATGGACTGGCACTGTCCCTGAAGCACCACATTATGAATTGGAGATTGTTTCATTACCACCAGATGCCAAGAAAGTGAAACTCCATGTGCATCCTGTGGGAAACTTACAATTCGTCTGTTGGACGAGCCATGTCCCTGATGAAGATGATGCGGAGCATGTTGCCCTTGTGTGGGCGTTGGGTAGTGCATATACTATCAGAGCTTCTGGAACTCCCTTTGATCAGCTCCTGTATCGAAAAGATATTGGTGGCAACATCAAAAAGTTCAAGGATGTACTCGAAAAAGAATTTAATATTTACATCAAAAGTGCAGTAACGAAATAATTTCTACTTGAAAAGTAGAGCAATCCTGAGGAACCCCTCAGGATTTTTTTTGTAGAGAAAAGCCGCCACGGAGTGGCGGCTTAGTAATCACTTGAGAAGCTATTATGCACATGAAGCGGAATCTTGTGTGCCTCGGTCGATGTGTGCGTCGATTCGGTTTTGCATATCTGGTGAGTAGCCTTCCATGATGAACTGATTGTTGGAAAGGTCTATTTTGTCTTCAATTTGCAATTTAGAGAATGATTCGGGGAGAGGATCACAGAACTGATTGTTATCTACTACCAACCGACTCAACTCAGGGAGGTCGCTAAGTGTCTCAGGGAGTGGACCAGAGAATGCATTATTTGCTACGGAGAGCGTACGCAAGTTTTGGAGCGCAGAAATAGCAGGTGAAATTTTGCCGGTTAATTGATTACGAGCAACGGCGATATTTTGTAGTGTCTTGATACTGTACAAACTCGTTGGGAGTTGATCGGTCAATGCGTTACGAGAAAGTACGAGATTGACTAATGCTTTGCATCCACCGATTGCATCGGGGATTGCACCATTGAGCTGGTTGTCAGCGAGGGTCAAATCACGTAGCAAGGTGAGATCTCCTATCTGATCAGGGAGGGGTCCTTCGAGACCATTGTTAGACAGATCAATTGCTACGATATGTCCTGCATCACAGGTAATGCCATACCAACTACATGGTGAGAGATTGCTGAGCCAATGTTCTTTCTTTTTCCAAGTTTCACCTGCAGTCGTAGTGTACAAAGCAACTAATGCTTCGCATTCTTCGGTAGGAACTTGTACGTTGTCGCTACATGAGGTATAAGATTTGGTGTCTCCTGCAGAGAGCTTGGGGTCAGATGCTAGCCATTTTTCTTCTAGGGCGCCTGCTTGCTCAGTCGAGTCAGGAGCAGTTTGTGCTGTATCTGTAGTAGATTGTGTACGCAAATCTACTCACGGCGTGATATCCGTAGGAGTTTTCAAACTATACAATCCTATTGCCCCTACCAGTACTCATATACAGAATAATAAGAGACCTTGACGTGTTTGCATGAGGGGTGGATGCAGAGAATAAAAGTGAAACGGAATTATTCGTAATAAACGTAATGTATGTATCACAAACGATTTTGCAATTGTTTTATTGAGCCTCCTTATTTAACGAAGAGATCATAGACTATTCTCACCATAGGATCTGCGTCTGGTCCACGAGTAATTGCGCCTCCCAATGCTCAGGTAATAGTGAGCAAGACGATGCCCGCGCAAGCGCCTAGGGCTATGATCCATCTCGTTGCTCGCCAAGCACGTAGGGTAGTTATGAAACGAGTGAGAGTAGCAGGTACGAAGCGTGTCCGTAGTTGGTGTGTATGGATCACAAACACCAATCTAATGATCGAAAGCACGAGAAACAAGCTATACGTTTTCTCTGCAAATTCTTCATGGGTATGGATGAGATCAGTCTGCCCTCAGACGATCTCTTGAGCAACTTCTCATGATTGTAATGCGAAGAATGTGCCGACTGTACCTACCCACAGCAGAAACAACTTAGTCGTTTCTAGTTTTTGTAATCGTGACTTTGGGAAAAAACAATAGGCAATCTCTAGCATACAATACAGCATCAAGCACGCAATAGGAAAGTGGACGATAATTGGATGGACGTTCATAATGAGTGAGGTTGAGGACATAAAATTGATCATATGGTAGCAATCTTGGAGCAGAAAGGAAGACATACTGAACCACCATGAAAATTTGTATTTTACAAATTTTCTGGATGATTCAGTTTATGCTAACCGATTTAGGTTTTGCAACTTTGAACTTGTGAAAATGGTGCAATTTCCTAAAGCGGATTAGTATGAAACAGCCCCCCATTTTTTGATGATACTTATATTTTCTTGGTAAAAATTCGAGCAGGAGTGGCGCCTTGCCTGATCTCATTATGTTTTCGTCGAGAAGGCAGAAAGAGAGACTTCGCCTGTGCATACGCTGAAATGACGGCGCCACTTCGACCTTTTTGTAAAATCAACGTCGCTAAACGCTGATGCACACGTTTCGTCTGATCAGACTGCATGCGCATATCATAGGGAGGATTTGCTATGACCGTCGTCGGTTCATGTGCATCGAGAGGAGCGGGGAGCGGGGTCGCACAGACATCTTGATGGACGAAGGTAATATAGTTTCCTACACCGGCAAGTTCTGCATTTTCTTTGGCTGCTTGGACCATATCGATATCTAGATCCGATCCTACTAACGTCCATGTTTTTTCGATACGTTTGGTATCAGCTTCTGCGAGGAGTTGCTCCCACAAGGTTGCCTCATAATTGGGAAAATCTTGGAAAGCGAAGCTTCTGTGATTTCCAGGAGGAATATTTGCTGCGATGCGTGCTGCCTCGATGAGCAACGTGCCACCACCACAGCAGGGGTCTCGCAGGGGTTGATGAAAACGTCGATTGCTGAGCAAGACGACAGCGCTCGCAAGGTGCTCTTTGAGACTTGCCTCTGACTGATATTTTCTGTAGCCTCTCTCGTGCAAACTCGGTCACGATGTGTTGATCAGAATATGGGCGGTGTTGCCTTGGAGCAAAATGAGTATGCCTTGCGTAGGTTGAGTAGGCTCTTTGGTAGTGAGCGTCGCTTGGAGTTCGAGGAAGGCTTTGTGCGCCACTGACTGGATGGATTGCACAGCATGCAAAGGCGACTCTTGGGTGATGACTTCTATCGAGAGGGGAGTATCTTGATGCATCCATGCAGAAATGTCTGTCTGTTTGACCAATTGGAAAAGATCTTCAAAGCTCGTGACCTCACCTTGCGTGAGTTCATAAAATACTTTGTTGGCAGTACGCAATCGCAGATTGAGCGAATAGATACTGGTGAGGCTCTCCTCAGTCAATCGACAGCCAGTCGGGAAGGTCCCTCGAGGCTGATAGCCTAGGCGTTTACACTCTGTCCCCACGAGCGAGCTAAGTCCAAACGGACAGGTAATCAGAAGCATCTTCTCTAGGTAATAAACGTGCATACTCTATACAAAGTCCTTTCAATTGACAGTGGATATACTAAAAAATCATAAAAAAAACCGCTGTGCATGCACAGCGGTTCAAGAACGTTTTGATAGTTTTACTTAGACTCCACAAATATGACCTTTCCCTCGTTGATACCATAGTTGGAATCTTCTTGGAAGGTGCTGGTTTCAGGCACTTCACCTATTCGCATAGGCCGATATTGATACCAAAGATTACTTTCTTTCCAGGTGGCACTCATTAGCTTGGTGCCTGGAGGAAGAGTAACCGTGATTGTACCACCAAATTTTTTGGCACGCTCTTTGGCAGTACACTGACAGAACACAAGGAGTGTCAGACAAATGAGCAAAAACGCAAACATTTTTTTCATCATGAAAGTATTTAATTTCCATTTGTTTCTGGTGGGGCAGCAGTAGGAGCTGTTTCTGTTTTTACCTCTGCTGTTAGAAACCATAAATTATCATGATCGTCTGATATAGGAGTGTGACGTACCTCATAGATTTTACCCTCAAGGTTTTCTGCAGAAATACTTGCCAATCCCTTTTGTTTTCTCTCTTTGCACCCGCAGGTGAAAGTGAGTGGATACTCCAAATGTGTCCCATTACTTCCGCGATAATACTCATACATGGCCTCACCAAAATCAAATTCTTTGAGGAGCGGTACACCCAATACTGCTGTGTGCACCGTGTGCATAGCCAGTCGTTGCCTTTCTTCCTCGATGGCTACTATCTTTGGATCTGGTGGAGAAGTAATGGCATCTTTGACTTCGGGAGCAAACCATCCTCCGATGAATATCACAGCATAAAGGATGATTCTTTTTGTCCAGAGTTTTGTCTCTGGTTTTGTAGTTATTTTCATCAATCTTGTTTTTTTTAGTTAACGAATTATTTTCAATATCCACCACCTCCTGAGTCTGGGGGTTTCGGTAAGGGCTTGCCCTCAGCATCGACTTCTTCACCAATGAACCACAGACGTTTATTCCAAAAGGTGATAGGCGAGTGTTTGACGATGAAGATTTTCCCTTCGAGATCAGCGTTGCTTTCGGCTGCAACTGCCCATTGTGTTCTGGAGTGAGTACATCCACAGAGCATAGTCATAGGATATTCGAGATGATCTCCATCTCGTGAGAATTTGTCGTACAACGCATTTAAGCTGGAGAAACTCCGCGCTTCAGGAACTCCTAGTTGTGCGAAATGTACTCCATGCTGAGCTTGAGGTATCTCAGTAGGTTCTTCTTCGGCTGGGGTGATATAGCGAGGACCATACCATCCCGCTCCAAAAGCGGTTATGATAAATAGGGCACGTAGCCCGATTTTGCGAATATTTTCTCGCAATTTTATTTCCATTTGTAATGATTTTATTTTAATGAACAATCTGAGAAAATACCATACTCTTTATGACACAAAAGTCAATACAAAATCCTTGAAAACTGCTTGAAACTCACTTTTTGAGGCAAAATGTAGGGTGTTTTGAGTTGTGATTAAAAAAACAAGGTCTATAGTGATCGTGATAAGAGGAGGAGAGCTCTTTTTTCAAGGTTGTTGCCTGGAGAAGGAGATCATATTCTAGGAGAAACTTTCTTTATACTTTTTTTGATGAGATGGATATTCTTTTGGCGCTGATTGAAGCCACTACCTTCAATTGGATGGCTATGCTTGTTGCACTTGTAGCCTCATTTGTCATTGGTTTTATTTGGTATCACAAAGCACTCTTTGGCACGACCCGGATGCAGTTGGTCGGGCTCAATGATGAGAAAATCAAACATGCTCCTATGGGGCAAATTTTTGGAGGAACGATGGTGGCTATGATTGTGTTTATTTTCACGCTTTCTATCATGTGCGCTGGGGCAGGTCTCCAACAAGGCATCGTGATGGGAGCGCTGTTGGGAGTTGGTGTAGTTGCACCTATGCATATCACCCATGGACTTTTTTCACATACGCCACGTACGTTGACCTGGATCATGGTAGGACATGATATTGTAGTATGTTTGGTACTTGGAGCAATTCTTGGTGGGCGATAGGTATTTACCTGATTTATAGTGTCTACTAGTGCCAAAAGAGAGAAACTCAGGTAATTGAACCAAAATATGTCGACATATTGACATATTAGTTTTTTTATGTTTGCTCTTGCAATCGGTGGTAAAAATCAGTATAATTTCTTCGTTAAATGTCAATAGTATGACACAGACGACGAAAGGAAACCAGATTTTACCATCTAGTATGTCCCAAATGATGAAGCATCTAGCCAGAGCTACCGCCTATGGCATGATCAGCATCTTCGTGAGCTTATCCACGGTAAACGCATATCATGCGTCACCTAGTAGAGACGAGCTCCCGCTCGATGAGCAATTGCTCAAAGAGGTACAACAAAAAGTGAAAAGAGCAGTACGTTCAAATTGAGTTACCGAGGTAAGTGAATTGTATGAGCAAGTTGTTTTTATTAGCGATAATCATAAGCACCCCGTTGTGCGTCAGTTTATGGCAAACCTCAAGCATTGGCTAGAAGAGAACTATCAGTCAGATCAAGGTGGTCGACGTGATACGGTGGCCAAAAGACCAAGTGTCCGTGCGGGAGCGTATCTCCAGCCAGAAGTAAAGATTACAAGAGTTACTACGCCAGATACACAGAGAGAGCAAGAACAAGAAGAAGTAATTTTGGCAGAAGTGGAAGATGAAGAACATGAAGTGTATACTTCTCCGTTTACGCCTCAGCCCAAAGAAACTACACCCAAAAAAGCTCCCAAAAGTGAGCCCGTGGAAGCAAGTACAGACTTCCAAAGATATCAATTGGAGGATGGGTATATCGACCTAGAACGTGTCCAAGAAACCTGGTTAGATTGGGTAAATGATATCAGAGCTGATCGTTGATTACCCACCTACAGCCTCATTTCAAATCTCAATAAAACAGCATCTTCACGAGCATCTACTATGAGAAAAAAAGAAAGTGCAGATCACAAAAGATTTTCATGGAGTAGTTATTATGATTATATTCAAATAGAAAATTGGTTTGCTGATGCATGAGTACGTTTCACCAATGATAATAGATCTACCTTCACAGAAAATGTTGGGTACTCCTATTTCACATGTGATGAGGGTGATTGTACAGCAGAAGCTATAGATTCTATGAGAAGTGTTTTCGACTATTTCATCTCAGAAGAAGGCAAAGCATACGACCTCCATCGAAGAACCATCATTCACCCCAAATATAAACTCATGTGATTCGGTTTATCCGTCGATGAGGAAAATAACTACATCTACTCAGCGATGCACTACGGTACAGAACTGGTGGAGGAGTAATAGATAATAGATTGTTATTTCTGAATCCCCGAAGCCGCTTGACGAGCAAAGCGAGGAAAAGGCGGAGTGGGGGAGGAAAAT
>JAYREU010000011.1:0-6559 GCA_041908765.1 Candidatus Absconditabacterales bacterium
CACTTTGTTCGAGGACTGCGGCTCTTATGAATAGAGTGAAAGTATGTATTAACTATGTAAGATTGTGATAAAATTCAATGTCAATCTCCTTGTCACGCCTTGCACCGCTCGCTGCGCGCCGGGACTGCGGCTCTTTTCGATGAATTGTATGTACAGATGGTAATCAAGTAAGATTATGATTATGTCCGTTTCCTTTGTCACGCCTTGCACTACTCATTCGTATATATATAGTACGAATGACTATTTTTTATATATTATTTTTCATTGATGAAATACGCTATAGGAGCCTTGTTGGCATCATTGTCTTGGATGTTACTTGCGCCTGGTGTGCTTGCGACTTCTGAGGATAATCAAATTATTGATGCGATGGATGATTATATCGCAGAGCAACAAAATGTCACTACTCAACAACTTCAAGAGGAGTTTGAACTCAAAACGTTCTCAAGCTGTGAAGATATGAGTAGCGTCTTGACCGATTACCTCAAAAATACCTTTGATGAGAGTTATTTCTGATATGGAAGAGGTGGTGGATCACGATGAGGATTTCCTATGCCTATTGAATGAGATGCAGTGGCAGTAGATGCTCCTGCCGCTAATCAAGATGATGCCAAAACTATAAGCAGAGAAGAGTCTCAAGATGGTGGTGGAGGTGGAGGAGATTATTCAACTACCAATGTCCAAGTCGAAGGTGTAGATGAGGCAGATATTATCAAAAATGATGGTGAGTACATTTATTATTACAATCAAAGACAGCACGAAGTAGCTATTATCAAATCACCTGTAGAGGGGACTACTATTGATGTGGACAATGCCAAAGTCATCAAGACGATCAATATTCCAGAATCGTTCAATGCTTTGCAAATGTATGTCACCAATGATAGATTGATCATGCTCTCACAGAGATGGACAAATGCTGTATCTCAAGGATATATTGATAGAAGTGCAAGAATGGATGTCATTGTCTACGATATTAGCGATATCAATGATCCTGCATTGATAAAATTTTCAGATATGGATGGTAGTTATACCGATTCTAGAATGATAGGAGATAAACTCTATGTCGTTTCTCAACTCAACGTCAACTGGGGATTCCCATGGTATATGGGATTACCTATGGATAAGGTAATGATCAATGCAGATGATATGTTACCCAAGACTATTGATATTGCTTACACTCAGGACAAAGCTGACCAAAACTTGACTATAGGAGACACCAAATTCCCCTATGAAATTTCTGTCCAAAAGCCCAATTGTAATGAGATTTTTTATGTGCTCCCTTCCAAGGAATCTGTTCAGAAGTTTGGTATCACGCCATCATTTTCTGTCGTCAGAGTGATAGACACAGATGCAGTGGCTACTAGTGTAAAAACCAAAACCGCATTTGGATCTACACAAACCATCCATATGTCTCAGGACAACCTCTATTTAGCAGACCCTCTCTATACTTCTTATGCATTTTCATGTCCCATCAATGCAAGATGTATGTTGCCACGATACGGCGGAGGTGAACACACGCTCATTCATAAATTTGCTTTGACCGCAGGTGATGTTGACTACAAGGCATCTACTATAGTACAAGGCAGTCCGCTTAGCCAGTACAGCATGTCCGAAGACGATGCTGGTAATTTCCGTATTTTGACGACCAATCGGTCGCCAGAAGTCACCACCCATTTCTTTGTCCTCAATGAGACCTTGGACCTAGAGGGTATGTTGATGAATATTGAACCAGGTGAACAATTTAAATCAAGTAGATATATTGGCGACAAACTGTACTTGGTGACGTTTGAGCAAATTGACCCACTCTTTGTTGTTGATATTGCTACACCCAAAACACCCAAAATTATCGGTGAGTTGAAGATTCCTGGCTATAGTACCTATTTGCATCCATATGCACCCCTTGAGTTGGGCGTCCAGTATTTGATCGGTATTGGCTATGATACTACTACCAATCAATGGGGAGGAACTCAGAACGGTGGTATCAAAGTAGATCTCTACAAAGTAGACTACAACAAGAAAGACGCTAAAGGCCAAGTACTTGTCTGACAACTTTGGACCAAAACCTTCGGTGATGTTGGCTCAGAAAGTGAATCATTGCGTAATCCACGTATGTTTGTATGGAATGCCAACAAAAAACTATTGATGTTACCTATGATTCTGCAGAAACCAGCAGGAGGTGAGGATTGTACTATTCAGTACGATGCACAAGGCAAAGAAATCAGTAGACAATGCTACCCATCCTACAAACAATCAACCACCTTTGCAGGACTCAAGGGAATTACTATCGATGTACAGGCGGGTATCAATGAGCTCTTCTCATATGACTACACTAGCTATCTCAAAAAAGTTCCCTCAGATTATTATCAAAGTCGAGAAGATCATATCGATAGTTGGTTTTTTGAAAGTTTATCATTTAGAGTTGGCTATATCGATGATATGGTCTTCTCTATAAATAACTTATTTGCACATTTTGTAGTCCCCGGCTCTGATGAAGAAGCATACCATATCTTTGATGAAAACGTAGCAGAAGACAAAGTGCCAGCATTTTGTACATATACTCCACCTGCACCAGATGAGGTAACGTGTGATATGTACTGTGGCAAAAGATGGGTAGTTGAAGAAGGTAACTGTGTCGAAATTGAAATTACCGCTTCATGTGGTTGTCCTGGTGTATCTACACAGGAACTCTGTGAAAAAGAATGTCTCCAATAAATCCCCCGTGTGATTATTTATTTTTTGCGTTGCACCACTATGAAAACATCATATAGAATCATGAGTATAGGTATACTCCTCACTACGTGTATGTGAATCACTTCTGTCACTGCCCAGAGTACTGATCCTGAATTCTTGCAAGCACTTACCTGGATGCATAGTGCTGGTATGACCCAGTACACTAATTCTGATCTCTTCCGTCCCAATGACCGATTGATGAGAGAGCAAGCTGCTAAATTTTTCGTCGGATTCCAACAACAAAGAGAAGGTGCTATTGATGAAACAACTTTGGGCTGCGACTTTGCGGATATGAGCAGTGCAGACAGTACCTTGCAAGCGAGTATTATACTTTCTTGTCAAATGCATTTGTTTATGGGGACTGCGGGTAAATTCCAACCGATGCAACCACTTACCAAAGCACAAGCACTGACCGTTTTGGTCAGAGCATTGGATGGTACTACTATGGATGAAACATGAAGTCCACGATGGGCAGGCTATTTCAATCGTGCAAGAGCTTTGGGACTTACCAAGGAGCTTGACGTATGGGCATTGGATAGACCAGTCACGAGATATGAAATTGCTCTCTTGCTCTATAGAGCCATCAATGGAGGCATCAACTATGAACAACAAGAACTAGATGAACTCAAGCAATTGCTCTTGCAATTGGGCATCCGTTTACAATAAAAGGGGTAATGGATCCTGCATTTTAGTTTTTTTTGTGTAGTCAATGATTACATGGGTAGTAGGTATGATGGGTGTATGAATTACGACCTTGCAAGGAATATCTTGAAGCATCGATACGGGTAATGTTGACACAGGAAGTGTTGAAGCACAAGAAGAAGTGGTAGTAGAAGCTCCTTCTCTTTTGGATGATGATGAATTTATTTCTGCAGTCAAATGGATGCATGCACGTGGATTGACTACGTATGCTGACGCCAAAGACTTCAGAGGTGAAGATATTTTGACGAGAGAAGAAGCTGCTAAATTTTTCACGCAGTTTAGTATGAATGTGTTGTTGCGTATCATAGATATGACCAAGTACTGTGAATTTGATGACCTAGAAGACGCTGACCCCACATTGAGAAATGCATTACTCCAGTCATGTCTGTTGCATCTCTTTCATGGTTCAAATGGCAAATTCTTTCCCCAACAACAACTTACCAAAGCGCAAGCGCTGACGGTCTTGATCAGAGCATTAGAAGGCAATCAACCCGAAGATGTCGAGCCTCGATGGCACTATTATCATATCAGAGCAAAGGAACTCGGACTTACCAAAGAGACTAATGAACTAGCGCTAGATAATCCGGTAAGTAGATATGAAATTGCATTGCTTCTTGCAAGAGCGGCAGATATGCGAACTAAGCAACAAAAATAATTGCATTTATATTTTTTGTAACCATCAGATATGCCACAGGAAGACGAACTTACCCCAACATCACCAGACAATATGGAATGAGATGTTCCCTTGTTGGATCATAAATCATGAATGTTTAGGCCAGTAGGTGAAGATCTGCCTGTACATACTGAGGAAGAAATGCCTGTAGAGCCCGCTCAAAGTGAGTCGACACAAGCTGTTGTACAACCTCAAGAGCAGCCTCAAGAACAACCTAGTACTCCCGTAATCGAAGCTTCCCAAGAAGTGCCTGTAGTTGTGGAAGCACCTGTTGCTCAAGAACAGCCCGTGATTTCATCCGAAAATCCTCCTGTTGCTGAGGAAGCACAACCTGAGAAACCAGTAGTCAGAGACTCAGGTATGGGAGACCCCAATACGCCTTCTGTTGCTCCGACGGTAGTTGTTCCCCCGGTAGGTCCTGTGAAAGCTCATGGCACTTCTCGAACGAGAATCTTACTTATTTTGGTTTTCTTTGGTGCGCTTGCGTTCTTGGGATATAAATATTGGTATGCTCCTTCTATTGAGGTGCCTCAGGTTCCTGAGGTACCAGTAGATACCGGCGCAATGCCAGCAGTAGTAGATACATGAACAGTAGCAAGTGGCACTGAAGCAGTTGCAACGGGCGAAGTTGTGGTAGCCACAGGAGAAGTAGTTGCAGAGAATACATGAACTGCAGCTGAGGCAGAGTGACCACTGACCTTCACGGCAACTGACCGATCGCCGATCGTAAGCTTTCAATATCCGCAGGGACGAGCAGTTACTTTATCAGAATTAAATTGGCTGAAGTCTGTACGATTGTATGATGACCAAGAGGTACTTCAGGCGAAATTATTGGTCTTCGGTGCTGATCAAATGGAACAACATCTCCTTGCTCAGGATGCTTTACAAAGTATTCTCGTTTCTGAGAAGCCATTTATCAATGAAGGATTAGCGGGTAGTATTGGTATATATTCTGGTGGTGTCGATCCACTTATTATTCCTAGTATTAGCGTCCTTGCGCAACCTGTTGTTTTGTTTGAAGATCAACAAAACGAAGTAAACTACATGTTGATACTCGAGCCAAATATGCACAAGGAGATGTTTGCTATTCTGCGTTCTCTCCGCCTCCCCTAATTTTTGCTTATCTCCATCACTATGTTAGTGCAAAAAGAAGCATGTTGGTTGCGACGAAAACCGGGAGGAATCGCATCTACGTTTTGACGTGAAGATAATTTTTTGGATGCATTGTTTCATGGAGATGAGTATATACTTGGGTATCAACCGATACTTCCTCCCTTTGTACAACAACGGTTATATGATCAAAAATTTCACTATAGGACCGATTGGATGTCCGTGAGAAAGCTTTTGCTCGCACAATTTTCTCGTATTCAAGAGTGGTGATTACTCAATAGACTCGATACACCCACCCAAGGTTTTTTGTATTTTTCTCAAGACCTCTCTACCTACACGCTGATGAGAGACAAAGAGCTCGTCTACAACAAATACTACCTTGCACAAGTGATAGGAGACCTCAGCCGACTAGAGCGCAAACCTCCTGCAGGACTCCAACGTGATGGTGAGTGGCGAATTATCACTCGGCCAATCATGCATCATGCGCACCGCAACGAGCATATGATCGTTTGTGTAGATCCTGTACATCAGACCAAGGGGAGATGACGCTTGCTCGAAGCGACTACGCGTTTTCGTGTCGTTGACATGGGACAAGGTACTGCTCGATTAGAAATTTCAATTTTGCAGTGAGTCAGACATCAGATCAGAGCTCATCTTGCTGCACTAGGGTATCCTATCGTTGGTGAAACACAATATGCAAAAACCTACGGCAAGGAGTTACAGTTGTTTAGCGTAGGGATAGGGGAGAATTAAGATTTAAGAATTTAGACTCCAGAAATCAGACTCTAGAGACAGGACAACCGTCATGCTGACGCTGAGTGAAACGAAGCGGAAGCATCCAGGAGACGTTAGAATCTGAATCCTCCCCCCTGTGAAGGGGGGATTATGGGGGGTTTTGGCTTCGGGAATAAAACCCCCTCTTACTCCCCCTTGTCAGGGGGAGGAGTGTTCTTATTTGTCCCTTTCACCGGTCTTTGCGTTGGTGATTCGATCAACCATTGCAAATACTCTGGTGTCGTTTCAGGCGTAAAAATAAGCATTTCTGGGAGTTTGTGAGGATGTTGTTTCGCGAAAAATTGTTTAATCGCAGGGAGATTCGTATCTATCGTTTTGATCAACAATATTTTTTCTTCTTCACGTTTGAGTTCACCTTCTCGGAAGTAGTAGGACTTTGCGTAATTGAGGCGTTGGATACAGGCGACAAGCCCTGATTTGAGTAATGCCATGATGAAATATCTCAGTTTTCTCCCATCATTGGGGAAAGAGGTGATGACGAGACGAGCGCTGGGAGTGGAGGTAGACATCCAATAAGGTAATATAAATATATGTTTTCTTGGCTTCTTTTCC
>JAYREU010000012.1:0-4185 GCA_041908765.1 Candidatus Absconditabacterales bacterium
AAGAGCAGATAATCAGCTGTATCGATGATTTTGAAAAGGAATTTTCAAGATTTCTTCCTTCTTCAACACTCTCACGTTTGAATAGATGAGGAAGTCTACTTCTATCACCTTTATTCCTACAGTTAATAGCCAAGACACAAGAAGTTATGAGACAAACCGAGGGTGCATTTCATCCTTTTGTTTCTGTGGCGCATATTTGATATTGAACTAGCTTTTCAAAAGAATTCCAAGCTACCGAATTGGAGGAGGAGAAACAGAAAAAATGACTTTCACTAGATCTCACTGACTATATTTTGTTGGATGCACATACATGATGCTACTCACTACGCCCATGATATGCACTTGATTTGTGATGAATTGGTAAGGGATATGTGGTAGATATGTTGTGATCGCTAATCAGACAAGCCTGATACAACAACTTTTTAATAAACTTCTGAGGAGATATTTTGGTGCAAGGAAGTAAACCTGATGGAGCACCTTTTTGTATTGAATTGGATGATGGGAGATGAGGTGTATGCGGTATGATTGATGTAGTGAAAGGGTCAGTATCGACCTCTTGATCTTACAAAAGGACATGGAAAATAGACAATACTTCATATCATCACATCATCAACCCACATACGTGAAAGAACAATCGAGCACTTATTTCGGTTTCCATTATAGGGCCAGACACTACCACTACTGATACCTTTGCTACAGCGGTGATGACGTGAAGTGTTGCTACTGGCATAGACCTGTTGCATAAAAATCATCTAGATGGACTGCTAATAAGTAGCACTCATGAAATACATACGACCGATAATTTTATTGAAAAATATAACTTCTGACCATGATAGCCAACGTCAAAATAATTCCCTGATGTATTGCGTGCAAAAACTGCGAGAAGATTTGTCCATCGGTTTTTAAAGTAGAGGGACAGTCCAAAGTTATCTCACAGGATACGATAGGTATCGAAGATAAGGTCTTCGAAGCTGAACGTATGTGTCCTGTGCAAGTGATCAAGGTGACTCATACCTGAGTTCAAACAGTACGCAAAAAGGCTAATCTCCTCAAAAAAACTATGCTTACTCCACATATTGTCGAGTTGATTTTTGAAGCAAAAGATTTTTCATTCACTCCAGGACAGTATATCAATCTGTTTATGAAGGATAAACAATGAAGTTTTTCTAGAGCATATTCTATTGCCGACGTACATGGAGAGAAATTTGCACTGACTATCAATCTCATCTCGCAAGGGAGATGAAGTATGTTTATTGCAAAGCTAGGAGACAAACGAAAAGCAGAATATATGGGACCACATGGATTTTTCACTTTACAAAAAACAACTAATAGAAAATTATTTATATGAACAGGGACAGGATTGGCACCATTGTATGCGATGATGAAGTCATGTCCTGAGAGTAGCAAAAAGCTACTCATTGGTGCAAGTACGCTTGAAGATCATTACTGGTTAGGTAAGGTATCTAGGCTTCCCAACTGTGAAGTAAAGGTCATTGTTTCAAAACCGCCTGAGCGATATACATGATTAACGGGCAGAGTGACTGATTATTTGGAGGATGCTACGTCTTTTGATGAATTCTATATATGTGGTAACCCAAACATGATTGCCGGCGTCAAGCAACGCTTACACAATGCATGAATACCTGATACCGCAATCTATGAAGAAGCATATGTGGCAGGAATCGATGCCTTTCCTGAGCAAGAACGAAATTTCCCTATGGCATCCCTCAATTGAGCACTCATCTGAGCTTCTTGGTGATGTGTAGTTGCCTTTCTGTTGTGGCATCAGTACGCGATCTTGTGGGATATTTCATGGTGGTCAGCAGTGCTTTTGATGAGTATCAGACCTTTGGCAGATATCTTTCGTAACATACCACTTTTGAGAAAGGCGGTCTTGTTGAGACAATGATTGGGTATTTTGTCGTCAATTATAGTGGTAACAATTCTTGCCTATACTACGTATACCTCATGAGAAAATATTATTACAACCTATACGACACCATCTTCATGGTCATTGACCTGATACAAATTCTTCGCAAGACTCAGTGAACTTACTGCCATTATTCTCCTCATTACCTCCAATAGATTTTCACAAAAACTCCTGTGAAAATGGCGAAAAAGACTCCACAAACTTGCGTATGTGTATTTCTACACAGCAGGCATATATATTGCCTCATTGTGAAAGATTGAAGCTCTACGAAGTATGCTTTTCGTGACTCTCTTGTTGATCATTGCTTCTATGCGAAACGATCATCGTTAGGATGTTTGCGACATAACATTATAGAAGTATAATTTCAAGGTATAAAAAAACCTCCGTAACTTACGCTACGAAGGCAACTCTCACAGCATACTGCGAGATTATTTTTCAATAGTGAACGGTGGTTTGCTCACCTGTGCCCACGGTCTATTTAGATTTGGTGCGTCAGGTGGGTGAATAGTTTGCGAGGGTACGTATTTTTTAAAGAAATAGTTTGCAACTAAACTTATTACTACCTGAATTATGATGTAGATCCCCCCAATTTTCCAATCGAGTGCAACTACACAACACATCCAAAGACTTCCACTCGTGAGCCCTATCCAAAACAATTTTACTGCATGATTCGGTGAAATACTTTTCGCTATCGACATAATAATCAAATAGGCCATCACCATACGAAGATAGATAGAAGAAATTACGCCAGAGAGAATATAATTGGCTATGTAGGCCATGCCAAGTAGCAAGAGAGAACCAATAATTGCTCCGAGTATTTTTTCTCCCACTGATTCAGTTTTTGTATCAGTATTTTCATCATAGTTGATGAGAGTGAATATCGCTCCGATCAGAGAGCTTATTCCAATCGTAATAGTGACATAGTCGAGCAGAGTCCAACCTGGCAAAGGCGCAGGCGTTCCCTTTCCTTCAAACCAAATGAGCAGATCTCTGATATTTTGGTTGAAGAGCAGATAAGCTATACCGACTACAAAAAGGTGAGAGGCTATTTTGATCTGCCTATTACTCTCAGTCACTTGCCCCTTGAGACCTGAGAACAGTATCGCGTTGAACATAAAGTGCATCAAGATACACGGTATCAGACCAAACTTGATAAAGACAAATGCATAGAAGAATCCTCCTACGAATTGAGTAATCACATATCCAAGTTTTTTCTCTTTTTCCTTTTCAAAATTAGCGAGATGCATCCATGTCCAGAGCGCATTTCCTGCGATCAGGAACACCCATATGCCAATGGTGCTAGTGATTCCAAATACGTCGGGCAAGAAGTCTATAAAGAGCCATCGCCCTATTATTTCCTCAATGGTGACGAGTACCAAGAGCACTGCAAGCCAGTATTTTTTTGCATCACCGTATTTGAATAACGATCGATTTGATACTGGTTTCCCGAGTATTTTTTTGGATATAATACTGATGACTAAAGCGATCGGAATTCTCAGTACGACGATACCTATCAATGTGCCCATAGTGAGCAACATTGTTCCACCAGGAGATATTTCCTTGATTCTTCCACTGAAGAAGGTAAGAAGTTCATCCCAAAATTGAGGCGGCGTCAAATAGTAGGCAATAGCACCCAGGATAAGGTAAGTAACTAATCCCGAGAGAATTCCTTGGCTGCGAAGCCGCATTAGATAATCGCGACGAAGTCTGATTCTTATTCCCATGTTTATTTTTTTTGTGCGTGATTTTAATGAGTACGTTTGTAGGTGTTTTATAAAGATTACACAATAATTGTCAATAGTAGGTTTTTTGTGCGCTTTATTCTTTCCCTTGAAGTAATGGACAAAATGACTATCAAGGCGACTGTCTCAGTTTTTCGTGCAGATGTAGCATAATTGGCTAATGCACCTCCTTGCCAAGGAGGATATTGCGAGTTCGAGTCTCGTCATCTGCTAATTAAAACAATGCTTTCGGGTATTGTTTTTTTGTATGTTGTAAATAGTATATAGCTGTTGTAATTTATTATATTATTTAGAACATGCAAGAATTTGAAATAAAGATCTTTGAAATTGATAAAGATAAGGTCATTAGTACGCTTGTAGATCAATGAGCAATAATGATGTCTGATGATATTCTACTTGCATATTTCTTCATTAATGACAATTGACAGAAATTAAGACTAAGAAAAATTAATGATACAAATATTTTAACATACAAAGAAAAGATTTCTAATGACAACGTTATGCATAACCTTG
>JAYREU010000013.1:0-3177 GCA_041908765.1 Candidatus Absconditabacterales bacterium
ACTGCCGAACGTTACTATTAGTCATCATCCCTTGGTGTCTGATGAAGAAACTTATATTACGAAATTACTTGCAGTAGCATCGACCAAGGGATTTGGAGCTGCCGTTGGTGGTGGGAGAAAAGCTTCATTCGCACTCTTGTTGAGTTATGTGGAAGCAATGCAAAAGCATCCTCCCCTCTTCTTTTCACTTTCGCATGTCCAGCCAGTAGGGTATATGCATATTGATCATATGACCTTGAAGAATCTAGAAATTTTCGCTGCGAGCTATGACAACAACAAACAACATAGTTTGTATGGACGCATCAACTGCACCCAAACGGCGCTGGGTGCCAGAGAACTTACGTCGAGGCTCATAGCACCACTCATGCAAAAAGAGCTTCTCGAAGCACGCTTTGATCGTATAGCGTACTTTATGGAGCATCAAAATGAGAGAACTGCGTTACATCGTTTACTGGTTGATACTCCCGATATTGCGAGAATTTATGCACAAGTTCGTACCAAGAAACATCCCTTGTCATTACTCGCAACGTTGCGTGGTGTCTTCAAGAAATTTTTGGGTGAGGAAGCGGTGGTGTGCAAACAAGAACTCTTACGTGCAGGGATGACCAATGCTACGCTCAATACCTTGGTCGCTCTTGCTGTGCATCTCGAAGAAACACTCATTGAGTGAGCTCTCCAAGAGGACGGCGAGTATATTGCTCCGGGTATCGATCCCCAACTAGACATACTTCGCCAACTTGCTTTCCATTCTGACGAACTCTTGTTAGCATACCATCAATTTTTATGTTCTCATACCTGACTCACAGGTCTCAAGATCAAATTTGTGCAACACCAAGGCTATTTCATCGAAGCAACTCCCAAGGATGTAGCTACATTTGAACGCACCTTCCGCAATGACGATCCAAGACTTGATTTTATCCGTCGCCAAACCTTGAAGACGGGCGAACGTTATACCAGCACCTATTTGATTGATCTCCAAAATAAACTCCTGGCTGCCAAAGATGAATTTTCTCGTGAGCAACGTGCAATTATGCAAACACTCGTAGATCATTTACTCGAAGCACATGAAGCGTTGGGTATTTTCTTTCATCTCATTGGTTGTCTGGACCTCGAAGTCCACATGGCGCAATTTGTTGCTCATCAGCAATGGGTGAGGCCTCAGTTTCATGAGGGCTATGATCTAGAGATTATCGATGGCAGACATCCTGTGGTCGAACACTATTTACCATCACACGAACAATTCATCCCCAACTCAGTTTCTCTTACACAGGACTCTTTCATCCACCTTATCACCGGTCCGAATATGGGTGGTAAGTCTACCTTCCTCAGACAGAATGCGCTTATCGTCTTATTAGCACAAGCAGGTTTATTCGTCCCTGCTACGTCTGCCAAACTTCCATTGGTGGACGGTATTTATGCACGTATCTGAAGTGGCGATCAACTCACCAACAATCAATCGACCTTCATGACCGAGATGGTAGAAATGGCAAATATCCTCCACAATGCTACGCATCAATCATTAGTCATCTTAGATGAACTTGGACGTGGGACATCGACCTATGATGGTCTTGCTTTAGCCAAAGCCATAGTTGTCTATATGTGTCAAAAACTGTCATGCAAAACCTTATTTGCCACCCATTATCACGAACTTACCGCCCTCGAACAAGAACTTCCTGGTTGCACCAACTTCTCTGTGGGTGTTTATGAAAGTGATCATCATATCGTTTTCCTCAAAAAAATTGTCCGTGGTGGTGCCAACAAAAGCTACGGTATCGATGTTGCGCAACTTGCATGAATCCCGGCTCCTATTGTTGCACAAGCCAAGGAACTGTTGAGTTCCCTCGAACGCAAACAACTCGCACCCGTTCAGCCAGGTTTCAATTTCTGAGCCATCAACGATCAGTATAAACAAACCCTCGATGCCCTCGAAACACTTATCAGCCATCTCAACATCAATGAAATTACGCCTGTAGAGAGCTTACTCTTGCTCCAGCAAGTGATGAAGATAGTGAAGGAGAAATAAGATTTAAGACTTAAGAATCCAGATAAAAAAAACGCACCCGAGAGTGCGTTTTTTCTTACTTTTTTTGCGTTTAATACGATATTAAATTTGAACTACAGGTATTTGAATTGTTTACAATGCAGTCTATTCGATAATTCGTTAGACTGGAAGGCGAGCTTTTTGATAGTACAGAACTGCTTCATATATTTTTCTTGCCTTGTGTCTCATATGAGTTGATAATTACAGTACCTTCAGTACCTCGTAAAGCTCTTTTTTTCAAGGTACAAATTGATGCAGTGGTATCTTGTGCATTTGAGAAAGTTGCTTCATGTGTGAAGACTCATTGGTTCTCACTAAGCGTGACATTGCATGAGACAGGAGTAAGTTTGATGATAGGTCCACATTGTATGTGAGCAACTCTTTTGGTCTCTCCCCATCGCTTCTTTTCTCGTCTTTGGAATGAACAACGACCTTCACTTGCTTGTCTGGGAGTCATACTAAATATGCTATTGCCTGGTTTCCAAGGATTTTTCCCTCGAATACCATATCCATAGTACGAATAAGGCGTGTCTTTGGTGGGAACATGTTTTTGGAGTTCATTATCTCGTAGTTGATCTTTGCATTGCGTAGTGATTTTGGTGCCCAAGAGCATTTCAAATCCTTGAGGACCAGCAATAACTGGCTTATTAAATTCATTATTTTTTCCTCGATATTCATTAATTGCAATTATATCATTGCTGGTTTTTCAACATGTATAACGATTTGCAAAAAGAGATTCAGCTGTCCCATCAACTGTTCCATCTCATCTATTAACTACTTCTTGATTTGATGCTCATTCATATCGCGTGTTAACGATGGAGCCGTCTACTTGCAAATTTTCCTTATTCATAGTTATATCTTCATAAGGGAGTCAATCAGGATCAGTGCCAACAATATATCCATCTTCGTTTGTATCTCACGCATCTTCAAATTTTTGTCCCTCATCTTGTTGAGGAATACTTACCGACTGCGTAGTGAACGCAGGGTTACCACCATTGCCATACGAAGAGGAAAGAATATTTGCTTGATTGGATTGCAGAGATTGAAAAGTACCGATACCACCTGCGAGCACACCAATCATAAGTGCAGGGATGATTTGTCTCAATTGTTGCATGAGAAAAACAAAAAGAATAAAA
>JAYREU010000014.1:0-15163 GCA_041908765.1 Candidatus Absconditabacterales bacterium
ATGAGCATTTCTTGCCACGTATAGGATGGATCGAAGACATCAAGAGAGAGTAATAACATGAACAGGAGAACCACTACGGAAAGTACTCTAGGAGTTCGATAGAGTCGTTTGTTTGTAGACATATGAGTATTGTATGAGGAACTAAAACAGAGCAGTTATTTCCCTTCTGCTGTTTTTTCCATTTCATCGAGAAGCGTGTAGTAATTAGGAAACTCTTTGAGATGTGCTCGTGCTATTTTGCCGGTAGTGAGTGCATCATCATGGGTGACATCCGTCTGAGGATCACGTGCACCGTGTTCGAGTTCGACGTTCATGCCTGCAGTGAATTGTGCAAGATCAAATCCACAACTTGACCAATCAATACCGAGGAGTGTTGCTATTTTTTCTGCTTCTTGCGTAGTGAATGTTTTTTGCATGGGTGTATTGTAGATGATAAAAGCTATGTATTCTAAACCGAAAAAGTCGTTCTGCAAGAGGAGAATCATTTTTTTTATCTCCCTCGACTATGACCTATAAATATATACACTGTCTTTTTTATGTTCTTGCTACTCACATATTTGCCAACCTTCCGCTCAATCAAGAGCCAACCTACGCTATTTTAAAAATACTAGACCTGAGTCCACAAGCTCGAGAGATCATCAAGCTTTCTTTTCGCACGAGAATCAAAGCAAGCGAAGAGGGTGTTATTAATTTTCAATTTCGTATCTTGCCCGAGAATATATCTCCTGCACAAATAGAACATATCCCCGCGGTACGCGAAGAGCTTTTACAAAAACTTACGGAAGCTTTTCCTGCAGAAAAAATTGATGTGGTGATACAAGTGACACTGTGTTGCATGACCCAGTGTTTCTGATGTAGATCGTGACTTTGGTAACACCTATTTTTTTGCTGTAAAAAAAGTCATGGATTCCCTATGGCTTACATTTTCCTAGATGCTGAGCGACAGCGAAGCATGACATCTCAATTCTCAACTCTTAACTCTTAGTACCCACTTCCTCGAGCATTTTCATCTGATTTTCTACGATGAGGGCGTTCATGATGTCATCGATATCTCCATCCATGATGTTGGGGAGGTAGGATCGTGATTGTTTGATGCGGTGATCGGTGACGCGGTCTTGGGGGAAATTGTAGGTGCGGATTTTCTCGGATCTGTCTCACGTGCCGATTTGGTCGAATCTCAGCGCTTTTTGCTCAGCTTGTTGTTTGTCTATTTCCATTTGATAGAGTCTTGATTTGAGTACTTTGAGTGCGTTCTCTTTGTTTTGAAGCTGTGATTTGGAATCCTGTCCCATGACGATGAGGCCGGTCGGTTTGTGGTGGATGCGGACGCCGGTCTGGTTTTTGTTGGCATTTTGCCCACCTGCAGAGGACGCTGCGAAGGTGTCATATTCGAGGTCTTCAGCTCTGACTTCGATCTCTACATCGTCGACTTCGGGCATCACGGCGACGGTGACGGTAGAGGTGTGAATTCTCCCTTGTGATTCGGTCTCGGGAATTCTTTGGACGCGATGGACGCCAGATTCAAATTTCATCTTGGAGTATACTTTGTTGCCGGCAATTTTGAGCATCGCAAATTTCAAACCTCAGACATCGTTGAGATCATTCTCAATCAACTCTGGCTTCCAGTTCTGTCTCTCCGCATATCTCAAATACATGCGTAGGAGTTCAGCACCGAAGAGTCCTGCTTCATCTCCACCCGCTCCAGGTCTGATCTCGAGGAAGATATTTCTGTCATCGTTGGGATCTTTGGGGAGGAGAACAATTTGTACTTGTGTTTCGAGGTGGGTGAGTTGTGCTTGTGCTTCGTCAAATTGGAGTTGCGCCATTTCTAGTACTTCAGCATCTTTTTCGTTGAGTAAGATTTCTCTCGCTTCATTGAGTTGTTCGGTAGCAGATTTGATAGCTTTGTAAAGCTCGTATGCATCACGCAATTGATTGAGTTGCTTGCTGATTTCAATTGATTTTTTGATATCACCAATGACAGCAGGATCGTATTGTTGTGCCTGCAATGATTCATAGGTGGTGGCAATTGATTGTAATTTATCGATCATGGGATACGTTTAGAGAAAAAAGAGGAAGGTCATGAATCCATGGATCGCACCGAAAACAGCATCTGAAACATTTGCAATACCTTTGGAGATGAACGCTCCCGTGAAAGGGAGAGCAATACAAGCCAACAACACAATAGTGACGACTTGTCTATTTTCTTCCATCCAATACCCAACACGTGGGTAGAGATATTTCACAATTCTATACCCATCCAAAGGATAGATAGGCAAGAGATTAAACACTGCAAGCGCTACGTTGATCTGTGCAAACAACGCCCAGAAGGCAATGACGAGATTGTCAGCTGAAAGCAATGCTCCCGCACCAAATATTTTGCCATATGCCAACATAATAGCACTTGCGAAAACGACGAGCAAGAGGTTGGTAGCAGGTCATGCAAGCGCAACCAAGAGCTCATCTCTGAGGGTGTTTTTGTAATAAGCAGGATTGACGATCACCGCTCTTCCCCAGCCAAATCCAATCAAAAAAATCAACAAGAATCCAATGGGATCAATATGAACTAGAGGATTTGGTGTGAGTCTGCCTTGGAGTCTAGGGGTGGGATCTCCCAAGCGATTGGACATCCACGCATGCGCGTATTCATGCAACGAAATAGAAATCACAAAGATGAGCGCCAAGAAGATGAGATAGATCATTATCAAAGAGACAAATAAACAAATATACAAATAGCCAAATACACGAATTTCGCGAGGGGGTTTATTTTATATTATGAGTACGCAAGAAGTTTTCAAGATTTGCTTTGTCAAAAACCTTATCTCGATTGACGCTGAGATGTTTGAAGAGCATAATATTGCGCAAGAAATCTTTTCTCCATCCCAATACATAGAGTCTATACGGATAGGGGAAGTCGAGTTGTTGTCTGATGTTGATCGATGAGAGTTGTTTGCCTAGCAAGACAAAGGGAGTATCTTGTTTGTAGATTGCATCAATTTGGAGTTTGTATTTTCCTTTTTCTTTCTCTGATGCGAGGAAATAATTGCTAATTGCCGTACTGAGTTCTGGGTTGGTATAGAGCGAGGGATTGATATCTGCATTGTCTGTCAAAAAGAGATTACCTACATCTTTGCGCAATCCCATTGCGATAGTCCTGAGTGCAATATCATAGTCCTTGGAAGCAAGTTTGCCTGCGAAAACGTCTGGTTCATCGTATCCTTCAACGAGGATCGTTTCTGCGAGTCCTTGTCCACTCAACAGCGCGATGAGGTCTTGTATAATTACTTTGTTGAATGGATCATCGAAATAGATGAGCTTGAGGGGATTGATGCTGTTCTCTCCATTTTCACCATCCGATCCTGCAACAGCAGAGGTGGGTTGTGTCAGATACGAAACAACCAGGGTGAAGGTAGCGATATGGGTACCATTCGCGTATCCTTTGATCGTATAGGTATTTTTGCCCGGTGCAATATTTCTAAAGGTGGGATTGAAATTGTAGAGGGTGGTTTTGGTAGTTGGATCAAATGATTCAGGGAAATATTCTACCCCATTATTGAACGTGATAGAGACTTTATCAAACACTTGTGCAAATTGCATTTTGAGCGTGAGTTTATCAGTGATGCCCGTGGAGAGTTGATAGACTTGTTCGCCCGCATCTCCTGCTCGTGAAATAGTATCAGGCAGTGTCTGGAGTGTAGTTGGTGCAGGCGCTTGCAGCGTAGCAAGTGCAGCAGTCAACGACTGGGTGACTTGATCTGCAGGGACAAACGCATCAAAGAGGTATTGATCTTTGACGAGATATTGGCCAGACGCTTTTGGGAATTGTTGTTGACTTGCCCAACGAGCGAGCCATTGTCTCACGGGTGCACTGACACGTCTCGTATTGAAGAACAGTGCTGCAAATTTATTGGTGACTACTTGATTTGGGCGATAGCCTGCATAGGTTATAGGCGAGATGATAAGATCAATCGTATTTTCCTTACTCGTCGTATAATTGAGGAGTTCTTCTTCACGAGTAAATTGTTTGACTTGATAGAACTTCAAGTACATATCATCACATTTGGCGAGATCAAACACGACACTCGTGGGATCGTTTTCTATGGGTTGTAATCTACCACATGAGGTGCCAACGGGTTGTTCGTGGAAGGTCTGGATATATGATTCGAGCGACTGGTTTGCTAGCAAATGTGCTGGCAAAATAAAATTCGTAAAGAAAATAATATTATCGATACTGGCTTGAGGAAAGGCAACATTGAGCGCAGTGTTGTCTTCATTTGCTTGGACCGTAATGTTTTTGTAGGGTTCAAGGCTACTAATATTTCGATAATTGTCTTTGAGGAGGGTCTTGTAGGTGAATAGCAAGTCATTGAGTGTCATATCTACCCCATCAGACCAAGCAATGTCTGCTTTGGGAGTAATAGTGAAGAGTTTATAATCTTTGGTAGTGACCGTACAGAGCTCTTCACGGTAGAGAATATCTGTCCCAGAAACGGTTGGATAGAGACATCCTTGAAACAATAAACTTTGGTAGAAAAGATCATTTTCTTCGGTCGTCAGGTAGGGGAGGTAATTGATAGGTTGGAGAGAAGCTTCTATAAAGGTGCCACCTTTGCTACTATCTTTGTCTGCAGAAAAAGAGGTGTAGAGATAGCCTACGTGAATACTCAATACTCACCACACCAAAAACAATATCCAATATCGAGAATAGCGACTACGAATTCATAAAATCATGATTGCATCACAAGAAACAAAAAAAATGCGCAACTATCCCCGGAGGGAGAGTACGCATAGAGGTAACATATTAGTCAATGTATGGTAACGCAATACTGCTTGCTACAAACAACACAGAAGTAATATATGCCGTGCGTTTGAGGGTATGTTCGAGAGATTTTTTGCTCCCATATTCACTACTTCCTGCCATACCTGCGAGTCCCATGCCCAAACCACCTTTGGGGCTCATCAACATCACGCAACTCACAAAAATAATACCAGCTACCAACATAACTCCAATAAGTAACGTTTTCATGACAATATGACCAAGGGAATAAAACTTGTCCGATCAGTCTATGTATTTTGCGAGCGTTTTCAACTTGAAAATACCCCTGCTTTGTACACACTCAACCTTGGCTTACTCCTATGACACCCTGGGATGTTCGGCATCTCAGCGAGGAAAGTCCCGACACGAACCAAACAAGTAGCATCTAACGGTTGCTGGAGCGTCGGGAAACCGGGCAAACTCAAGTGCCACAGAGACGAAAACTATTTTCCCTTGGGAGAAAAAAGGTGCAACGCGGACATGCGGACTCACGTCTGCTAGTCCTCCTCAGCCTGGTCGATGACCTGGCGAGTGGTCAACGGTACTTTCGTGCAAGCGTACTTCGTAGCAATACGGGGGTCGTGCTAGATATCGTCCTTGAGACGATCGAGAGAAATGTCATATTACACACAGAATCGGGCTTATGGAGTAAGCTCCTTTTTTTTATAAAGAATAGGGTGTAGGAATAGTTCTTGTTCATGAAGTATAAGCCTCTCCTCCAAAGCTACTACGTATCTTTGGGGGTCGGCAAACACAGAATCGGGCTTATGGGGTAGGCCGATTCTTCGAATTTAAGATAAATGGGGAGGGCTGTGCGCCCTTTCTTTTTTTATGTCAAAAATAATCTCAATTGACTCGATTACGGGCTTTTTGTCAATCAAAATAGTCTTTTTGTTTACATATTTTTGACAAATATTTTACATTTTCTTACTATAAGTATACGATTTATAGTACTTAGTTCTCGTATGCATAAACACAAACACAATTTCACACACTTGGTACACAAGATTGCCAAAGAGGGTGTAGACTTTATTTTGGTATTTGGGGGTATTTTTGTCTTGGGAATGATGGTCTTGAACTGGAGAGTTGTCGTCTATGAGGTCCAAGATCTCCTTGTATCCAAATCAAGTAGTTCTGTACTTACCCTGCAAAGCTATACTTCCTCAGCAGAGGAGCTTTCTCGTGCCTCTCAACAAACTGTACCTACCAAACGTGAGTTTACCGCAAGTATACAGCAATTGAGCAAGCAGATTGATACTCATGCGTTTTTGTACCAACATCACTTGGACGATTACTTGCACCAGAAAGTAGAGGACTACCAGATAGCGTTCAATACGCAAATCCCAGGGAAAAGAATTATTATCCCCGCGATAGGCGTAGATGCGCCCATTGTGGATGCACACACCTCGACGCCTGAGCAATTAGAAAAGGGTGATTTTGGTGATGAGCTCAAAAAGGGCGTAGTCAAGTATCCTTTCACGAGTGATCCAGGAGAAGCAGGAAACACTCTCTTGTTTGGGCACTCAAGCGTGGATGGCTGGGAATACTACCAACAAAAATATGGCTATATTTTCTATAAATTGCCTAAGTTGGCAGCTGGTGACGAGATAATCGTATTGTGGAATGGGCGTAAGTATACCTATGCGGTCGACACCACCACGGTCACACGACCCAAAAAAGTGGCTGATGAATTGGCTATTGCCGATGGTGATCATATGTTGACACTGATGGCATGCTATCCGTTGTTGTCAGACGCGAAGAGAATTTTGGTCAAAGCAAAACAAACAAATCACTTCCCCAAACAGCTTTCGATGAAATAGGTTTCTTTATTTCCCTATGTGTACATGCAGACAAAATCTTGGATTGTCCTCGTCAGCATACTCCTCATCTCGCATGGTGGAGTATTTGGGCAAAACAGCATGTTGGGAGATACCGCTAGGCAAGCAGTGGTAGATGATATCTATGCAAATCCAAACTTTTTGCCGTTGATCGATATTCAACAAGCCAAGGTACAGCTTTCGGACTTGTCTCAGTCATTTGAACAAGCGCAAAGCAGATATTCTGAAATGGATGAGCATACGGCATTGCTTGAAGATCAATATGGTGACGTTCGTGTGACTATCGAGCACATCATCTCAGACACAGCGCGCACCAAGAAGGCTCTCAAAGAGACCCTCACCGCTGTATCACTTCATCAAAGCAAGATCAAAGAACTCAAAAATGAGATTATAACCCTTGAGACCGATTTGCAAACTACTCGTGAAAATCTGTCTGACTATGCACAGTTCCTCTACAAAATTAGCAATGACTACTATACCAAGGATTTGGCAGTCAGCACCTTGAAGCTTTTCGTGAAATCAGATAATATTGCAGCGAGTCTCTCGACAGACGCTCTCGTACAGATGTTGATGGTACAACTCGAAGAATTATTGTACACGATCAAGAAAAAACAGCTGCTCTATGCCAATTATATGCTCACGATCAACAAAACAAAACTTGCCTACCAAGACTCAGTCGTAGGCTATAAACAACAATATGCGACTCTAAACGAACAAAAGAATCACTTGTATGAGCTCATGACCTATATCCAAGGAGATTTGACCAAAGCCAAGGCAAAACTCCAACAGTTGAGCCAATCTAAGGTGCAGTTACAAAATCAGATAGAAACGATCAAAGTAGCCAAAGTCACGCATGCTACAGCAGATTCTGCTACGTACGACCTCCTCAATAGTCGTGATAGAGATGACGGCAACAAATATCTGACCTGGCCTGTTTTACCGGTCAAAAACATCAATTTTTACTTCAAAGATACAGATTTTTTACAGGAATTTGACAAAGAATTTCCAGGAATTGATATTGACGTACCCCAGGGGAGCTTGGTACGTGCAGCCGCACCTGGTATAGTCTACAAGGTCTCCTCCCACGACGATGTTTCGCTCAATTGGCTGGCTATCGTCCACAAATTTGGGTATGTGACGTTCTATTCACCTATGAGTAGTATAGTGGTCAAAGAAGGTGAGGTGGTCCAAAGAGGGCAGGTAATTGGGAAATCTGGAGGAGAACCAGGGACCAATGGCGCTGGTGTAGATAGTTCTTCGCCTCATTTGCAGTTTGAATTGCTCAAGAATGGTGAACATATAGATCCTTTGCTCCATCTCGATATTAGTATCTTCCCGCAGAAAAATACCCTTCCCAAGGACTACAAGATTAAGTACATACAAGATTACTTTGCCAGAGAGGTAGAATTAGCCGAAGAAAAGATAGAGGTGGTTGGGGACAGTGTCGAGGAAAGAAGAGATGACTTTTTGCAACGCTATGCGACGGGTCCGTATCGTGATCCTGCTATTTGGTATGATGCTGCTGAGAATACGGGGATTGATCCGTTGTTTGGTATATGTATTGGGTTCGCGGAGACAAGTTTCAAAAACTTTAAATCACGCAATAATATTGGTAACGTAGGAAATAATGATAGGGGAGACGTGGTAGAGTTCCCAAGTGCATTGGCAGGTGTCATTGCCATGTATAGTGTCTTCAACAATCAGTATCTCGGTAAGTATACGACGCTAGATCAGCTCTCAAGATATGGTAATACAGATGGTTTCATCTACGCATCTTCGCCGTACAATCGACAAAAGAACATTATGAAATGCCTCAGTGCTATGCATGGCTATGCTATCCCTGAAGATTACCCGATTAGAATTCCTCTAGAGAAGTAATTACAAAACACCTATTATATCACTTTTTGCTAAAAATAGCGTCCTTGGGCCCACAAAATCCCCCAAAAATGTGATTAAAAATTTGACAATAATATAGGGGTGAGTATACTTAAGTCATATTTATCACTCATTGTACTAACATGATAAAGAAGTTATTTCGTTATTTCGTTCTTCCCGTAGCAGCTCTTGGCGTGTTGGGATTGTCTAGCTTTGCTGATGCACAGCTGACCAATACCAAGAATCCATTCGTTGACAAGACTGATGGAGGATCATCTGATCAAGTCACTATTATCGGAACCGGTAAAGGCCAAAATGATGCGTTCATCAACGTCGTCAAAGGTGCTGTTAACCGGGTACTCGGTATCTTGGCATTGATTGCATTGTTGATCTTGCTTTGGGGTGGTTTCCAAATGGTGACTGCTGCAGGCGATGAGAAAAAGTACGGTGAAGGATTCACTATTCTCAAACAAGCTGCAACTGGTTTGATATTGATTGGTATAGCTCGGTTCATCATTAGTATTATCTTCTGGTTGGTTGTTGTTATTGGTCAACCAGCTGATGGTTCTACTGCTGGTTCAGACACCTAATATACTTCTCTCCTATTTTCTCCAAAATCACTTGGGTCTCGACAGACCTAGGTGATTTTTTTTGTCACGAAAATTTGCAATACACCCTCAGGTAGGTATAATCAAGTGTTCTCTTTTATTCATAAAGTGTCTCATGAGATACTTCCTGCTTTCGCTCTTTGGATCGTTCTGTTTTGCTTCCCTCCTTGCTAGTAGTGCGCTCGCTGCGCCTGCTAAATGATTTGGTGATGACGCAGAATTGACCGACCAAAATAATACGATCAAAATCGCAGGCACCAAAGATGGTCTGCAAGATGATAAGTTCCTCAAAGTCGTCAAAGGAGCAGTCAACTGGGTATTGGGTATCTTGGGACTCATAGCATTACTTTTCTTGCTCTATGGGGGGTTTGAAATGGTGACTGCTGCGGGTGATGACAAAAAGTATAGTGCTGGTGCCAAAGTCCTCAAAGCTGCGGCTATCGGTATCGTGATGATTGGTATGGCACGATTTATAGCAAGTGGCCTCTTCTGGCTCTCCAATATTCTCACCACCGCCGCAGATGGCACGAGTGCTGGGACGGAGAAATAAGAAACGAGAATTAAGAATTAAGAAACCAGACTCCAGAGACTAGAAACCAGACTCCAGAAGGCACACCATTACGAGCTGGATATCGGACGCATTTTTGCTGAGGAGTAAAACGAAATAGTAATAAGGTGATATACCGTAGCTCACGACCGGGTCCCGCTTGCGGGAGGGAGTGAGCTTTTTGATGAGCACGTAAACGATAAGTCATACGTAAGCACTGCGTCCGATGGGCTTTTTTTGGTAGCTTTTTTGAGCTCGTGCAAAAAAGCTACTCTACGAAGTAAAAAACAGTAAGCTAAAATGTTTCATGGATTTGCTATCCCTTTAGGAACTTCCCCCATTCGGGGACAAGCACCCACTCGCTTTGCTCGGGGTTCAGCATGACGGGGTGTGTTTTTCTAGAGTAATCGGGAAAGTCCAGCGAGTAATGCTCCATGAATGAGGTAAATTCGTAATGCATTATTAGCTATCCGTATGATAGCCTTGTTTTGATACGGGGTGCCTGTAATATGTAGATTGCCTGCGTGTAGTCGTCTCCCACAAGCAAGCAAGAGGAGAGCTACACCTCCCAAAGCGCCTCGCGTGGAGGGTGGAAAATCACGTAGCCAAATCATGTAGAAGAGATGCACACAGATGACCATGCCTCGCACAATGAATGGTCGATTTTTGCGATGTCGTGTATGCATTCGTGCGCCTACCATCGCTGCACTGAGCGAGAGCGTCCCATAGTCGATATACGCCATAGTGCTCGGCGCGAGGAGTATACTCGCTACAAAGATACTTATCTGTAGCCGTCGCGATTGCGTGGTCACTCGGCCGAGGATGACTCTCGTCAACGCGATACCCAACAAAATATTCCCCAATGGATCCTCTGTGAATCCCGCATATCGACTTCGCGTGATGATAATTTGCAGTACAATCGCCATAGACCATAGCGACCATCTTCGTTTATATGAACCATTGAAGCCGACGAGGAGGAGAAAGAGAGGAAACGCTATTCTGCCTATCACTCTCAGCCAAATCACCTCGGGAAATAAAAAATAGCCCACATGATCCACGATCATCGTGAGTAGTGCAAGGAGTTTGAGATAGTCATAACGGTTGGGTCTGGTGGTGTTGGTCATCTATGCAAAATAGCCATATAATTTTTTCACCTCCGTGAAATATCTTTCTACAAATTCTGTATAAAAGGGTGTCCCTCCGAAAAAGTGATTGCCCCAATAAATAAACACCGGAGCTTTTTTGGTCAAGAAGGTTTCGAAATTATGCGGTTTGAGCAGATGACACTCGGTGAAATTATCTGAGATATCAGCGAGTTTGACAGCTCGCACCTCGCGATCGTTCGCATCGATCATTCTTTGTATCATGGTTTGCCATCTGGTGAAACTGTCCGTGATGGTCAGATCATGCGTTGCATAATCTACTAAGCGCAAGATGTTGTCGCTATAGCCGAGTGCTTTGAGATCATCCATCGTGACGGTGCTATCTTCGATCACATCATGCAACAGTCCCGCAATACACGTTTCCTCAGCAAATCCTCAGCGCACGAGCGCATCATAGACTCTGAACGAGTGGAGATAATTCGGGACATCACAGCCGATACGATTTCACAAGATATGTGTTTGAACGAGGGTTTTGGTGGATGCGAGGGTTGGCATGGGGGAGGGGGAAATAAAGATCGATTTCCCCCCTGTGAAGGGGGGATTATGGGGGGTTTTGGTTTCGGAAATAAAACCCCCTCTCGCTCCCCCTTGACAGGGGGAGGAACGTTTAATCCAGTATATGCAAGGCATGGAGGAGTTCCGTGAGTCAGGTTTTTTGGTCTGCACTCGTGATGAAGTAGGTGGGGAGCTCTTGTCGTTTCTTGCCTATTTCATCGAGGAATGCGGTGATGTTTTTTTGGAGTGCGTGGGGTTTGGGCTGATCGCACTTGGTGAAGACGATACAGTAGGGTCTATCTCGCTCAGCGAGCTGATTGATAAACGCAATATCGATCGCTTGTGGTGTATGTCTGCTGTCAATCAATACACAGATCATACTGATGTTGGTTCTTTGTTCGAGGTAGTCCATGATCATATCTTCGAGGTCGTGACGATCTTGTTTACTCGCTTTGGCGTAGCCATAGCCGGGGAGATCCACGAGATGCCAGTGTTTATGTGTACCCTCGTCATCTACACTTTCGATGTCGAAGTAGTTGATCAGTTGGGTCTTGCCAGGCTTGGCGCTGGTTCTTGCAAATTCTTTTTTGTTGCATAGTGCATTGATCAGACTCGATTTGCCGACATTACTTCTGCCAATAAACACAAACTCAGGTGTCAGCACTGCTGGGCATCATGCGACGTTGGGGCTACTCATCACAAAAGTAGATTGGACTATATGCATGGGAATGCGCACAAATAAATGATTTTGACGTAGTTGATTGGAGAGAGTATACGGGATGGGCTACGAACCGCAAGAGATTTTGGAATCACCCTTGTAGTTTCTCGCAAGTACGTTATACTGAGCGCAGTTGAAACGACTTTATATGTACACATCGTGGATGCAGCACAGAAAAAAAATATTGTTTTGGAGTTGGGTGAGTATCTTGGTAGGGATGCTCCTTTTTTGGCTCATCTCTCCTGAATTCTTCGCGACCGAAAATATCCAACGTCTCTTTGCTACCAATCCTGTAATTGCTTTGGTGATCTACTTCGTCTTGATTGCTGTGGTGAGATGTATCTTTTTGTTGCCTCTGACGATGTTCTTGGTCCCGTGAATACTCGTCTTTGATCCGCGAGTGTTGTACGTCGTGACGATGATAGGTGTGGCCATCGCCTCGACTATCGTCTACACCTGGAGTAAGTACCTGTGATTTGATACCTACTTCAAACAAAAATATCCCAAACACATAGAACGTATCAAACGTGCACTCCAAAAAAAAGAACTTCCGTTTATCATCGTGTGGTCGTTTCTGCCATTCACTCCGACCGACGTGATCTGCTACGTCTGCGAGATCCTGAAAATCAAACTCTGGAAATGCTTAGTCGGCGTCCTCATCGGTGAATGAATTGTCGTCGCCATATATATTTTTGGGTTTAGTGAGGTATTGGATCGTTTGTGGTAGGGGAGGATATGAGAAGTTTGCTCATGCGCAATACACTCAAGAAAAAATATTATCAATACAGGCATTTACCGTGTATCTACAAAACGCTTCATATTATCTTTAATTTTAGTTCGTGAAGCTGAGTCTATCTCCCCAATTTTTTTGTGAAATGTTTCTCCTGTATAGGTGGATAACTTGGATAATCTAGCAATTGAGGTCTTCAGCAGTCAGTTACCTTGAGTGGGCTCAATTAGTAGATCATACATACCTCATTGATCGATCTGTGTAGATATTGCAACAACGAGAAAATCCTCTCTGATCTGTGATAAGATGAGTAGTGGTCTTATTTTCGCGCCCTTCCCATCACTAAAATAGTAGTTAGAGAGTACTATATCTCCCTTTTTATATCAAGTGATCATATAAATCAGGCTCATCCGCTAAAAAATCGAACGCACGACTTGCTCTCATCTGAGCAATATCTGCTTCTAATTTTTCTTGTTTTATTTTGGCTGAATATGGATATGAACGGTGACATGCTAGTTCTATATCAATGAGTTCCATATCTGGCGTTGCCTTCCAAGGGAGATCGCCATGACTATACTCAGAAATTTCGGTAGCGTTCATATCTTTGAGTCTGCTGATGATTCTATCAATAATATCTTTTGTTTTTTGATCTCGGAGGTCGTGCGTAGTTTTTTCATTAATCAAATATCTCTGTTGCATGTATCACATATACTTTGCATTCACAGGAACAAGTGCATTTTCTTCAATCATTTTTCTGATAGCAAAATCAAACCCTGCAGGCGCAGGACCTTTGGGTAATTTAACAAAATCCATGCCCGTTAGTCTTTGTCAGGTGAGTTCATAAAGGTCGAATTCGCAAAAATATAACATCTTGTATATCACGGTTTTACCCACATTGGGTAACTGCACCGTTTTCTCCAAAATATAGAGAATCAAATCTCTAGTCTTTTGGTAGGTTGCCTCATCTAGTATACGCTTGATAGGTTGCTGTTCCTGTTTGTCTATGGCAGAAAATGAGACATCGAAGATATCCTGTAAGTTCTCGATATAAGGATCCCAAGGAGTTTTGCCGTTTTCAATGAGATTGTAGGTGACTCTACTGACACCTAGCATCCCAGCGACCTCCTCTTGAGTCCATTGATGCTCTTTCCTGAGCTTCTTGATCATTGCATACTCCATGGAAATAAGGGCTAATACGCTAAATGTGGACTTATTATATGAAAAATAGGAAGAAATGCAAACAATATTTGTTAATCTATCTTATATGAATACTTTACATAAAAATGTATATATTGATTGTAAAACCCTATTCATTCTTTGTCTTTGGATTAATGGTCTGCTACAAAACCACCTTCCCCATGTCTTTGTGGTCTCCTTTGGTGAATCCGTGCATCGGTGGGGACTGATAGGAAAGTTCCATCAAATCAGTGGATGTATAGGTGCCGTAGTTGTTGATGATGTGATCAAGTAACTTTTGATCTGTAGCGGTCAGGAGAAGGTAGGTGGTGAAATGTGCGGGCAGATAGATCTCGCCTTGTTTGGTAAACACCTCGTTGAGTTGGTAGACGTCTTGGGTAAATGGTCATCGATGTCGCCTCACGTATTGGAGTCAGGTAAGTTTTTGTCCTTGGGTAGCCAGAGAGTGGAGATCAGTAAAATAGAGCAACTTCATTGCTTTGAGAATATCGATATCAGGGATACGTTCACTCATATATGCAATTACTTCGATCATCTTCCACAAAAGGCGTTGTTTGGTGAGAAGGTCTATATCTATCTCTAACGCTGTTGCGATTTTGCTCAAGGTTTCAATCGTAGGATTGCCATCACCGTTTTCTATATCCGAGATAGCGGTCTGTGTCATATGTGCTTTTTGGGCGAGTAGTTGTTGGGAGATACCTTTGTATTTCCTCCAATGCAACATATTTGCACCTATGGTCAGGGCAATCACCTCATTAGTATAGTTCGTTTTGACCAGGCTTTTTCGCTGGGGTGTCGTTTGGTGCATCGGCATGGGAGGAGTGAGGAAAAAATAAATCAGTCAGGTCTGTGTAGGCCAGGAGTTGTCTATGCGTAAAATCCTCTCGGCACTGTTTTGCATACTCAATTTGCTGATCATACTCTAGGAGAACGCTCTGCGTCTGCCCCGCATCATCATAACGTGTAGGCTTTATCAACCATCAGGTCATGAGCAAACAAGATCATCTTCATGTGCATGCAATGATCCTCAGGAGATATTTGGATCTAGGAAGTGGTATCCTCAATTCAACAATATTACCTACCAGTTTTTTGCAATACACACCATCTGTTTGGAGAGCCTGCATGTTCACATAATTGAGAAATGCCACAATCTTGTCCATAAACTTTTTGTCTACC